>NZ_VTXJ01000002.1:0-393816 GCF_013114525.1 Vibrio sp. T3Y01 | reverse complement strand
TTTAAAAAGTACGCTAAATCAGTCCCGACATTTTCCCTCGGTAGTTAGTGTAATGACAAAGTCGCTTGGTAATTAAGGTACGACAGAATCGCTTGGTGATCACAGTCGCCGAGCGGCTTCGCTCAACTCGTTTTTGGACAGAAGTTTGTTAGTAATTTTACTCTAATTTGTAATGCTCGAATGGGTAAAGTATGGAATGGGGGGGCGGGTGTAATCCTTCGTTTCCTTTCAATATCTGGAATACTGATTAGACAACCTGATGTGTGAAGGTTGTGATGAGTTAATAATTATCGCCACCCACGATACCACTCGAGAGAAGCACGAGGTGTTGCTTTTAATTCGTTCCCTCTGGTTACGTAATATTGCGGCCTTCATATCTCCCCCGTTATCCAATATGCCAGCTCTTCACAACGGATATCATGCCACATAGGTGGCATGATTATATTAGAAGGAGTGAATATTAGTTATATTTAACTTAAAGTTACTTCACCAGATATCCATAAAGAAACTCACTCAATGCCTGATAATGTTCATTTGATTCAGGCGTACCAAAAGCGGCGGCGTAATCTCCATGTGACTGACCTTCGTAGACATTTAGCTCTGCCGGTACACCCACTCTTCTAAGTTCACGATGTACTCGAACAGTATCACTCAATAACAAATCGCGAGTACCAGTAATTAGATATGTTGGCGGAAAGTTGTTAAAGCTACCGTTGATTACAGATACAACCGGATCGCTCGGCTCTATGTCCCCAACATATACGTCAACCATAGCCGAGGCCATTCCGCGCCAAGCTCCTAGGATATGATCGAGTCCTTCGTTAATATAGCGGCTGTCTCCTGCCATTGTCATATCAACACTTGGTGTTCCGACATATAGTGCGCTTGGTATCGGCAATGCTTGCTTATTCAGCTCTTGAGTTACTGCGAGAGTTAGTGAGCCGCCAGCAGACGAGCCTCCCATAACAATTGATTCAGCGGAATGACTTTTTAATAGCTCGTTCCAGACTGTAATGATGTCATTTCGTGCAGCTGGAGCAGGTGCGTCGATCGATTTAGTGTAATCGATAGCAATCACTGGTATTTGCATTTTCGCTGCAATAATAGATGCCTCTGCTGCAGAAGCTAAACCACTATTGAGCATGTAAGCCCCCCCTTGTATTGCCACAAACAGTTTATCTTTTAACTTTGGTGCTACTGTTTTTGGCGTAACCCAATAGACGTCAACACCTGCAATTGAAGCTTTCTCTATGGTGACTTCTAAAGTATGAGCAATAAACTCAGTTCGCTCTATGGCAGCTTTATCTCGTGATTCAACAACAGAACGCCACTCAGACTCAGTTTTAGGTAAGTTTTCTTGCAATGCTTCAACATTAGCTGCCGGAAAGTTTTTCGAAAACTCGTAAAACTCGGGGCTCACAGCCGTCGTTAAAGGTATTGGTTGAGAAGAGAGAGTTAGCGCATTTTTATCTGCGTTCGCCATTACACCTGCACTAAATAAGCTTGCTGCAATATAAGAAAGAATAAGATTTCGTGATTTCATGTTGTCACCTATACAGTTTGATATAAAAGCACTCCTTGCTGCGATGAACGTAATATAAATAAATTAATTGAACTACTGTATGAATTAGAGAAATTCATTTTTGAAAGATAAGCTCTTAATTGAAAGAGAGTAGCAACTCTCATTTTAGTAAAGAAACGAATTGGCTTTGGTGTTTCTCTGCTAATGTTTAGGACAGTAACAACATAAGGATGTGTGCTATTAATATCAAAGAGTTAGATCTAAATCTTCTTCGAATTTTACGTGCTGTAGTTGAAACTCAGAACTCACATGCCGCTGCAGAAAAACTAGAGATATCACAAACCAGTGTTAGCCGAGCAATGGCAAAGCTTAAAGAGAACTTTGGTGAACAGCTATTTATCCGAAAAGCACATGGAGTGGAGCCATCTGAGTTAGCAGTCATGCTAGCTGAAGCTTCTACTCAGATGCTTCATCCTATTGAACGAGTGATTGAAGATTATTCTGCCTTTGATCCCAAACAATATTCAGGAAGTGTCAATATATTAGCCAATACCTTCTTGCTAGAATTTTTTGGACCACGATTGATTCTTGCATTGTATGCTGCTTTCCCTAACGCAACGTTCAACATATCTCAATGGCAAAAAGACTCACTCTATGAGGTATTGCAAGGGAATATCGACTATGTGATTCAATTTGAATCCTACGATATGCCTCAAGATATGTACTGTCGTAACCTTGCAACAATGGAAAACGTAATTTTAGCGAGAAAAGATCACCCCTCTCTTTCTCAAGGAAGTGAGTGGTGTTCTATCCATAATCTACCGATTGTTCGACTCTATCTTGACGGCATTAATCCTAGAAGAGGAATATTGGAGCGAGTATATGAGCAGCAAGGTTACCAAGCTAACTTTTTGCTGACCACACACAGTGTTAGGACGGTCGTAGAACTGGTTAAAAACAGTGATGCTATCATTTACTCGAGTGATTATGTTCGTCAAATTGCCCCAGAGCTTGCCTGTTACCCGCTCCCCCCGTTATCTCATCAATACAATGTACTCGACATCAATGGCGCTTACCTTCAAACTCGCCGAGGTAGTCCTTTTAGCCAATATTTGCATCAAACTGTCCACACATTTTTTGATCAGACTTTATCTGCATAGTGAAACTAGTATGAAGAACAAACTGCAAGAGCTTGACTTAAACTTATTGAAACTGCTTAAAACTGTGGTGGAAACACGTAATACTCACGCCGCAGCAGACAAGCTAGGGATTTCACAAACCAGTGTGAGTCGTGGCCTAGCAAAGCTTCGTGATGTGTTTGGTGAACAGCTGTTTATTCGTAAAGCACATGGGGTTGAGCCTTCCGAATTAGCTGAGAAGTTGGCGGAAGCGAGCGACTTGATGTTAAGGCCGTTAATCAAGGTAGTCGAGTCTTACCAGAACTTTGATCCAGTGGAGTTTAATGGCGACGTTAAAATTGCCATGAATATTTTCTTTTTAGAGCTGCACGGAGAAGGTATTTTTAACGTGTTACGTGGTCAATTTCCAAATGCTAACTTCAGCATGGTTTACTGGCAGGAACACTCACTGGCAGAAGTGCTTAACGGTAGCATTGACTACTTAATTCACTTTGAAGGCTACCCGCTACCTCAGGAAATATACAGCCACACTCTAGAAGAAGTTGAACTTTGTCTAGTAGCGAGAGAAAACCACCCGGTGCTGAGCAAAAGTTCAGAATGGGCATCAATTCACCATCTGCCATTGGCGCGAGTAATTATTGACGGAATAAACTCGAAGCGCTCTCCCGTTGAAGAAGTTTACCTTGCCAAAGGTTTTCAGCCACGAGTTTCCTTGACGACGCATAGTGTTCGCGTTCTAACCAATAAACTAAGCACGTCTGATGCAATTATGTTTGGTAGCCAGTATATGACTTCACTTGATCGGCGCTTGGCCAGCTACCCACTACCAGAGCTGCCTAAGCAAATGAGAAAGATCAGAGTGAGTGGCGGATATTTGCAATCAAAGCGTGGTTACCCACTCAATCAACACCTTCACCAAATCATCCAGTCTTACTTTGATAGTCTTGCACTCCCTGAGGTTTAAGCTAGATATGGCAAAAATGCATTTCTCTAATTCATAGTTAGCATGTATGAATAGGAATATACTTCTTATCAACTTATGGAATAGTCGTTTACGGATAGCCTGACCTAATAATGTTGATGAGAATGACCAATGAATAAGAAAACTCTTTGCCTTTTTGCCTTACTACCTATTTCTTTTAGCTCTGCTCATGCATTTGATACTTCACGCTTCAGTGGTGAGATCTCTTTAAACTCTGGCTTTAGCACTACCAACTCTAACTTTGATACCAATGGTCCAGAGCAAATCAATCATCTTGGTAAAGGTGAAAGTTCAGAGCAAGGGTTTATTGCCCCTCTAGGCAATCTTTACTACGCCCTAAACGAACAAAGTAACCAGCGAGTCTACCTAGGTACTTCACGTGATGACTTAGCCGTTGGAACACTCGCCTTTGAACTTGGATATCAATATGACTACAAAAATGGGACTAGACTCGATATCGGCTACCTTCCGACTGTTGTTGCCGATGAGGTATGGAGCAACCCTTATCTAACCGGACAAAATCGAGCGACTACAGACCGAAAAGGTGACGCCTATCGTCTGAAGCTTTCAAATATTTGGAACAGCGGTGTGTCTTTTGATATGGCCTATGCGACGGCAGATATTGAAAATGAAGAAATTACCTCTTCAGCACTTTTGAGAGAGAGTGATACCTACTATATTAAAGGACAATATCGCTCTATGCTGAATGTGAATTCCGGTTATATAACAGCTTTCAGCTACACTAAACACGATGCAACAGGTGAGGCAAATACGTTTGATGCTTACAAAGGTGAGCTAAGCTATTTTTATGTCACACAAAACTACGGCCTCTCATTGACAGGCAGCTACGCATGGAGAGACTTTTCAGCAAACAACCCGATTTTCAATCAAACAAGAAGCGATGATGTATATCGCCTATTTTTGGCTTATGAGTATAAGAATATTCCGAGTTGGGATAACTGGAGTATCACGTCATTTGTTGGTAGTACGATTAACAGTTCCAACATCGACTTTTACACGAGTGACAGTTTACTGATGTCTATCGGTATGAACTACAAATTCTAACTGTGAAAGTTACAGTGTTGTCGAGCCCGCTTATACAGCGGGCTTCTTGTAATGAATCCATAACAAATCGTTTTCCAGTAGGAGTAATTTGATGACACGGACACTTATTTGGGCACTGGGCCTATTGGTATTTCTCAGTGGCTGTGGTTCGTTAATCACACTTCAGTCAGACTTGCATCAAGCAGATAAGCTCTATCAAGAGTTTTCAATTGTTACTCCCGACTCTGACGAAAATGCTCGCTACCTCGTGCTGCAACTCTCAACAATAGATAAAAGTGGCGTACTGACCGCACACTCGATGTCGAGTAGCAACAAAACTCGCTTCCCTTCATTCTTCAACCTGACTGAATACATTGTCATTTTTGAAGATAGTAATTTAGATTTTATTTATCAAACTAACGAACCAAGCTATCTGTATCAAAAAACGTTGCTCGCTGACGATCAATTCATCCTTACTTCAAAGAATCGGATTTCAGATGGTATTCCCGCATTAGATGGCCTATTGGTTACTCCATATCTAGAATTCGAGGTAAAGCCAGAGCGAATTGGTAGAATTGTTGAATGGAATGACCCTGCGTTTTCCCATGAGGCAAAAGAAATGGGCATGTGGCAGCCTCTACAGTTTGTTGAGAGTGACTATGTGGGGCTATTTTTTCTTGAACCATACCAAGATGATAAAATCCCCGTCCTTTATATTCATGGAATGGGGGGAAGTGGAAGAGATTTTGAACAGATGATCGATGCGCTCGACCGGGACAAGTATCAACCGTGGATCATTAACTACCCCTCAGCCTTCTCGCATACACTGCTTTCACACTCGATCGCAGGCATTATGCGACAGCTACATCAAGAACACGATTATCAACCAATCCATATTGTGGCTCACAGTATGGGAGGCGTGTTAACTCAAAGATATCTGAATGTGTGTAGTGCTAGCAATCGCTGTGAACTCGTGCGCTCATTTACCTCGATAGCGTCTCCTTTTGGTGGGGTTTCTTCTGCGGAAGCAGGGGTCAAATACTCTCCAGTTGTCATGCCCTCGTGGCGAGATTTAACGCCAAATGGAAAAGCGATTCAAAACCTTTTTTCTCCCCAAGCGCAAAAGAATGTTCCCGCTCACTTGTTAATCTTTGCTTATCAAAAAAGTCCAACGACACGAGGAGAAAGTGGAGATGGAACCATATTGTTGAGTAGCCAATTACGAATAGAGTCGGTAAACCAAGCCCACTCACTTTACGGGGTAAATGAGGATCATATAAGTGTACTCCACAGTAGCGATGTGCAGAATAAAACCCTAACTTTCTGGGAGCTAATTGAAGAAGCAGAACTAGCTAATCGTTAGGAAAGTAACCATATGCATTTGGCCCTTACAAATACCCTAAAATATTGCCTTCAAAATAGTCGGTCTACTTTGGCATTAAAAAAAGGGAGTTTATCTACAAAGCATTGCTTATTTTCACATCTTCCGTTGAGGCTGAACAACCTATTGCCCCAAATAACGTTTTATCTCTATCTACACACATTGCGGGGCATTTCTGTGTTTCATACCCCACCAGCAAGCCTCTGGACTTAAGTTTTCCTTAGCATCGTTTCTTTAACGGTCACACAGAAGAGTAATTTTCCATCCACGAATGCAACTGCTGAGCTTTATTTAGAGCGATACTAATTTTTCCAATACTGAGTCAAAACTTTGTTCTGCGATTGATATTTCAGGTAATGGTGTTTCTATGTTTACTGATTTTCCCGACTTTATGATTCGTATTTTTTTATTTATTGGATCGGGAAAGAAATGAATCCAGTCGCGCCCATTAACTCGGGGTTTTGATGGCTCGGGATTAAATTGAGGAAAATGTTCTGAGACATAAGCTAAGTATTTTGGTGCAAATTCTGTTGTTTTGGGGCAAACCGTCGCAAGGTAAACCATTATTTCTTTATATGAAATGGCAGCGTCGTACGGCTCAGCATTTCAAGCGATATATGCCTTTGGGGCAATGATACATGTTCTAACATCTTGCCAAAGACCATCTTCTAGACCTCTGTTCCCCCTAAGCCTGTATCTCCCTCCTTGTTGAGCCTGAGCTGAAGCATCAATCTTGTTTTCAATAAGTATTGCTTGTGAGGATAAGTCATCTGATTGATAGATATAGACTAAGTCTGACTCGCCTAGGTTAGTATCTACGACAGAGTGCCAAGCACCGAGCGTTTTCACTAAGGTTATTTCTTCTCGAACACGACAAACAAACCATTGAGCAAATGAGTCGGAAACATTAAACTCCTCTAGCACTAACAGAATAACATCACGCTCATTAACACTCTAAAATGTATTTAGTTCTTTCATTAGCCATAGCTTTCCTATAGTTGTTATCTGATAAGCGCCCACTTCCCTAGACATTACATAGATAAGAAAAAGTAGGTCAAATCACCTCACTATCATTTGAGAGGTTGAGCGCGGCTGGCAAGGAATAGGGCAGAAGTGTTTTAGCTTACCTGCCCCATGCCCTGCATTAACATCAATACGAATTATCACGGGCGCACCACCTTGATGCTTGTGTTGAAATTAACGATACAAAGACTTAGTCGACTCCCTGACGATTAAATCGATCGGTGGTAATCGCGCTTCATGCCTCTCACCAGATAACAAGTTCAAGATCGACTGAGCACACACCTCGCCAATCTCTTCAATTGGCTGCCTTAATGTTGTTAACGCGGGTGTGAAATACTTTGACGTTGGCAAGTCATCAAACCCAATCACAGACACATCTTCTGGCACTTTGTAACCGTGATCATGGAGCGCCTTAATCGCCCCATAAGCCGTTTGATCATTGGCGGCAAACAGGGCAGAAAAATGAATCTTAGATTCAATTAATTCCACGGTTTTCTCATAGCCAGTTTCACTACTGAAATCCCCTTGCTTGACGAGCTTTGGCATCACCTTAATGCCCGCTTCTTGAAGCGCTTTCTTATAGCCTTCAAAACGATTACCTGCGTCTGGCTGGCTTGAAAGCCCTTTGATATGAGCAATATTCACATGCCCCTGTTGGAGCAAGTGGAGGGTTGCCATGTAACCACCCAACACATTATCAATGTTAATTGAGCGAACATTATCTGCAACCATGTCATAGCCTACCGCAACCACCGGAATGTCTTGCGCATACTTCGCGATGTCTTCTTTGGTAATGCTGCCTGTCACAATGATCATGCCATCGACATTGCTCTTAGCCAGATACTCTAAAGCGTGTATCTCGAGCTTTTTTTGCCAATGCCCGGTTGCTATCACTAACGAATAGCCTTGAGCTATCAGGGTTTTCTCCATGTCGTTGAGGATACGACTGGTATAAGGGCTATCAGGATGTTGCACCAATACACCTATAGTGAGTGAACGGCGATTAATGTTTTCCTGCATCTGAAAATTGGGCTTGTAGCCGGTGTCTTTGATCGCCTGTTCGATATTCTGGCTTTTATCATCCGACACATAGGTTGTTCGATTAAGAAAACGAGAAACCGTGCTTGGCGAAACGCCAGCTAGCCTCGCTACATCGTATACGGTGGTTTTTTTAGTTTTAGTGCGCATCTCGATACCCTAATCCAGTGACATTTGGGGAGCCCTAGAGCTCCCCATCAGTTTCAACTCAACATTGCTCAAGTTGAAACTCATACTATTTAATTAATATAAGTAGGCGAAAATCATCCCCGGTCGGAAGTAGCGACCTGCGGTGTATTTCAACCCAGTGCTCAGAAGCCACTTGTGAAGAACCATGGCTTGCTCCGCTGAAATTTCACCTTTAACCATATTAACAAATTTACCACTGTCTTTAGTCAGCTCAGGACTAACCCGACCGTCAGACAGCACACAGTTTTGCAATTTAAGTGCATTAATCCACTTTTTCGCATCATTTTGTGACAATTTAAAAGATTCTGTAAGATCTTTCTCATCAAATGAGACAGAACAATTGAACCCTTCTGGTGCGGCAAATGGAATCTTTGAATAGTCATACAGCGCGGTATACACAGTATCCATCAATGTTTCCGCTTGCTGCGATTTACCCGCTAAACTCAACGCTGTCGCGACACTAAACTGCACGCCGATCCACACGTCTTGCGCCTGAAAAGCCTCATGTGGAGAGCCATCCGCGAGCGTCATGTTCGCTACCCCAAGTTTAGGGCTGTTAATCTCGAAGTTATGTTTATAAACATAGTCCAATGCACGCTGAATGCGCTGTTGCGGGAAAATACCCTCTAGGCCAATCAGTTTGAGATAGCTGTCTGCAAGCAGTGCATCACCAAAGCTATTGTCTGAATCAGACACCAACTCTAGATATTCTTGCGTGAAAGCTTGAGGTGCTGTCTCACTCAATAAGCGTTTCTTAGAGGCTCTTTGAGATACCTTATTAATGTTAATGGAGGTATCGGTCTCATTGAGATAAGCATTGAGCGTATTCTTGTCAAGAATCGCATCACCCGTTAAAGTCAGCCCGAGAGTTTCCAAAGCTTGATAGCCTTCGCCCGTTAGATGCTTAGCTTGGACAGGCGTCACAAAGAAGTGGTAATAACCTTCTTTCTCATCCCACAAGCTCTGCTCAACTGTTGCTAATGCCTTTTTCGAACGTGTCAGGTAACCCGCGCCTAGATCGTTTTCACCTATCAATTGTGCAAGTTCACTCGCGGCTTGCAGGCCTGCAACCCAGAGACTCGCACAGTAAATAGAGATACCGTGAGACGCAAGGTTATCGAAGGTGTCGTCTGTACCTCGGGTTAGCGGTAAATCGTCACCTTCAGCAATCAAGTTCGATAAGAAATCGATGCTCTCAGTCACAGCCTGCCAGCACTCTTTAACCACTGATATATCTTGTGTGTTTTGGTAGTGACGGTACACCATTAGAATGTATTTCGGTGCTAAGTCCTTCCATTCCTTAACATTATGCCAGCTATACGCGTCAGGCTGAATGTCGAACGGGCTACCCAAATCGTGGATTACTGCACCTCGAATCGCACGCACACCTTGGTACTTTTCATCAACCAATTCAGCATTCGGTGTCGCTTCATATTCCCAGTAACGGCGCTGAGTGAAGTCTTCAGCCAAAATCGCTTTTGAGAACTCTTTCATTACGCAGCCATCAAGCTCCGGCAGCAAGTAAAGCAGTGAAAACGAGCCGTAAAAATACACATCCAAAGAGTTAAAGAATGGGTAATCAACACACTCTTTCACTAGGAACTTATCTTCTTTATCCCATACCGTAGATTCGGCTAAAAACGACAGTGAGTTCATCGCCATCGTCGCATAGCGCAGCGCTGATTCAGGCTGTGATATTTTGCTTTGAGCTTGCTCTAGGAAAGCGGTCTGTTGCTCAATAATCTTCTGCTCAATCACCTCAAGCTTTGGCAAAACATCTTGTAACATCGGTAAGGCAGGCTTTGCTTGTGGGTAGAATTGCGTGTAAGCCTTGTCTGAGTGCCAGCCATTGAGCATCACTTTACTGTGTGCCATCACCTGTGCGAAACGCAGGTCAACGGATTCGCCCGGCTCCAACTCAACCTGAACCACGACCAATGCACTCAATGCTTCGCGCCCAGTGTAGATCCCAGTTTGGAATTCTGTATTAGTACGGCCTGTTTTCAGTGCGAACTCAGTTTGCTGGGTCACTTTCGAAGTATAAAGCGTTGGCTTAACAGACACCGTTACCTTGCCAGATTTAGTCAAACGGTTTTCGGCTTGAACACCAAACACCACCTCACCCTCAATGTCACTTTGATAAGGGGACTGACTAGTGAGCTGAACACCGGTAAAACCGTGGCTTTCATCATTGACCTTCACCGCTTTATGCTGCTGAGCAATCGGGTTTTGAGATAAGGTACACGCCGAATCTTGAATCCCATCACGACCTTTTCGGTAGGTTGAACCAATCAAGTTTTGTAGAGGTTGAGCAAGAGTAATCACGCGTGTTTGCTGTGATTCATTAGTAATCTGGAAGTGGTTCCAGTGCATCGGCATAGAACAGAGGCGCTTATCCTCTTTAACGATCGGCGAGACTACCTTTCGCTTTATATTAATACCATCAAAACTATTATATTTATATTCAGCTAATGGATATAAAGCCTTATATTCGATATCGCTACCATTAACACTTTCTATATCACTATTATTTCCCGCAGTTAGTGATAGCTGTCTCGTTGTATCATTTATTAACAAACCATTAAAGAAATCTAAGGCTACATATAATTGACAATCAATCGACGATGAATCTGATTCTATTAATAATTGAGTCTTATTAGAAAATTCGACATCCCACTTTATAAACTTATCTTTATTTTCTTTATAGAAATTACCATTTTCTAATGCGGCACGAATGAGGTTAATCGCATTCGAAATGTTTTCTTTATCTATCTTCTTTCCATCGAATAGCGCTGGGTAAAAATTCAGATGAACACTAAGCTCTTGCTCGTTAACAACCTGAAGCGCTTCAATAGTCGGCACATCCATCACTGACGCATAAAAGTCATTAAAATTAATAACTTGTTCTGAACAGTCGACAAATATTCCTGGAATAAAGCTGAAGTTTGGCGTGTTACCATTTGGCGTCAATGTAAAAGTATTACCGATACCACCGATCGCCATACCTGTATTTTCTGGTGTCGTAGAAATTGGCGTGTACCAAGGTTGAATAAATTCAACTGCATCACCTTTTTTACACAGGTGTTTTGAATTTCCTGAATAGCTTGTATATGGAATTTTATTATTCATTTTAAAACCGCCATTGAATATTTTTTTCTTCTTGTTAATATCTTTCAAAAATGGAGACATCAACATGTTTAAAATTATAAATGAAAAATTTGGAAATATTGACTCTGTCACATTAATAAACCACCAGCATGGTATAGAACTTCAAATAATCAATGGATTTGGTGCTGTTATAAATAAATACATTGTAAATAACAGTCCATTCTCTTTTATTTGTGGTTATCAGAATTATGATGAACTGATCAACCAACATCCGTTCTTTTCCCGCAGTGCTAAATTATTCCCTTTTCCAAACCGTTTAAACTTAGGTCGCTACAGTTTCGACAACCAAAACCATCAACTCCCAGCTAACTTCCCTTGGTCTGATCACGCCGTACATGGCTTGCTCTACAACCAACCTTTTTCAATCAAAAACAGCGCAGCCAATGAAAAATCAGCCAGTGTGACGCTGCAATATCAGACATCATCTTTGCACCCTGCTTTCCCGTTCGCTTTTAACCTTGAAGTCACCTTCACTATCGACACAACGGGTAAGCTCTCTTGCTCAACAACTGTCTCTAATTGTGGTGATTTCGCCTTCCCATTCGGTGATGCTTGGCACCCTTATTTCTCGCTCGGCAATGACCTAGAACAGTGTGAATTGACTATGTCGCCTTGCGCTGAGGTCGTACATGAGAACGACCTACCCAATGGTGAAAAACAGGCTTTTGACCGTTTGTCTTTGGATGACTCCCTGACCAGTCAAAGCCTAAACCACTGCTTTGAATTTGATTCTAAGACAACCAACCAACTGACTTTGACACACTCAGATTCATCTGCCGCAATTCATTATCAACAAGATGCGAGCTACCCATTTGTTCAGCTATACACTCCGACAAGTGAGCAAAGTATTGCAATAGAGCCCATGACTTGCCCTGCCGATGCATTCAATAACCAGATTGGCTTATTAACGCTTAGCCCGAACCAGTCTCAAACCTTCACTTGGCAATGCCAAGCCACCTATCAACCAAAATAACCAAAATAACCAAACGAAAGAGCAATAAAGGGCGCATAAAGCGCCCTTCTCTTTGTTAACCTAAAACCACCTCTACCGTGTGCTCTCCCGATGTAAATACCGGTGCTTTGTTGCCTGAAATCAGGTCACCATTGACCTTCATCTCAACCACGCCCTTACATACGTTATTCGGGTTCGTGACATGAATATGATACGTCGCACCACGGAACTGACGACGGACCTTAAACTCAGGCCACTCAGCCGGAATACAAGGATCCACCAGCAAGCCATCAATTTCAGGTCGAACACCTAGAATCCACTGCGTACCTGCCACGTATGTCCAAGATGAAGTACCAGACAGCCATGCATTACGACCTAGGCCGAACTGTTTATGTTCGTCGCCCAAGATGTTTTGCGGGTAGCAGTATGGCTCCGATTCGAAAGTATCAATATCGTCGTTCTTAGAAGCCGGATTAATTTGACGGTAGTACTCATAAGCACGCTCGCCGTTGCCCATTTTCGCTTCCGCGATCATCACCCATGGGTTTGAATGCAGGAAGATACCACCGTTCTCTTTCGCACCCGGTGGATATGTCGAAACGCCACCAAGTTGTGGATCAAAGCCGTTGTAGCCTGGAGTTGAAAGCTTGATACCATTGGTCGTGTTCAGCTTGTTGTAAACCGAATCTAGTGCTTGTGTGGCACGTTCTTGTGTCGCGAAACCAGAAATCACAGGCCAGCTTTGACCGTTAGTGTAGATCTGCCCTTGTTCATTCTTGTGAGAACCAATTGGCAGGCCTTGCTCATCAAAGTAACGCACAAACCATTCGCCATCCCAACCGCACTCATTCACTGTGCTCTGCATTTGTTGGTATTGCTCATTGAACTGAGCGGTCAGCTGTTCCTCACCGCGTAACTCACAGAGGTCCAACATATCGAGCAGAGCTTTACCGTACATGTTGGCTACCATCATCGACTCTGCACCTGTTGGCAGGTTCACCGTGTCATTCCAGTCTGCAAAACCTAATAACGGTAGGCCGTGCTCACCCGTATTGGTGTAGGTAAACTCGATCGCGCGGCACAAGTGATCCCAAACGGTGCCTGTTTCCACAGGGTTGCCCGCTTTGTCTTTTTGATAGAACGGAATCACTTTGTTCAAGAAATCAGCATTGCCTGTCTCTTTCACATATTGAGTGACTGCGTAGATGATCCACAGATGATCGTCGCCGTAGTAATCCGGACGATCTTCCTCTTCACGTGAGTCACCCGCGTTCGCTTCCATGGTTGAAGGGAAGAACTGGTGCATTGCAGAACCATTGATGTTTTGCACTGATAGTAAGCGCTCAATGAACTCACGCGCCTCTTCTGGCATATGAGTAATCACGCCCAACGTATCTTGCGAAGAATCACGGAAACCGATGCCACGTGCGCCATAGCCAAGCTGGTACAGAGACAGGTAACGAGACCAGTTTTTGGTGGTGTGACACTGACGTGGGTTATGTACGTTAAGCATCGAGTTCATAGCAGGGTCTGGTGTTTCAACCTGAACCGCTTGTAGGTAACCATCCCAATGTTCAGCCAGTTCAGCGAAAGCTGAATCAACCACTTGATGGTCACGATATTTAGCCAGCAGAGGAAGTGCAGCTTCTAGGCTCTGTTCTTGCGCGATTTGTACAATCGTACGTTCTGTCTGCTCTGGAGATAACCAACCCAAACGCAGGTTAAGCGCGCCAATGTTGTCACCACGCAAACACTCAGTATTGCCAAGCTCATCGTTTTCTAACGCTTGCGGGGCAGCCCATGTGCCGTAACCAAATTGACCAAGGAATGATTGGCGGTCTCCGTCAAACGACGTAGCAGGACGATCCGCTGTCATCAGGTTTACTGCATAGTCGCGCTTCATGAAGGCATACTGCTCAAGCACAGTATGACCCGACTCTTGCTGGTGCGCTTTCAGCGTCATGGTTTGTGGAACCCAATCCGCATTCAATAGCTGCTTAAGTGCATCGAAGTGTGTGAATTCATACACAGGAACGACATCAACGTGTAGCGCTTTATCTGAAATGTTGGTGACTTTGATGTCTTGTAACAGCACTTGGTCAGCTTTTGGCACGAAGAAGGTCGCTTCACAACGCACACCAAACGCCTCTGCAATGATGGTGGTGTAAGACAAGCCTGTATGGTTTTCAAACTTATCAAGCGGCTTCAGAGTTGGTGTGTAGAAAGGTGAGAACACCTCTACATTACCCTCTTCGTCACGCACCTTAAGGTATAGGGTCGAGCCTTTGAAATCTGAGTTAGGCAGCTGTGCAATGTACTTGGTGATGCGGTTCAGTGCCGGGTCGCCCTTACACAACAACACGCCACCGTTGCTATCAACAATGCCACCGAAATCTAATGTGCCCACGTAGTTACACCATTTGATTGGTGTACATGGTGTGGTTGCTACGTATTCTTTGTTTTTATCGTCAAAATATCCGAATTTCATCATCACTATCCCTAGCCCCTCCCAAATCAGGAGGAGCCAAAACAATTTGTCGTAAGTTGGTTGGTGTCAGCTCAATGGCTGATTTAAATTGACTGGCTAGCTCGCTAGCGAATTCTCGCTCAGTGCGTCAAACAGGTGGAAAGCATCCAGATCCAAGTAAAGTGTCAGTTCTTTCACATCCACTTCAGCTGCTTGGGTCTCAACCATCAGCGGTTGGCCGCCGATTTCTGTTTTCAGAAGAATGCTCGCACCCAGCAGTTCCTTGTCTTTGATTTTCACAGGGAATGGCAGCACACGGTCGTGGTCAACTTGCTCAGCACGTAGGTGAATGTCTGTTGGACGAACACCAAAGTGAAGCGCTAGGTTTTTAGACGCCAGAGACTTAAAACGCTCCGGAAGTGGGATATGAACATCACCAAGTTCAACGAAGTATTCACCTTCTTTTTCAATCAGCTTAGCTTCCAACATATTCATTGACGGGTTACCAATGAATTGCGCGACAAACTTGTTAGCTGGGCGTTGGAACACCTCAGTTGGTGTGCCCACTTGAGCAACATAACCGTCTTTCAGAATTACGATGCGGTCTGCTAGCGTCATCGCTTCGATCTGATCGTGTGTAACGTAGATGGTGGTGGTTTTAAGCTCACGGTGTAGGTGCTTTATTTCTTCACGCATCACGCCACGCAGCTTGGCATCAAGGTTAGATAACGGCTCATCAAACAAGAACACTTTCGGTGTACGAACCATCGCACGGCCCATGGCTACACGCTGACGCTGGCCACCAGAAAGCTCTTTTGGCTTACGGTTTAATAGTGGATCAAGCTCTAGCATTTTTGCAGCTTTGCGTACTTCTACATCAATCTCTGCCTTTGGCATGCCCTTCAGTTTCAGAGCGAAAGCGATGTTCTCGTAAACCGTCATGTGTGGGTACAGTGCGTAGCTTTGGAATACCATCGCTAAGTCACGGTCTTTAGCGTCAACCTTGTTCATCACTTTGCCACCAACCACGATATCGCCAGAGCTAATGCTTTCTAGGCCAGCAAGCATGCGAAGTGTGGTCGACTTACCACAGCCAGATGGGCCAAGGAAAACCACGAATTCACCGTCTTCAACCGTAAAATCAAACTCTTTAACCACTTCAACATCACCGAATGATTTCTTGATGTTTTTGAATTCTACTTTAGCCATTATCTGTTCTCCTCAGCGCGCTCTTGAAGCATGTTTCGGTACGCAATTGCGCTCTGTTTCAGTGTTCTTTCTTGGGTGGTGTAATCAACATGGACGATGCCAAAGCGTTGGCAGTAGCCGAATGCCCACTCAAAGTTATCCATTAGACTCCACGCAAAGTAGCCATCAACTTTCACACCTGCTTCAACTGCGTTGTGAACCGCTTCGATGTGGCCTTGGAAGTAACGAACACGTTGGTCATCCATCACTTGTCCGTTAACACGCTCGTCGTTACCTGCGGCGCCATTCTCAGTAATGTAGATAGGCGGCATGTTTTCGTAGCGAGCGTCTAGTCTTACCAATAAATCGGTTAAACCTTGTGGGTTGATTTCCCAGCCGATGTAAGTGTGTTCAGCGTCAGTCTGTTTTACTGATTCAATGTCGCCATTCTCATTGAAGCGAGCGACATTGCGCGTGTAGTAGTTGATACCGATGTAATCAACCGGTGCGCTGATGATGTCTAGATCGCCTTCTAATATCATCGGCATGTTCATCGCTTGACGGTCGACTACTGGCTGTGGGTATTCACCTTTCAATACAGGGTCGATGAACCAATGGTAGTTCTCTGCTTCACAGTAGTCTGCAGCGCCTTGGTCTTGCGGTGTCAGTGGGTAAGCCGGAGTCGCGTTAAATACCACACCATGCTTAGCATGAGGCGCGTTCTTACGAAGAATCGGCATCGCCAAACCATGGCCTAGCATTAAATGGTGAGAAGCTAAGAAGCCTTCTTTTTCACCCTTGATGCCCGGTGCATGCTCGCCCCAACGGTAGCCTAAGAACGCAGATACAAACGGTTCGTTCAATGTGGTGTAAACATCAATTTTATTGCCAAAGTAGTTACTCACCACTTCTGCATATTCTGCAAACTTGTAAGACGTTTCACGGTTTAACCAACCGCCTTTGTCTTCAAGGTATTGCGGTAGATCCCAGTGATAAAGTGTCACGAACACCTTCATTCCACGAGCATGACATTCATCGATGATCTGCTCGTAAAACTCTAGACCTTGCTGATTCACTACACCGTCTTGCGGCAAGATACGTGGCCATGCAATTGACAGGCGGTAAGCATCAACACCTAAGCCTTGAATCATCTCGATATCTTGTTGCCACAAGTGGTAGTGGTCGCACGCCACATCACCACTGTCGCCGTTATCTACCTTACCTGGTGTCTTACAAAACGTGTCCCAGATAGACGGTGTACGACCGCCCTCTTCAACGCCGCCTTCAATTTGGTATGAAGATGTCGCGACACCGAATACAAATTCCTTACTGCGTAACTTTGAATCACTTGGAAGTTGAAATTTATTCATTGTTATAACCCTTAAACCTAACCTTTAACTGCGCCGGACGTTAAACCACTGATCATCTGTTTCGATGCGAACAGGTATGTAATCACGAGTGGTAAAATAGAAATTGTGGTACCTAGCATTACCGCGCCCCATGGCGTATTCGGAATACCTTGAACACTTCGTAGTGCTTGTGTGATGACGTAATTGTCAGGGTTGTTCAGCACCACAAGAGGCTGCATAAACATGTTCCAGAAGAAGACAAACTGCACGATAGCGAGTGTTGCTAATGCTGGTTTCATCAGTGGCAATACCACACTCCAGTACGTTCTGAACTCACCTGCGCCATCTAACTTCGCCGCTTCTAATAGCTCTTTAGGAATCGATGCAATCACGTGCTGACGCATCAAGAAGATACCAAATGGCGTGGTTGTGAACGGTAGCCATACCGCCATGTGGTTATCCAACAAGCCTAAGAATTTCACGATCATGAAGTAAGGGATCAAGCTAAGCACTGGCGGAATTGCCATTGAGCCAACCAGCATGCCGAACAACACGTTCTTACCGCGGAACTTAAACACAGCAAACGCGTAACCACCCATGCTACAAAACAGCAGCGAGATGGTTGTGCCTAAGAAAGCCACGTAAATCGAGTTAAACATCGCTTTCCAAAACGGCATGATTTCCAGCAGTTTTGCGTAGTTCACCATTAGGCTATCGCCAATAGCAAAGCTGATGCCCGAGCCGAAGATCTCCGAACGGTCACGTGTTGAAAGCAGTGCAGACCACACAAATGGGAACACCGTAATGATTGCGGAAACAATCAGTAATATGCCGAGCATGACCATCAAGATCTTAGTCATGATGTACATGGTGCGTTCGCTTGGCATCAGGCCACTTAGTGGTGAGGTATTTGTCTTAATTGATGTCGACATCTTAATGTTCCCCTAAGCCTTTCTTACCGAAGAATAAAAATTGAACCAAAGTACAAGACGCGATCAGTGCAAACAGAAGCCATGAAATTGCTGACGCTGTGCCCATTTCTAACCATTCCCAACCCACTTTGTAGAGGTACATAGAGATAGTTAAACCAGATTGACCCGTACCACCTGTACCACGCGTTAGAACGAACGGTTCTTCAAACATTTGCAGGTTACCGATGATGGTCATGGTGATTGCAAAGAAGATGAATGGACGAATCATTGGTAGTGAGATGTTCCAGAAGCGGCGGAAGGCATTCGCACCATCCATACGAGCAGCTTCTAAAATATCTTTAGGAATCGTCATTAAACCAGTGGTGTAAAGGACGATGTTAAAACCGGTGTATTTCCAGAAAACCATGATCGCGATAGACGGCTTCACCATAGTGGCATCATCTAACCAGCGGATTGGTTGAAAATCGTTAACCCAAGCAAACGCCCAACCAAACAGCGTGCTATCGGCCAATGCCATTAGCGTTTGGTTGATAATTCCTGAGTTAGGAGAATACATATTGAAGAAAATCAGTGACGCTGCGACCGTTGATGTGATGAACGGTAGAAAGTACGCCGATGTTAGCCAGTGACGCATACGGTCACCCATTGAAACCAACATGTAAGCCACTGGAATAGCGACTAAGTGCTGAGCAACACCCGATGTGATTGCTAGCCATAATGTGTTCTTTAATGAACGCCATAGCCATGGGTCAGTCAAGGCAATGTGATAGTTCTCAAAACCAACGAACTCCATTGCATCCATGCCCTGTACTGGGTTCCATTCGTGGAACGACAGGTAAACAGAGAACAACAGCGGGAAGATCCCAAATACAGAAAAAATGATCAGAAACGGCAGAAGGAATCCATACGGTGTAAGCGCTTTCAAATTCAGACGAGAAAAAAGGCTTTGCTCCGAAGGTTCTATCGTTGTGCTCGCTGTATGATTCATAGTAACGACCTCTTAAAAAAGGAAGCGCGTTATCCACGCTTCCTCACTTACTTAAAGTAAAACCAAATTAAAGATTACGCGTACGACGCTTGATTAGACGCTCTGCCTCTTTCAATGCAGTCTCGATGTCCTTACCTTCATCAAGCACTTCCATCAATGCGTTCTCTAAAATTATAGAGCGTGCTACGTGGTCGCCTTGAGCTGGAGATACTGGCTTGATGTTCTGTGCCACTTCTGCAAATAGAAGACGTGCTTTCTGACCACCTAGGAACTCCATCTCTTCTTGGAATAACTCATCGTCATACGTCGTTACGTTCGCAGGGAAAGCCGCAATCGTTTCGAAGTGCTTAAGTTGAACATCACGGTCAGTCGTCATGTATTCAATCAGCGCCCAAGCTTCATCTGGGTTGTCAGATTGAGTTGGAATCGATAGGAATGAACCACCCCAGCTGCCGTAAATGCCATCAGGTAGGTTTTCTACTGCCCATTTACCTTTGGTTTCAGGAGCGATCCAGTTGTTTAGGTGACCAAGTAGCCAAGCGCCAGAAAGTTGAGTTGCAAATGTGCCGTTGCGAAAGCCCTCGTACCATTCGTTAGACCAAGCCAGAATGCGGCCGTCTAAGCCTTTGTCGCGAATCTCTTTTGCTACTTCAAAAGCGTGAACAAAACGCTCAGATGTCACAACTGGGTTGCCATCTTTATCGAAGTAAAGACCTTCTCCTTCAGGAACCGTTGTGAAGATGATCGCTTGTGCAACGTCGGCAGCTGAAGCGATAAGTTGTACGTTTTGCTCTTTCAGTTTTTCACCAGCAGCGATGTATGAATCCCAATCTTTAATTGCTTCTTCTACATTGATGCCCGCTTTTTCAAACACGTCGGTGCGGTAGTACATAACACCTGGACCAAGGTCGACAGGGATGCCGTACATGTCACCGTCAGCGCCTTTGCCTTGTGCCCACGCGTAAGGTGCGAATCGTTCTTCGTATTTATCTGCACCGTAGTTTTCAGACAGGTTAACTAGGCCGCCAGAGCCAACGAATGGACCGATTTTCTCTACGTCCACAACAATCACATCACCCGCACCTGAGCCTGTAGCTAGGTTAGTGGTTAGTTTTGTGTGGTGGTCACCGTGGTTGTTCATAAGGTAATCAACTTTGATCCCTGTTTCCTTTTCGAAATCAGGCAGTAATACCTTCAGGCTGCTATCGAAATCCGGGAAGCCGTCGAAACGAATCTCTTTGTCAGCAGCATTTACCGCTGTTGCACCTAGTCCTAAAGCAACCGCGCATGAAAGCGCTAAGGTCTTAAATTTCATGTTCTATCCTTAATATTTTTATAGGGTAACCAGTAAATCCGATACCGAGTTTCTAGTGACCAACGTCGGCAGCAATTTAAAGTTCACGTCATGTTTAATTTTCTTTAGCTTTTGCAGAGTGAGCTGTACTGCTTCAACGCTCATCTCTTCAATAGGGAAATTAATGGTGGTCAAACTAGGGGTCAGATAACGCGCGAAGATGGTGTTATCGAAGCCAACAAGAGAAACGTCTCTCGGAACAGACAATCCCTCTTTATGCAGAACTTCGAACGCGCCAAATGCCATGTGATCGTTTGAAGCAAATACCGCCGTAAAGTGGCATTTTCTGTTGATCAACTTCTTCATGGCGCTGATGCCTGTCTCTTCAGTAAATCCCGCCTCAGAGACTAAGGCTTCATCATATGGCACACCGGCTTCTTCCAGTGCCTTGCGATACCCCTGCAAACGCCCCCTAGCGTCGGCTTTATCTAAAGGCCCGGTAATACACGCGATATCTGTATGTCCCTTTTGCAAAAGATATTGAGTAGCGAGTAGCCCCCCGACTTCGTTATCAATATCAATGCAACTCATCGCCATTTCTGGGATGAAGCGGTTAATTAAAACCACAGGGGTCCCCTGTTCTTCCAATTCAATTAAATAGTCATCACTGAGCAGTTGAGTGTGAAGAATCAAAGCATCAACACGACGCCCCAACAGAAACTCCACAGACTCTCGCTGCCCTTGTTCGGTGTTCGAACCCGCTGTAACAACAGCGTGGTAACCAAAGCGGCGTAGGTTTTCTTCTATGCAATGCAAGATGCCTGAATAGAAAGAACCGCCCAGTTCTGGAACAACTACACCAACACTTCCGGTACGACTTGAAGCCAAAGCTTGAGCGATAGAGTTCGGGCGATAACCCAATTCTTTGATCGCTTTTTCAACCTTTAACTTCTTGTCATGACTCACTCTGCTAGTGCCATTAATAACCCTAGACACTGTCGCCTGAGACACACCTGCATGTTCTGATACGTGTTTAATTGTCGCCACTCGAACCTCGATACTTCATTAGCTTGTAACCGCTTACAAAACGATTATTAAGAAATTACGTTTTAGTTGAAGTGAGTGTCATCACACTAAAGTTGGAGGTAAAAATGCCAGTTGTGGAAATCATGAAAGCGCTTACAGATTCACTTTACGCCATGAAACTGTTTCATGAGATTATTGTTTATATTATCAATATGACGTTCGATTACTTGCTCGTCAGATCAAAGAAGTACGCCAAAATTCATTTTTTAAAGCGTCATTTGATGATGAATCCGCAGCTGACGGCAATATACACGGGGAAAGTGACCTTGTTATTTCAATGGCCTTTCGAAATTGTATGAGAACATTTCCTCTCATGAGCACTCACATTAATGCTTCGTTGACCCGACACAAAAATGCCCAGCAAAAGCTGGGCATGGAAGAGGGTAGAGTCTCCTCTAAACCGTATTTTCTGATTGCTCGGCGAGCTTAAACTCTTGAGTTAGCGAGAATTGCTGCTGCGACATGATTTCAAGCTGCTGCCCATGGGAGAACAGAACTTGAGATCGTTGAGAGTTGTCCTCTGCCAAGGTGTGTATCTGACTGATGTTTTGTGTGACTTGAGAAGCAACCACTTGATGTTCCGTGGTTGCGGTCGCGATTTGATGGCTCCTTTGCTCTACCTCATTGAGCAGATCAGAGACCGTCGATATTGAGTGATTCACTTCGCCCGTTTGCTTAACACATTGAACCATCCCCACCACACATTGATTGATTTGCTCCACCGCCAATTTAGAACTGGTTTGCAGCTGTTCTATCTTGTTGTGTATCTCTTGCGTCGAGGCATTGGTTTTGGCCGCTAACACGCGAACTTCATCGGCCACCACAGAGAAACCACGCCCTTGTTCGCCCGCTCGCGCCGCTTCAATGGCTGCATTCAATGCCAACAAATTGGTTTGTTCGGAGATCCCAGATATCACATCCAAAATAGAGCCAATGCTAGCGCTTTCGCTTTCAAGCTGGCCGATGGTCGCTGTTGATTCTGCTAACTTACGCTCTAAACTGCCCATCAACTCGACGCTTTTATCCATGGTCTTCTGACCAGCACAAGAACTCGACACCGCTTCGGTTACAAGCGTTAGCGTTTGATTCGCGGCTTGAGTTATTTCCGTCACCGAACACTCGATCTGTTCCATGGCCGTGGCCACCATCACCGTCTGATTGGTTTGGTCTTGCATCGCCTCGCTCAATGAACGGCTCGTGCTTTGGTTCTCTATGGACGCCTCTTTTAAGCACGTCGACGAATAACGCATGTTCTCAATCATTTGAGTCAGATGACTGATCACTAAGTTGACCTTGTCGCTCACTGAGCCAAACTCATTATTGGCTTGATACTGCACCATCGCGCTCAAGTCTTTATTGGCAACTTGGTCGAGTGCACTTTGTAGCAGCTTGCTTGGTTTACGGATACCTTTGGCAATATTCAACCCGATCAACAGAGCAATAAGCACGGAAGCAAGTGCAATAAAACCCTGCATCACAAGGGCTTGCAGTGAAGAGTCCATCGATTCGTGATACAGGCGTGTCGCGGTGTCTTCAGCATACATTGAAAGCTCATCAAAGTGACTTAGCTGAACATCAATCAACTGTTCAATTTCCTGCTTTTGGAGGGAGATAGACTCATCGAGTTTGACGGTTTCCTTATAGGTAGCGACTGAACCATTAGCTGAAAACGCATGTGAAGCGAGCAGTGATAAAGACTGTTTACTGCGGCGCAGCAAAGACGAATCTAAGTTATCTAAATCTGCTACCGCTTGTTCGAATCGCTCTTTTCGACTTTGCAGGCGACGCTCTACCCCACGTACCTCCGAAGATGTTTGCAGTGAAAACGCTTCGTTGGCTTCTGCAGCGATTAAACTCAATTGCACCAACAGAGCTTCGACTGCCTTTTGTGTCTGCTTCGAATCTGCACTCGCAAGTTGATTCACCAAAGTATTATTGAGCTGTCCCACCACAGATAGAAATTGCGCTTGTCCCATCGAACCGAGATCTTTGCTATCCAAATACTCAACATAAAGCTCTAATACCTGCTCTATCTTATCGATAGTCAACAAACCTGTTTGAGTGATGTTGTTAAGCATGTCTTCCATTTGTGAACCAGCTACGCTCTTGCCTTCGAACCAGTTCAATTGCTGCTGATATAGCTCGATGTTGTTTAAGACGGTTTGTTTCAGTGGCTCAAGTTCATCAATATAGTTAGCGGATAAGTAGGGTGTGGTGCTGCGATTAATGTCCAGAAATCGGATGGTTAACGTGGAGGATTGAAGCATTAATGGCGTAGCTTGCTGGGTGATGTTTTCGATTCGAGTGGTGATGTCTTTATTGCTACTGATGCTTAACCATGCAGAACCCAGCATGATCACAATCAGTACGAAGAAACCTAAATAAACTCGAGACACGATGGAAGAAAGTCTCATAGTAAATCCCTGATCTAGTGGCGAAAAAAAGGGCACAAAAATGTGCCCAAGAATGGAGTTAATTGAAACGTGCCCTAATCAATCTGCCTTTAGGGCTAAAATGGACAGTATTACGTGCTCTTAACAAGCATGGATATTCGAAAGCATGGCTCCTTGAAAATATGCCGAATTCAAAGAGCCGCTCTTTCTATATCGGTGATTACCACCAAGCTTCAAACATTGCGCCGAACGACAATGTGTCAACATTCGTTGTCTTCACTGTGTTGCCTTTGGTTTCTACATCACCCACAGTTGTGTAGAAACGAAGCATTGGACGGCTCCAAGGTAAGCCACCTAGAGAAACGTTTTGAGAAAGCGTTACTTTCCATGCGTTCTCTTCACCGTCGTCATCGTAATCAACCATGCCGTAGCCCGCTTCTAACCATGTAGAATGAACATCATCCCATTGGTACTGTGGACGAACGATACCAGCGTATTCCGTGTTCTCGCGGTCTAGATCAGAACCAGAGTTGTCTTTGTACGACACTAAGTAATCGATGATGAAGTTATCTGTTGCTGCGTAGCTACCTTCAACACTTGCGTACAAAGTTTGGTAGTCACCTTTTAGGTCAAATACTGATGAATCCGCACCGTCACCATACTTAACAACCAACTTGTTAGACTCACCCAAGCCTAAGGTTGCACCTACCAGGTATGCCGTTTCGTCACTGACTTTTGGAGCACCCGCTACGTCAGAGTCTGCTTCATCTGAAGCAAAACCATAGTTCGCATATAGGTCTAGTTGGCCGATACCCGCATTAATAGAGTGCAACTTAGAAGTAATTGCGTATCGACCGTTGTCGTTCACTAGGCCGCCTTTCACTTGGCCTACGAAGCCCATGTCTAGCTTGGCACCGCCGAAATCTAGGTTGTTAAAACCAGCACCTTGACCATCGTGTGTCATCCAGAAGTAATCGTTCAAACCTTGTTGCGGACGTTGATGGAAGTCACGACCAGCCCACATGTAAAGCTCAGGCTGGCTTTCAAATACATTGGTTACACCAGCGTACATTTTTTTCATGCTCAGGCCACCGTCATCAGCCCATGCGTCTGCTTCCCAGTGGTCAGCCATGAATACGATGTCCCAGATAGCGCCGTTGTCAGCTTGGAAAAGCTTAGCTAACTGAACTTCACCACCATTCGCTTCGTTACCTAAACGACCAACAGAGCGGCCTGTTGTACCGATGTCTACATAACGCTCATCACCACTTTTGTAGTGAGCGCCGTAGCGAGCGTAACCAGAGAAGACGATACCGTCTGGCACAGTTGTTTCTGAAGTTAGAACCGCTTGTTGCTGATCATCAACATACTTGATGTCCCCAACTTGAGATTCCAACTCTTGGATTCGTTGCTCGAGAGCAGCAAGATCCGTTTCTGCAGCAAAAGAAGAGAGTGAAGCAAGCGAAGCCGCCACTGCGACCGTTATTGGCAAAAGCTTAAATTTTTGCATTGTAATTCCCTATTATTTTTTTGAGTTTTCATCGAACAGGGAAATATTAAGCAATGAAAGCGTTGAAAAGTTGGTCGCTGTTCACACTGATAAATTAGGTCGAGAGCCATGAAACTTTTAGAAAAGTCATACCCAAAACTATTAATTTAATATCAGAAACTTAGGACGGGAAACGCGTGAAATATCAGCTTGAAATCGCTTTCATTTCATCAATAATGGCGGGGTCTATCACGGAAAAATGTATGTAAAAATGAAGGAAATATGGTGCAGTTTTGATAAGTTTTCATATATATGAAAAGCCTCAAAATCTAAGGTCGATTTTGAGGCTTTTTAGTCTGAGTCAAACACTCAATTATCTAGAATCTAGCATTATCTAAAACGAATCTAGAGATTCAACGCCCATATTAAACAGCGTAAACGCATAAATATCGGCAGTGAGATCGATCGCTTTACTCAGTGGCATTCCGGCGCCATGACCCGCATTTACGTCGATACGAATCATCACAGGCGCACCACCTTCATGCTTATCTTGCAGCTCTGCGATAAACTTATAAGAGTGTGCTGGCACCACGCGGTCATCATGATCCGCTGTCGTAACCAAAGTTGCTGGGTAGTCGACACCGCGCACAACGTTATGAACCGGAGAGTAACCAAGCAGGTATTCAAACATCTCTTTGCTTTGCGCGGAGGTACCATAGTCGTACGCCCAGCCTTCGCCAGACGTAAAGGTATGGTAACGCAGCATGTCTAGCACCCCAACAGCAGGTAGAGCCACTTGGAAAAGCTCCGGCCTCTGTGTCATACACGTACCCACCAGCAATCCACCGTTAGAGCCGCCACGAATCGCCAACTTGTCACTACTGGTATAGTTCTCGGCGATTAAGAACTCCGCAGCAGCAATGAAGTCATCAAACACATTCTGCTTTTGCTGCTGAGTACCCGCTTTATGCCACGCCTTACCGTA
This sequence comes from Vibrio sp. T3Y01, assembly GCF_013114525.1. Classification (NCBI taxonomy): domain Bacteria; kingdom Pseudomonadati; phylum Pseudomonadota; class Gammaproteobacteria; order Vibrionales; family Vibrionaceae; genus Vibrio; species Vibrio sp. T3Y01. The sequence continues at coordinate 367,207 of NZ_VTXJ01000002.1, read as the reverse complement.
CTCACCGCCGCCTCTCAGGTTGGGAACTGCGTACACGCCACCCAATTCTAACCAACTGCCCACCGTCCCCGAGAAAGAAGGCGTTAGGCTGACATTAAAGCCGCCATAGGCGTACAACATGGTTGGGTTATTACCGTCCAGTTTTAGTCCCTTCTTATAAGAGATAAGCATCGGAACCTGAGTGCCATCTTTTGAGGTATAAAAGACCTGTTTAGACTCAAACTTATCCGATTCAAACGGTGACTCAGAGCGCTGATAAACTTCTGAACTGCCCGACTCAATATCAAAAGAGAAAATGGTTGGCGGCGTAACATAGTTGGTAAAGGTGTAATAAAGCTGAGTTTGCTCTTTCTTACCACCTAAGCCACTGGCCGTTCCCAACCCAGGTAAATGGATTTCCCGAACTAGGTTGCCTTGGTAATCCAGCTGCTCAATTTTCGACACCACATCCACCATGTAGTGGGCAAACAAGTATCCGCCGCCAGTACTGATGTCTAATGGCTGTGGCTTTTCTGAGATGATATCTCTCCACTGCTCAGTGCCGCTATCAAAGCTCACGATCTTGCCATTCGGCGCATCAAGGTTGGTGTATAGAATGAAGTTCTCACCTTGATTATCGATGAGATACGTATCGCTATCCACATGATCAATCAGTGTGTTCAAAGACTGCTCTGATGATTTTAAATCGATATAGAACAGTCGATTACCTGATGTCGACTCCTTGCCGAGGATGATCAAGTATCGATCGTCTTCGGTGGTGTAGCCGGATACATAGCGGTGTTGCTCATCGTTGCTTTCGCCAAAGATCACCTTGTCGCTAGCTTGCTCTGTGCCCAACTCATGGAAGTACAGCTTGTGTTGTTCTGTACGAGCTGAAAGTTCACTACCGTCAGGCTTATCGTAACTGGAGTAGTAAAAACCGCGATTGCCTAACCAAGAAATGCCAGTAAATTTGGCGTCGGTAATTTCCGTTTCGAGCTGCTGCTTAGTCTCAGTTTCAATCACGAAGATCTTACGCCAGTCACTGCCACCCTCAGAAATACTGTACGCCACTAAGCTATAGTCTTTCGAAAACGACACCGAGCCCAGAGACGTCGTGCCATCTTCCGAGAAAGTGTTCGGGTCTAGGAATACTTCAACCGACTGTCCCTCTCTCTGACGATAGAGAATGCTGTGGTTCTGCAAGCCATCATTCTTATAGAAGTAGGTGTAGTCGCCTCGGACAAACGGCTGCGAGCTCTTTTTGTAGTCTTGCGCTTTTGCCAAACGCTCTCGCAGCTCTGCGCGATAGGGAATTTGAGCAAGGTAATCGAACGTGACTGCATTCTGGCTCGCTACCCACTCTGCAGTTTGGTCACTTCTATCATCTTCTAACCAGCGGTATGGGTCTTCGATTATCTGACCAAAATAGTCATCGCTGACGATATGCTTATTGGTGATTGGATATTGATACTCTTTTAAATAGCTCATCGTGATCCTTATTAAAAATAGTGTGAAATCGTCAGATAACGAGTTCTGATGTGTTCAATCAATAACTTAATCTTGTTGGGCGGCTGGCGCGTAAATGGGTACACCGCATAAATACCGAGCTTCTTACCCACTAAGTCAGGGAAGATATCCACCAGCTGACCGTTACGAATATCGTGATAAACCAGACAACGCGGCACGTACGCAACGCCATGTCCACCCAGCGCGGCTTTTCTTAATGCTGTCGCGTTGTCTGTCGAGAAAGAGCCCGAAACACGCACGATATATTTGTCGTTGTCTGTACAACCGTCTTTGCTATGCAGAAACTGCCACTCACTCGCCCCTGTGGTTTGATAGGCGTATTGCAAGCAGTTGTGCTCCACTAAGTCTTTGGGCTGCATCGGTTTACCGTTCTTGGCAATATAAGAGGGCGAGGCACACACCACCCATTGAGAATCCAATATGTGTCGCGCAATCAAGCTGGAGTCTTCTAGGTAACCGGTACGAATCACCAAGTCCAAACCATCTTCTACTAAGTCAACAAAGCGATTGTCCAGTGACATATCGACTGTTAAACCTGGATGCATATTACAAAACTCAGCAACGGCGTCTGCCAGAATCAAATCTCCAGAGATAGTAGGCACTGACATTTTGATATGACCGCTGACATTTTCACCAAAGCCTGAAACTGCGTCCATAGCCTCTTGAGTCGCCTGCTTCACATTTTTGGCTCCGTGCAAAATTGCCTTGCCCGCCTCAGTCAGGGTCAATTTACGCGTCGTTCGATATAATAATTGCACGCCAATTTCTTCCTCTAGGCGTGCAATTCTTTTACTAACTACCGAATTTGTAAGGTTATTTTGCTCTGCCACCTTACTGAAACTGCCCAGTTCTACTACCTGTGAAAACAGGATCAAATCATCTGCTCGCATCTGATTATGCCAATTTTGGAATTAATTATTTTCATTATTTCCCTATATCAATAAAAAATAAAGGGGTAAATTCACGCCAAATTAACAAAACAATTACAAAAGAGTCATTCCAATTACAAGATTCGCACCAAAATGGTTCCCGCTTAGAGGCCAATAGCGAATCAAAAATGACAACCCATAACGTGTTATCTACTTCAAACATGAACGTTTGAAAACAGTACGAGGAAGTACCCATGAGTGAAACTCTACTAGCTCTATTGGCCTTTTCACCAATAGTTGTTGCAGCGATTCTGCTGGTCGGCCTGAACTGGCCTGCGAAAAAAGCGATGCCAGTGGCATTTGCATTAACCGTTGCTATTGCCCTATTTGCTTGGGATATGTCTGGCACTCGCGTGCTGGCTTCTGTATTTCAAGGCTTCGGCATTACCGTGTCGGTTCTCTGGATTGTGTTCGGCGCCATCTTCTTATTAAACACTTTGAAACACACCGGAGCTATCACCACCATCCGTAACGGCTTCACGGACATATCCGCTGACCGTCGTGTTCAGGCGATCATCATCGCTTGGTGTTTCGGCTCCTTCATTGAGGGCGCATCTGGCTTCGGCACACCTGCAGCTATTGCAGCACCGTTACTGGTTGCGATCGGCTTCCCTGCGCTTGCTGCGGTACTGATGGGCATGATGATCCAATCGACACCAGTATCGTTCGGTGCGGTAGGTACACCTATCATCGTTGGTGTGAACAAAGGTTTGGACACGCACAACATCGGTGAAAGCCTGATTGCTCACGGTTCTACTTGGGACGCTTACCTGCAACAAATCACCTCAAGTGTGGCACTGATTCACGCCTCTGTGGGTGTGATGATGCCAGTACTAATGGCAATGATGCTGACTCGCTTCTTCGGTAAGAACAAAAGTTGGACAGAAGGTTTAGACATTCTACCGTTCGCACTGTTTGCTGGTGCAGCGTTCACCATCCCTTACGCACTAACAGGTGTCTTCCTAGGTGCTGAGTTCCCATCTCTAATTGGTGGTCTAGTCGGCCTAGCAATTGTGGTTACTGCAGCAAAACGTGGCTTCCTCGTTCCAAAATCAAAATGGGATTTCGAGAGCGAAGACAAGTGGCCAGCAGAATGGTTAGGTTCTCTGAAAATCGACCTTGATGACAACAATCAAAGCCATAAGAAAATGAGCATGGCGATGGCATGGGCACCATACGTGCTGCTAGCGGTGACCTTGGTTGCTAGCCGTGTGAGCCCTGAGTTCAAAGGCCTACTGAAGAGCGTTAGCCTTTCATTCAGCAACATCCTTGGTGAGACTGGCGTAAGCACAGCGATTCAACCTCTTTATCTGCCGGGCGGTATCCTAGTATTTGTTGCGCTGGTTGCTGTTCTGATTCAAGGCCGCAGCGCAGCGCCACTAGCGAAAGCATTCGGTGAATCAAGTAAAACACTGATTGGTGCAGGTTTCGTACTGGTATTCACCATCCCTATGGTTCGTATCTTCATCAACTCTGGTGTGAACGCAGCTGACCTAGCGAGTATGCCTGTAACAACAGCCAACTTTGCAGCTGACCTAGTTGGCAGCGCATTCCCAGCATTGAGTGCCACTGTTGGAGCGTTAGGTGCCTTCATTGCAGGTTCGAACACCGTTTCCAACATGATGTTCAGCCAGTTCCAATTCGAAGTAGCGCAGACCTTGACTATCTCGAGTGCAGTCGTCGTTGCCCTACAAGCCGTTGGTGCAGCAGCCGGTAACATGATTGCGATTCACAACGTGGTAGCCGCTTCGGCAACGGTAGGCCTACTAGGACGTGAAGGTGCAACACTACGTAAAACCGTTATCCCTACGTTCTATTACTTGGTGATGACGGGCATCATCGGCCTAGTGGTTATCTACGGTTTCAATATGACAGACGCACTTATGTAGACCATAAGTCGTTACAAAAGCACTTGGCGTTAATACTCAATTCCCCGACAGCGACACCGTCTAATAAGACAGTTGATGAGTTCCGGGATGGATACTAGAACACATCAACACCCACGGGTATTAACGCCATTTTCCCCGAATTAAAGCAGCCCAAACCAAGCTCTCAAAGAAGAGCAACATCCCAAGAATTTAGGACTGAAATTATGATCATATCCGCATCGACTGATTACCGCGCCGCAGCAAAAGCGAAATTACCACGGTTTCTTTTCCACTACATTGATGGTGGCTCTTACGGAGAACATACCCTACGCCGCAACACGGCTGACCTTGCTGAGATTTCGCTAAAACAACGCGTACTCAACGACATGTCGGACCTAAATTTGGAAACCGAGCTGTTCGGTGAGAAGCTTGCGATGCCAATCGCACTGGCGCCTGTTGGTTTAACGGGTATGTACGCAAGACGCGGTGAAGTACAAGCCGCCAAAGCTGCAGACAACAAAGGCATTCCGTTTACCATGTCGACCGTGTCGGTGTGCCCGATTGAAGAAGTAGCCCCTAAGATTGAACGTCCAATGTGGTTCCAGCTTTACGTTCTCAAAGATCGTGGCTTCATGAAGAACGTACTAGAGCGTGCAAAAGCGGCAGGCGTAACCACATTGGTTTTCACGGTTGATATGCCCGTACCGGGGGCACGCTACCGTGACATGCATTCCGGAATGAGTGGACCAAATGCAGCAGTACGCCGCGTATTCCAATCTATGCGTCATCCTAGCTGGGCAGTTGATGTCGGCTTGCTGGGTAAACCACACGACCTAGGCAACATCTCTACTTATCGTGGTTCTCCTACCAAGCTGGAAGACTACATCGGTTGGTTAGGTGACAACTTCGATCCGTCGATTTCATGGAAAGACCTAGAGTGGATTCGTGATTTCTGGGACGGCCCAATGGTCATAAAAGGCATTCTCGACGAAGAGGATGCAAAAGACGCAGTGAGATTTGGCGCAGACGGCATCGTCGTTTCAAACCACGGTGGTCGTCAGCTTGATGGTGTTCTATCGAGTGCTAAAGCACTGCCTTCGATTGCTGATGCAGTGAAAGGCGATACCAAGATTCTGGTCGATTCAGGCATTCGCACGGGCTTAGATGTGGTTCGCATGATGGCACTTGGCGCAGACTGCACCTTGCTTGGCCGTTCTTTCGTATACGCATTAGCAGCTCAAGGACAAGCCGGCGTTGAGAACCTACTCGACCTTTACGACAAAGAGATGCGCGTTGCCATGACATTAACTGGCGCAAAGACAATCAAAGACTTAACTCGTGAATCTTTGGTGGGGTTAGAGTAAGCCCGTTGATTCACTGTAATGCTTGGGTCTACTTAGACTGAAGTTCAATCGGTGTCACAGCAATTCCACTGCCGTTGTGACACCGTTTAAGCACTGGAAAATAAAATAAAAAGCTAGGGCGTGTTGATCTTTCGAGCTGATTTTTGCAGCGAGTTGCTGGGTATTTATACAAGGCAGAGGCGTCGATGTGTAGCTAGCCTACATGAGAAGCCGATAACGTAGTAGAAATGGTCAGCAAACGCTGCCCGAAGGGTTCAGCTAAAAGCGTTTTACTCTTTGTTGAGAGGAATTTGCTTAGAGTGACTAGGCTACTTCCCCCTCGCCGCGATTAAAACGCTTTTGACTCGAACAAAATTTAACCACGAAAGATCAACACGCCCTGATCAGTGCCAAATAAGAAGCACAAGGAAGCAAAGATGGAGACAAACACATCCCATGAGCGAGTAATTGACGTTAAAGCTTATCAGCAGCTTGAGGCGATACTGGCTCAAAAAATGGAAACGGAACGCATTGTCACGCAAGAGGCAAAGCGATTGGCTTACGGCACCGATGCGAGTTTTTATCGCTTGGTGCCGAAAATGGTTCTAAGACTTAAAAACTTAGAGGAAGTGATATTCACGATTCAAAGCTGTCGTGAACTGGGCATTCATTTTACCTTTCGCGCGGCAGGTACCAGCCTTTCAGGACAAGCGGTTTCAGATTCAGTACTTATCACTCTGACTGACGACTGGCGCGGCCATGAGATTGTCGATAACGGCAATCAAATCATTCTTCAACCCGGTGTGATTGGCGCTGATGCCAATAAATACCTCGCCCCGTTCCAACGTAAAATAGGCCCAGACCCAGCCTCTATCAACACCTGTAAGATTGGTGGTATTGCCGCGAACAACGCCAGTGGCATGTGTTGTGGTACTGCGCAGAACTCCTATCGCACGGTCGAAAGCATGAAAGTCGTATTGAGCGATGGCACCCTGCTCGATACCGCAGACAGTGCTAGCGTTGAATCATTCAAGCAGTCACACAAAACGCTGTTTGATGGTATTGCTGAATTACACCGTCAAACCAGCTCAAATCAAGAACTCGCCGACAGAATCCGCCACAAGTATCGCCTTAAAAACACCACGGGCTACGCACTCAATGCATTAGTCGATTACCACGACCCAATCGAAATCATTAAACACCTGATGATCGGTTCAGAGGGCACGCTAGGCTTCATCGCTGAGATCACTTACAACACAGTGATTGAACACCCGAACAAAGCCTCTGCTCTGTTGGTGTTTGCCGATATCGAGCAAGCCAGTAAGGCTGTGACTACGCTATCCAAAACTCCGGTTGCTGCTGTTGAGTTAATGGACGGTAGAGCGCTACGTTCTGTCGCGGATAAACCGGGTATGCCTGCGTTCATGCCAAGCCTAGATCTAGAAGCTGCAGCTATTTTGGTGGAATCACACGCCAGCTCCCAGCAGGACTTAGATTTACAATGTAAATCAATTTTGGATGCATTAGCTGATTACACGATTGTCGAATCTGTCCCTTTCACGTCCGATCCTAAGACTGTCGCTACCCTGTGGGGCATCCGTAAAGGCATGTTCCCGGCCGTTGGCGCAGTGCGTGAAGTCGGCACGACGGTCATCATTGAAGATGTTGCTTTCCCAGTCGAAAATCTTGCAAATGGCATTCGAGAGCTGCAAGAGCTGTTCGATAAATACGACTACAGCGAGGCGATCATTTTTGGCCACGCTCTGGAAGGCAACCTGCACTTTGTGTTTACCCAAAGTTTTGATAGCCAAGAAGAGATCGACCGTTACGGTGGTTTCATGGATGACGTAGCCGAGCTTGTCGCCGTGAAATATCAAGGATCTCTGAAAGCGGAACACGGCACAGGCCGTAACATGGCACCTTACGTGGAGTTGGAATGGGGCAAAGATGGTTACGCCTTGATGCAACAGATCAAAGCGCTGTTCGACCCAGAAAGGTTGCTCAACCCTGGCGTTATCATCAACGACAACCCAAACTCCCACATCACAGACTTAAAGCCAATGCCAGCTGCCGACGATCTTGTCGACCGCTGTATTGAGTGTGGATTCTGTGAGCCAGTCTGCCCGTCTCGCACACTGACCTTGTCACCTCGCCAACGTATTGTGCTGTACCGAGAACTGCAACGCCGACGAGCAGCAGGTGAAGAGATAGAAGCCAGCGAACTAGAAAAAACCTTCGAATACCAAGGCATCGATACCTGCGCGGCAACAGGTCTGTGTGCCGAACGCTGTCCAGTAGGCATTAATACGGGTGACTTGGTGAAGAAGATTCGTGTTGCCAAGTATGAGAAGTTCACACCAATCGCCAAATGGACAGCGGATCATTTCTCGACCACCACGAAGCTGACCAAAGCCGGCCTCAAAACCAATCAAGTAGCGAGTAAGGTCTTGGGGGCAAACACGGTCGGTAAGCTTACCAATGGCCTGCGCTCAGTGACCAAAGGCGTAACGCCTGTTTGGATGCCTGAGATGCCGCAGTCCAACAGTTACTCTCTCACGGCTTCACCAATGACAGCCGAAACTTCTAATGACGCAAAGAAAGTGGTTTACCTCCCGTCGTGTGCTAGCCGAACCATGGGGCAACAGAGTGATGCGGGCGACCAACGTCCTCTAACGGAAGTGACCATGTCTTTACTTAACAAAGCCGGATTTGAGGTTATTCTTCCGAAGAAGCTAGATGACCAATGTTGTGGCATGCCTTACGACAGCAAAGGAATGAGCGATTTAGCCCAATCTAAAGCGCAACAACTCGAAGAAGTGTTGTGGCAAGCGAGTCGTCAGGGTGAATACCCAGTATTGATGGACACCAGCCCGTGTGCCAAACGCAGTATTGAGCAGTTCACTAAGCCGTTAGAAGTGCTAGAACCGACAGGATTTGTGAACCAATACTTGCTAGAACACCTGACGCTTGAACCACTTAAAGAGACCGTGATGCTGCATGTCACTTGTAGCTCTCGCCGAATGGGCTTAGAAGGGGCGATGTTAAACCTTGCTAAAGCGTGTACTGAAGAAGTGATTGTTCCAGAGCATATTCAATGTTGTGGCTGGGCGGGTGACAAAGGCTTCACTACGCCAGAACTGAATGAAGCAGCGGTGCACCCACTTAAGGAACAAGTACCGAGCAACTGTACTCGTGGATTCAGTAACAGCCGAACTTGTGAGATCGGTTTGTCACATCACAGTGGCATTCCATATCAATCAATCTTGTACTTGGTGGACGAAGTTGCACAGTAGCTTCACTCTCATTACTAGTGACGAGCTCTAGCTTAAAACGAAAAATGGCAGCCTAATCAGGCTGCCATTTCTTTATTCGATTTAAAACGTGCTAATGAGCTAACAGTTAGAGAGCTAAACGCATCAACTCTTCTGGCGAGTAGTGTTCTGCTTCTGCACCTTTGGCAATTAAGTCGATCACTCGGAACGCACTCATATCACCAAATTCTTTGGTCAAGTAATCACGAAACGCTTTTTCGTTCGGCCATTTTCCTCGCACGATATAACCCTCTTCTTTGTCGAAGTCTTCCGTCTCAAAGAAAGAAAAATCAGTCATACCAATGTTGTGGCAATACAAAACGAGATACATGTTGAATCCTTTACACTTAACTAGGGTCTATTGAACTTTCGAGCAGTTCTAAAAGCAGACCTAAGATTACAACATAAATAGCCAACCGAAAACTTAAGCCCCTTGCTGATTCGTTAGTCGTCAAACATCATGTTGATGGCAGCACCCAACAGAATTAGTCCAATAATTGGTCCCATCACAGCCAATGGCGCGCGCTCAATGTATGGCAAGTTCTCTGCAATCATTAAACCCCATTCAGGTGTTGGTGGTTTTGCCCCTAACCCGATGAAACTCAGTGATGTCAGGCTTAGCGTGATGACTGGCAACCTCAACAACGCGTGTCTTAGTAGCGGCGGTAACACATAAGGAAGCAAGTAGAAGCGGAAGATGCTCAGCTTGCTAGTACCCCACAATGGCGCGAGGTGCGTATAAGGCTGAGCCTTAGCTTCCACAATTAAACTTGAACAGTGCGCCGCTAATGGCGCCCAAGATACCAGTACAATCGCGATTAATGCGCTGTTCGGGTTCATCCCAGTTAAGCCCGCAACCAACAGGCCAGCAATGATGTAAGGGATGCCCTTAGTGATCTCGATAAGGCCTTGGCTAAAACGTGTGTTGAAGCCCATGATGATGCCCGTCACCAAGCTCAAGAAGGTTGCCAAGATACCCGCTTGGAAGGTCTCGACCATACCAGAACCGATTCTCGCTAACAGGTCTCTCCCAATGCCATCGGCCCCCAAAGGTGCTTGCCAGCTCGGTGATGCCAAACGTGCAAACTGGCTGGTGTATGGGTCTCGGAATACCGCCCATACCACGATAGCAATTAGGAATGAGAAGATCGCAAAAGCAGTGACACGCTTGGCGCGGCTCTGGGTAAAGCGAAACGAAGAGTGACTACTAATTAGCTTGCCGCTTTTCAGGCTATGACCCAGAATCAACTGCTGAACAAATAAGCTGATGCTGCTTACTGCAATCGAAAACAGCAGCAATACTAATAAGCCGCCTTGCAGCATAGGTAGATCTTGCGCCTTAGCAGCACCAAGAATCATGCGCCCGATCCCCGGAATCGAGAAGATAAGCTCAACTGCGACCGCGCCACCCGTCAAGCCGATCACAATCATCGCGATTTGTGGGATCAGGCTGCTCAACGCTCTTTTCAGCGCAAAGCGAATAATTTGATTAGAGTGAACGTTGGCACTGAGCCAAGTGATCACCCAAGGTTCATTAAGAACGCGTTGTAAACTGTCTCTGAGTAGGCGACTAAATAGGCCGCTAGCGGGCAGTGCGAGTGCTAAACTCGGTAGCCAGATATCTTGCCAGCCTTGCCAACCATACGGTGGTAGCCAGCCTAACCAGATTGAGAACACCAGTATTAATACCGAAGCCACCACGTACTCTGGCAAGGATATTAATACGGTGCTTAAACTGCTGTAACTCTGCCCTAATTTGCCTTTCTTCCAACTACGCAAGGTAACAAGTAAACCTGCACCGCACAGTACGAAAGTCATAACAAGTGCACTAGACATCAAAAACAGAGATGTGGACGCTGTTTTTTGAATACCTAATGCAACCGAAGAACCATCAATCCAAGATTTACCTAGATCACCAAAAAAGGCACTTCCTATCCAGTCGATCAGGCGCTCGCTTGCCGAACGGTCAAGCTGAAGATCAGCACGTACCGCCGCTAAAGCTTCAGGCGTAAGCAAGTGTTGTTGCCCCGCTCTCGCTCGCAAAATGGATTGACTTGGGTCGATGCCGGCAATGTCAGGCATCAAGCCAACAAGAGTCACCACCACAATTAATGAAGCGATTCTTGATAGCCAAGGCGTCAAGATAAATAAGGTTCGACGCAGAGTCTCAGCAGATAGCATTTATTTAGTTAACCTGTGTTGCCGAGTTAACTTGTGTCGCTTTTTTGACCTGTGTAGTTTGGTCAACCAAGCGACGCTCACTTGGGTCACGAACTACATTGCTTACACGCTCGCTTTCACCTTGAATCACACGCTCATGAAGCAGCGGAATAGCCGCGACGTCATTAAGTATTTTTTGCTCAGCTTCAATGATCGCTTGCTGACGCAGCGCACCTAGTGGTTGCAGGTCTGCGTGAGTCAATGCTTTGTCTACTTCTTGAGAGCAGAACTGACCAAGGTTGAATGAACCCTTACAGCCAAAGTCACTCATCATGTAAGCCACTGGGTCACCAGAATCCAGAACGGTTGCACGAGAAAGGATGAACGCATCAAACTTGCCAGACAATGCATCGTTTTCAATCTGAGCGTATTCGCGGATATCCAGCTCAACTTTAAAACCAGCCGCTTCGAGTTGCTGTTTAAGTAGTGCAGCGACTTCTGGAAGCTCAGCACGATCAGTAAAAGTACCGATAACAATGCTTTCACCGTTTGCTTTTAACGTTTTGTCTACCGCCTGACCTTCAGGTCGAATCGGCTCAGCCCAAGCAAGTGCAGGACCTAACAGACCTTGCGCGATATCCGCGTGATTTTCGTACACGGTCTTAACGATTTGCTCACGGTCTACCGCAGCAGCAGCGACTTTACGTAGGTTGATATCGCTAAATACACCCGATTTGTTGTTCAGGTAAAGCGTGTTAGTGCGAGGCATTGCCACTTCATAAAGCAGGTTAGAGTCAATGGTCGCGATTTGTGAAACTGGCACCGCTTCAACGACGTCTGCTGTACCTGTTCTTAGAGCAGCAGCACGCGCAAAGCCGTTTGGAACATACTCTGCAATCACAGATTCAATTCTCGCCTTTTCGCCCCAGTAGTCATCAAATCGCTGGAGCTTAGCACTTGTTGTTCCGTTAATTTCAGTCAACTCAAACGGGCCCGTACCTGCGCCAGTTGGGATTACACGACCATCTTCTTGGTAAGCGCTTGCTGCAAGAATCGCTAGCTGAGGGCTTGATAGACGGCTTGGTAAAAGAGGGTCATCAAAGCTGGTTTTGATCTCTACGCGGTAGTTGTCCATCGCTTTCACTTCTAACTCTACACCATCTAGGATGCGTGGCTTAGGTGCCGCTTCTAGAGCTTTCTGTAGTGAGTTCACAACAGACTCTGCGGTTAATGTCGAACCATCGTGGAATTTAACACCTTGGCGAACCGTGAATTGCCACGTCAGTGGATCCACCTGTTGCCAGTCCGTAGCCAGCATTGGCTCAGCTTCTGAAGCTGGGCTCAGGTTAACTAGCGTTTCAGCCGTGCTCCAACGCGATAACTTAAACGCATCATCAGAAAGTGGCGATAGGCCCGTTCTTGGTGGCTGCATCATCGCGACACGGATTTCAGATTTGACCGCAGCTTCGCTCGACTCTGGTTGAGAGTCAAAACAGCCTGTCAAAGGCAGCGCTAGCGCAAGTGCGCAAGCCAATTTGATTGAATTAAAACGCATAGTTATTTTTCTCTATAGCTGTATTTTATTAATTAGTAAGGTTGTGTTTAACAAGTAGATTTCGACAGAGGCTGAGATTCGATCAGCATCTGAGTCGCTGGATGAGCAGGAATGCTCATCACTTGATAGGTCGATCCGAGCCCCACCATTTCACCATGGTCGAGGACCAGAATTTCTTCACAAAGTGCCTTTGCCGCCCCTAGATCATGTGTCACCAAAACTAGGCGCATATCACGCTTCTTTTTCAATGAATTCAATAAGTCGAGTAGCCTCTGACGATTCACCGGATCTAGGCTGCTGGTTGGCTCATCGGCAACTAATACTGCGGGTCTAACGACAAGCGCCCGAGCAATCGCCACACGTTGAGCTTGGCCTGTAGAAAGTTGATTGGGTTTCAGTGATAACAAAGACGCAGGTAAGCCAACGTCCGATAGCGTCTCTTCAATGATGCTTTCATGATTGCCAGAAACATCAAGGTTGCTCAACGGCTCGGCTAAGATCTGTCGAACGGTGTAGTAAGGGTTGAGGCTAGTGTGTGGCTCTTGTGGCACCAGTTGGATAAGACGACATACTGCCGCTTGCACTTTGCTATCTCGAATTGGCAATGAATAACCAAACAAGCTGATATCACCAACGGTCGGCGATTTCAGTCCAAATAGCAGTTCAATCAGCGTAGATTTACCCGCACCAGAACGTCCAACAATAGCTAGGCTTTTGTCTTCAACATTAAGGTCGATGTTCTGTAGCGCTTTGAACGCCTGGCCACCTAACCAACGAGGAATGGAGTAATAGTGCACTCCGACATTCTCGAACTTAATCTCAATCGGTGTTTGTGTTTCTGAATCAATCACAGGCATTGACGGCGAGACTTCTGAATTTAGTGGAAAGGCTGAGCTCATTCGATGAGATCTCTCAATGAACAACAGAACGCGTGAGAACTCGATTCAAGCGCATGTTTCGGTGCTCCATAAGCCACCACGCCGCCATCATCGATCACCAATAACTTGTCACACGCTAACGCACTGTGTAGATCATGAGTAATAAGCAAGCCACCAATCTGGCGCTGCTTAACATTGTCACGAATCAGCTTAAGTATCTCTTGCTCTGTTACCGGGTCTAACGCACTGGTGGGCTCATCGGCAATGATGATGTCGGCGTTACTCAGCAAACCAATCGCAATACACACTCGTTGACGTTGTCCTCCAGAGATTTGGCTTGGGTATAACGGCAAAATAGTTTCTGGATTTGGGAAACCCAGTTGCACCAACAGTTCGTTGATCTTGGTTTTGTCTTTTGGCTTAGGTTTTGTGCGAGTCCCTGTCAGTGCCAAACTGAGCTGACCTTCAATGGAAACGAGCGGATTAAGCGCTTGAAGGGCATCTTGGAAGATAACCGCTGGCCTTTGTGCTGCTGTTCTTTGCAGCATTGGTAAGCCACATACCGCCTCACCAGCAAAAGTAATATGACCATCCACTTCGACAGCCTCTGGCAGAAACCCCGCAATAGCGCGAGAAAGCATCGACTTACCAATGCCTGAAGGTCCCATGATCGCCAACAGCTCACCGCGATAAACATCGAAGTGGATATCTTGGAAAAGGGTTCTCGAAGAGGTTTTGATCGTTAGGTGGTCAACAGACAAAAGTGGGGCGTTCACGAAAATACTCACAGATAAGATGTTATAACATAACAACCCTATCATTTGGCCGACATGATGAAAAGAGAACATTGAACTGTATCGCAGTTTTTTGCTGTTTGATTGACCGATTTTAACTATTCATCGGATACAAAAAAGCGCCGTCTAAATTTACTGTGTAAAGATAAACAAGCGCTTTCATAAAGTTTTAGAAGTGACTTTAGATAGAGTTAATTCGTCGCCCCATTAAGACCCTCTTTTGCCGGGTAACACTTCTGTTTAACCTGAGTGATGAACGGGTACAGGAAGGCAATACGCCCAAGGTAGAACAGAGTAAACGCTAGCCACAAACCATGATTACCCCATGCACCAACAGCTAGTGCTTGGACAACCAAGAACACCAACAAAGTCGCGATGCTAGAGTCTCGAACCGGACGTGTGGTTCCTGTTCCAGTAAAAATGCCGTAAACCGTTAAGCCAAAGCCTGCCACCAGCGGGAACACAATCAGCCACGGGGCCATCTCTTGATACAAGGCAACCAGCGCTGGAATATCGGTAAACAAGAAAACAATCATGTCTTTGAAAATCAAAGTTAAAAGCGTCAGCGCAGCAATGAAACCTGCGGTCCATTGGAAGTTAAGCCTTAGCACACGATCCAACACCGACGCATTTTTCTGCCCCACCGCTTTACCCGCAAATACACTCGATGCGTTAGCAATACCATCAAACATGTAACTAACAATGAAAGTTACCTGCATCAAAATTGCATTAGCGGCAAGAACATCGGTACCCAGTTTAGAACCGGTACGTGCCATCATATTGAAGAACACTAAGATACAAATTGTACGTAACAGTAGGTCAGTATTCGAAGAGATGATTGTCGACAGGTCTTTCTTGGTCATCTTCGAGCCTTGTAGGAACTCAGAGACCGAGATGTTGCTGGTCTTCATAACCAGCGTCATACCAATCGCAAAGGTGGTGATTTGGGCAATCAAACTTGCGTATGCCACACCCGCAACACCTAAGTCGAAATACAGGACAAACACCGCGTCTAATACAATGTTCAGCACGTTGCCAAACACTTGTGTATAAAGGACTTCTTTGGCTTTCGCCTGCCCCATCAACCATCCAATAATGGTGTAGTTGAGTAGCACAAAAGGTGCGCCATAAATCAAAATACTGAAGTAGATGTGCGCTTGATCAGCCACGTTAGCTTCAGGCTCTATCACCCACATCGCACCTTGCCAGATCAGGGGTTGTATCAAGATAAAGATCAACCCCACCAAACCAGACAACACGAATGGGCGCATCAAGCTGCCTGCCAGTTCCGAGCGTTCTCCCTTGCCTAACGCCATTGCACTTTGCCCAGTGGTGCTGACACGAAAGAAACCAAACAACCAATACATGGTATTCATGATGATGGTGCCAATCGCGACTCCACCTATCAGTTCAGCAATACCAAGTTGCCCAATCAGAGCAGTATCCACGGCACCGAGCAGAGGCTGAGTAACCGTAGAGATAATGAAAGGGAAAGCGATTTTCAGATAATCTTTGTGAGTAATAGTCATGTTTACTAGCAGGTGATATTAAGAACTATTTGCAATAAGAAGGTGATGCTATCGTTTAATCCGTACGTTGTCATCTTTTAATGGAGTACATTATCAACAAAGCGTGTCTATCTTCGTCTACCTGCATAGAATCGTTGGCAGCTATTGGTCGTGCTAATTTGTCCCAACAAAAGAGCAAAGTCTGGTTCAACAAAACAGCACAACCATCGATTAGTAAAAACTCACGGGAAGATAGAAATCAAGTTCAAACACTTCATCACTATTAAGGAAATGATTCTGATGATAATGCACATAGGCGGGAGTTGAACGCTGCTTGAAACCTGATGTAGGTAACCATTTTTCTAATACCATACTGATCTGTGGTAGCAACTCTCCATAACGGCCATTGAGTCGAAACACGGCATGCAAACCACCGGGAATCACCATCTGATTAACCACGCAACGGTACTTAATCGGTTCACTGATCGCGATACACGCCACATAGCGACACTGGTCCATTTCGACCCAAGCAGGGTTTGAATGGTGCAAACCAAACTGGGTCGAAAAATCACGCTGTTCTGAATTCGCCCACGCTTTCAATATCAACCACGCATTGCGAATAGAACGGTTATAGCCAGTGTGTCGAACATAGGCTGCCATGCGTTCAGGTGTTTCCACTATTTTGGGTTCGGGTAGCTTGCGCTGTGCGACATTTTGATAACCAGCCGCCACTTCAGGATCTTTCAAATAAGGCTTTTCGGCGATCTGCAAATCGTGCTTGCGCCACTCGCCCGGAGACATATTAAAGGTCGCTTTAAAAGCCCGGCTAAACGAAGACACCGAACTGAAACCACATTTATTGGCTATCTCAACCACCGACGAGCGGGTATCGAACATCAACTGATTAGCGGCATACTCCATTCGGGTACGTCGAATGTATTGATGTAACGACTCCCCCACCACACTTTTGAACGTGCGATGAAAATGTTGCTCTGAGTAAGCCGCAATCTCAGATAGCGCTTTGGCAGACAACGGCTGACTGATGTCTTGATGAATATGGAACAGAACATCATTGATTCGAGATATATGTTGACGTGACATCGTTTAAATAGCATAAATGGACATGTTTAAGAGCATAAATGGACACGCTAGTTTTTACAATTGCCGTGTAATATCAAGCGATAGAATAAAAACGGAAAACGACGAGACACAACACATGGAAATCGCACAGTCATTACAACAAATTCAATCTTCATATATTCGAGAGATCCTCGCTGCAGCAAGCGATCCAAACGTCATCTCACTGGCCGGTGGTCTGCCGGATGAGAAAACATTCCCAATCGATTTAATGAAGCCAACGCTAGAAAATCTAGCGAACATGCCTGAAGTTTTCCAATACGGCTCTACGGCTGGTTACGGCCCATTGCTTGACCATCTAACGCAAAGCTACCACTTGCCAGAAACTCACACTGCGATGATCTGTACAGGCTCTCAGCAAGGTCTAGATTTGATTGCTCGTGCATATGTTGATCCCAATGATGTAGTTGTGATGGAAGCGCCGAGCTACTTAGGTGCGATGCAAGTGTTTGGCTTGGTTCAAGCAAACATTGTGACTGTGTCTCAAACCGAATTTGGCCCTAACCTAGATGAACTAGAAACGTGCTTTGCCGAGCAATCGCCAAAGATGTTCTACGCGGTGCCAGATTTCCATAACCCAACGGGCGTATGTTGGACAACAGAGACTCGCCAAAAAGTGGCAGAGCTGTGTATCAAATACAACGTCGCGTTCATTGAAGATGCACCATACCGAGAGCTACGTTTCACGGGCACAGAGCTGCCGTTGGTTTCGTCTTTCTGCCCTGATAACTCTATCGTTCTTCGTTCATTCTCTAAGATTGCATCACCTGGTTTACGTATCGGTGCGGTAACAGGCAAGCGCAGCTACCTTGAGCCACTGATCAAGGTGAAGCAAGGCGCAGATTTACACTCAAGCGTTCCTATGCAAGCCTTACTGCTTGGCCTTCTAAAACACCAAGACTTCAACGTACACATGGAAAGCATTCGTTCACTGTACAAGTCTCGCTATGAAGTGCTGTTTTCAGAACTAGAAAAACAACTGCCTGCTGACTGTGTATTGAAAGCGGTCGACGGCGGGATGTTCATTTGGGTTGAGATTCCAGAGTGCGATACTTTTGAATTGGCTAAGACCTTACTTTCAAATGGTGTAGCCGTTGTACCAAGTCCAGTATTCTATCCAAAGCCAGATGGAGCAAAAGCCGCACTGCGCTTGAACTTCACTAACGCTAATCCAGAAGAGCTGACTGAAGCAGTGAAGCGCTTAGCGGAAGTACTTAACCAAGCGTAGTCGCTAATTAAGTAAGACAGATTCAACACAAGCCCTGCTGTATTTGTACAGCAGGGCTTTTTCGTTCCTCAAACCGTAAATCCACAATAAAACAGGTGATAAATAGCCCTACAATTGGTTGGTTTTTGTCCTACATCGCCTTAGTTATACTGCGGCGGATTTTAATAAGCCATCATGACGAGCTAGGCTTCAATGTCCAGCTATGATCAGAATAGGCAACCGCTCTGGATTTACGTTCCAGCTCGCAGAAAGGAAAAACCATGTCTCAATATGTTGTATGTGCTCTGTATAAATTCGTAGCACTTGATGATTACCAAGAAATTCGTCTACCGCTAACTGAACTTCTAGAAGCCAATAACATTCGCGGTACTTTGTTACTCGCAAGTGAAGGTATCAATGGTACCGTTGCTGGTAAGCGCGAATCTATCGACGCTCTTCTTCAATGGTTCAAGCAAGACACTCGCTTAGCGGATGTTGTTTACAAAGAGTCGTTCAACGACGAACAACCATTCAACCGCACCAAGGTAAAGCTTAAGAAAGAGATCGTAACCATGGGTGTTGAAGGCATCGACCCTCGCCATGTTGTTGGTACTTACGTTAAGCCAAACGAATGGAATGACCTTATCTCAGATCCAGATGTGATCTTGGTTGATACTCGTAACGACTACGAAGTAGATATCGGCACATTCAAAAACGCAGTAAACCCGAATACGGAAACTTTCCGTGAATTCCCTCAATACGTTGAAGATAACCTAGACCCGAAGAAGCACAAGAAAGTCGCGATGTTCTGTACTGGTGGTATTCGTTGTGAAAAATCAACGGCCTACATGAAAGAACAAGGCTTTGAAGAGGTTTACCACCTTGAAGGCGGCATTCTAAAGTACCTAGAAGAAGTACCAGAAGAAGAGAGCATGTGGGAAGGCGATTGCTACGTGTTTGATGGTCGTGTTGCCGTTAACCACCAGCTAGAAAAGAGTGGCTACGATGTATGTAACGCTTGTCGTCTACCAATCACAGAAGAAGACAAAGCCTCTGAGCATTTCGAGAAAGGCGTAAGCTGTCCTAAGTGTTTTGATAAGCACTCTGAGGAGCAGAAAGCGCGTTTCCGTGAACGTGAAAAGCAAGTACAGCTATCAAATGCGCGTGGTGAAACCCACGTAGGTGGCGATGCTGCTCACCTAATCGAACAGCGCAAAAAAGAAAAACTGGCACACAAAGAGCAACAACGTTCTGGTAAGAAAGCTCAGTAATATTTGATTCTGCTGAAATAACAAAGGGCATTAACGTATCCACAATGGAAGGTTAGTGCCCTTTTTTGATCCTACTCTCGCTTTGTGTTTAGGGACACATTTATCTTCAAAAATAGGTTCTATACTGAAGTTAATTTGATGAAAGAGGAAGTGCCAATGCTCAATGAAAACCATGCCTTTATCTTAGATTTCCCAGAGCTAAAATTAGACATTGTTCAACTCAACCACGACGACGAAACCTTCAAAGCGGACATGCAGAAATACCATCAACTCGACTACGACATCCGTCAGCTTGAGATCTCGGGTAGTCCAATTGATGACGACAGCATGCACAACCTAAAAGTAGAGCGCATGGAGCTCAAAGACTCGCTTCACAAGCAACTCACTCGACATCACGCCCTAAAAATGGTGTAGCCATACAAACACTTAGTGTGGCCGCAATCGTCACACTAAGTGATTAGCTAAACGTTAAGTTACCTTATTCCCATCAGAAAAATTCAAATAGGTATGAAACCTCTCGCCATCATCTCGGGTTTCAAAATGCCAATTCATACGCTCACAAATACGCTGAACAATAATCAGACCACAGCCGTAGCCTGCGTTATAGGTTTCGTTACCATCATGCCTATTGACGATCACCAACTCTTTCTCAATCAATTGAATATCAATGTCGCCGATACTGTAGCTAAATGCATTCTTGATTAAGTTGTTCATGACCACGGTGATGAAGCTTTCAGGCGCATACACGGTAGCTGATCTTGAAACATTAAGGCGGTAGCTCGCATCCTGTTTGGCAAACAAAATTGCCAACTCTTTCAGTTGCTGTCGGACCATGGTTTCTAAATCATGCTCAGAGAAGCGGTGTTCATCGACACTTTCTTTCCCAAGCAGCAAAAACATCTCAGTCAGAACACGCATTTGTTCACTGGCTTCTTGAACTCGATTGATAGCTTTCAACGCCACAGGAGGCTGGTTGTCGACTTTGGCGAGTAAATCTGCAGAACCTTGAATTACCATGATTGGCGTACGAAGTTCATGAGCGGCAAAGCGACTAAACTCCTCTTCTCGCTGAAAGTAGCCCGATATATCGTTTTTAGAATCGAGTAGAGTTTGCTCGATATGACGGGTTTCCGCGTAACCAGTTGTCACCTCAAAAGAGGGCTGGTCGGGCTGCATTAAACTGATTTTTTGCTCTATCTGATTCAGTGGACGTGACAATGAACGCACGACATAAACACTATAAAAAACCATAGCCAAGGAAATAAAGCCCCCCAACAGCATGGTGTAATAGTGGAGGCTCCACTCGTAGTTATCTAGGTAATCATCTGCATCATCTTGAAAGACGATGTACATCATCCCCTTGCCCGAAGGATGCTTCAAAACGATGAAATGTTTGTCCTCCGCCCCCAGAAGGTATTCATAGAAGCCTGGTGTTTTATAGTAACTTAACCAACGGGGTAATTCGTTCTCGCTCCAATAGGTGGAGAACTCATTCGGATTGGGCAATAAGGTATCTTCACCATATAACTCATACTCTGCGGTATAGCGGCTCGCTTCGGTATCTAACCAGTGGTGTAAGCTAATGACTTCCATCTGGTTTTCGGCCAAATAAATGGCTGTCCAGAACATGCTGAACATAACAAGTGTCATGATCCCAAAGCTTCTACGAATTTTCTTATAGATGCTTGGGTACGTGCTTTCTTTGACTGAGCTTTTACGCTTTAAGTCGGTAACCTTGTCCATGAATCGTCTCTAATCTTGAATGCTCAAAACCCTTATCAAGCGCATTACGTAACCCATAAATGTGGCTTCTTAATGCATCACTCGATGGAGATTCGTCTCCCCAAACTGAATCAATCACTTCTCTGCGCGACACTATCGCCGGGGCGTGTCGAATAAGCACTTTCAATATTTTCAATTGAATACGACTCAACTTGATCGGCGTGTCACCACGAAACACTTCATCGGTCTGGGAGTCCATCGTGATATCGGCAAAGCGCACCTTACCAACATCTAGCCTAGGACCACGGCTTGCCAATGCGTGCAGTCGTAAACTCAATTCTTGCATCGCGAAAGGTTTCAGCAAGTAGTCATCACCACCCGCTTGGAATGCTGCAATTTTGTCGTCCAGCTGCTCTTTGGCTGTCAGAAACAGAATAGGAATACGACATGCTTGCTCTTGTCGCAGCTTTCTGACCGCCGAAATGCCATCTAATTTTGGCATCATGATATCCATAATAATGACATCGTAATGATTCTCCGCCACCAGCTTCAATGCCGCTTCACCATGATATGCGCAGTCAATACCAATACCTTCTAACTCGAGATAATCAGCAATGGTTTCAGAGACACTATGGTTATCGTCAACAATCAAAACTTTCATCGATTTATTTCACCTTTCTTCACGAGTGCTTCACGTTCGAGTCTATAAGATAGCGCCTAATTAAAACAAATAAACTTAAATTAATTCTATTAAAGAGTATAAAAATGAGAAAGTTAGCGTTAATTACAGCGATTAGTTTAGTCCTAGCGGGTTGCGGTGGCGGCAGTAGTGAAAGCAGCAACACAAACGAAGCTCAAACACCTTCATCTATCCAAGGCACGATCGACTCTGTTTCAGGCGATACCATTGTTGTTAATGGTTATAGCTATAAAGTAGGCAGCGCGAACTACGCAGGCGAAGAAGTCGCAATTGCTGACCTAGAAAAGAACATGATGGTTTCCATCTCCTCTAACGCTCGCAGCGCGTCCACTCATGCTAGTGGAACCCAAGTTGGTCTTGAACCGACTATCGTAGGTCTGATTGCAAATACCAACCACGCAAATGGCACATTTGAAGTCAACGGCATACCTCTAACTTTCTCAGCGCTTTCGACTGAGATTGAAGATGGCGATTGGGTGATGGTGTCTTCTCTACCGACCGCTAACGCAGGTTACAAAGTACTGTCGGTAGTGAAATTCGAACACTCTAACTTAACAGAGTCAGTTGAAGTTGAAGGCCTGATTAGTGAGTTAAACAGCAACGCAAAAACATTCAAACTCGGTGCAAATCTAAGCGTTGATTATTCAAATGCTCACATCGATAACGAAGATTACAGCTCTGAGTTATCTAATGGTCTTTGGGTTGAAGTAACAGGCTCGATAACAGGCTCTGTACTAACAGCCAATGAAGTCGAAGTTGAAGACTTTGATGAAGTCAGCAATGATACGGAAATCGAAGGCATTATTACTTGGGTGGCGAACGACCAATCATCATTTGATTTAAGCTATAAAGGTCGCTTTGTTGTAAATAACAGCACTCGTTACGAAGACGGAAACAAATCGAACTTAACCGTTGGTGCAGAAGTTGAAGTCACAACGAAAAAAGCTAACGGCGACAATGTTGCAACCGAAATCGAATTTGAACGCGACGATGATACACAAGATTGGAATGACAACGATATCGACCTAGAAGGCATTGTTCAGAGCATTGATGAGTCAGCATTAAGCTTTGTTATTCAGACAACTTCTGGTAATCAAACGGTCTACGTTAACCACAACACTCGCTATGAAGATGGCTTAACGTTCGACACGCTAACCAATCAACGAGTTGAAGCAGAAACGTATAAGGTGAATAACCAATACATCGCTAGCGAAATCGAAGCTGAAGACAACGACTAAATGTCATGAGTTTAAAAGCCACGTATCTACGTGGCTTTTTCATTTAGTATAAATATCAGCCGCTTATGGTATTGTTTGCTTATCCAAGATTCAGGGTAAGGAAATAGAAGGAATGACTATCATATACGGAGAACTTCGATTAGAAACCGTCTTAAGCTCCGAGTTTGGCGACCTGTTTGATTGCGTTAAGCAAGGTATCTTCGAACACGTCGACAATGTATTTGGCTGGGATGACGAGTTTCAACGTAACCGCCTCTCAAACGACTACCACCGCTCTTGGTTTCATTGGGTGTATAGAGACTCTCAAAAGGTCGGGCTTACCTGCTTCAAACCTTATGACAACGCATATCATATCCACCTTCTGATCATTGACCCTCAATACCAAGGCAAAATGCTCGGTAAAAAAGTAATGTCACTCATCCACACCAAAGCCCTTCGAGAGCAACGAAATCAAGTCACCCTCTCTAGCTTTAGGAGTAACGCTCGCGCCATCAGCTTTTATCAGGCGCTTGGCTATAAAGTTGTTGATGATAGTGATGAGGATTTTGTCGGAATGGCTCTCTCCCTAAATAACCATTAATGAGCCATTAGGGAGAGAATAAAACATTAACGAGCTGAAGTAATATCCAACTTATTCAACAATGAAGGGAATCCCCAACCATTCTCGCCTGCTACTACGGGTTCTCCGGTCAAGTACTCATAGAGAGTCGGTGCTAACGAACCATTGGCTTCGATCTTTAATGGTAATGAGTTCTCACCAATTGGGGAGCCCCAGAATCCGATAAATGCATCTTTCTCTAAATAGTCTTCACCAGCGTGACGCCCCGGCACTATTGTGTTGTAACCAATTCCCGCTTTAGGGAACAAATTAATGGTACCGGCTCTATCCTCAAGATAAATGTTAGCCAGTTGATTGACCGAATCAGGTCGAGGAGTCAATTGGGTTAAATCCGTCCACTCACTGCGACTACACCACGTTGAATCATCTTCTTTAACTGAACGATTAATGCACTTTTCCACTAGCCGAGAGTAAACAGAAAAGTCAGCTTTACTCGGTGATGCAAGGTATGGGTTTAACGTTTGTATATTCAGTAAAGTAGGTGCCTGATTTCCCATTAATGACTCATAAAATAGTTTGTCACCGTGTCGAGTGATCAACTCGTCAACGCGCTTAAGATCGCGGTTGCCGATCACTCGAACAGAACAAGCTCGCTCGTCACAGGCACTCTCTCTCACCACCATATAATCGAGACTCTCAGGTAAGCGTTTTGCTATCTCGTCAATAACATTAATGCTGTCACCTTTGTTTGCTGCAATGGGCGCCCACTGTACCAACTCTTGATAAACAGGCTGTACAGTCCAACCCTGCTTTGAGTTAAAGAAATCCATCATAAAGTTGCCACCCGCGGTCGAGGCAACCACGACATCAACATGTTTAGAGCTTGGATAATTCAACGCATTCGTTATTTTAGGCCCCTCACCTTCATCTGAAGAAATTTTCTTCACCACAATTGGGTAATCAAGCTCTGTTTGTAACCCATCAAAAACTTGCTTCTCAGGATTCAATGAATAGAACACAGGTGTTAACCCGTGATCCCCTGCCATTCCCCACAACGTTCTATCGTAGACACCTGCGCTTTGGTAAGTCGCCTCAATTTGACGAATCCAATAATCCAAGCGATTTAACTCACCGGTTGGCATCAAAATCTCATCACTAAAAGGCCCTGTAAAATGGGCGAAATGATCGGGCCACGGGTTATACACCAAGGTGTAATCTGGCATCCCGTTGCCATCAAGCTCCGCCAACTGAGTGATCGACTGTTTAACTAGCGCTTTTTTAGAGAGCTTGGTGAACAAGTCAAAGCTGGAGATAGACTGGTAGGCCTCGATGTCTTCTATCAAAGCCGTTCTTTTCTCTCGTAAAGCGACTTCAACTTCAGAGCGTGCCTGAAGCTCTTTTACACAACGTTTCTCACCGTAATCGCGTAATGACTCCCCTAAGCCTAAGTTCACCAGACCATCATAACTTGTATGCGCATTCCAATCGTATTGAGCATTACAATTCAGAGTTTTAAGGTATTCGAGACGATCAAACATCGTCTGTACCTTGTTGTCTGCCATTAGTACATCAAGCTTTAGAGCATCATTCCCAAAGAAGTAATAA
Source organism: Vibrio sp. T3Y01 (assembly GCF_013114525.1). Classification (NCBI taxonomy): domain Bacteria; kingdom Pseudomonadati; phylum Pseudomonadota; class Gammaproteobacteria; order Vibrionales; family Vibrionaceae; genus Vibrio; species Vibrio sp. T3Y01. The sequence goes on along the minus strand of NZ_VTXJ01000002.1, from coordinate 341,913 downwards.
GCTCGGTCGATATCCCTGTCGACAAAGTGGAAGTTAGGCACACCTGTACCACCTTCACCAGAAACCTTAGCGCCCGTTTTGATGATAGGCAGGTTACGCACGCTGATGGTTGGAGTCGACGAGATACCGACGCGGCTAATGTTGTCTCGATGATCTTGATAAAGCTTTTTAAAGAAAGGCAGATAATGTGGATCACGGTAGGTTTGTTCAGATAGAACTTCCATGAACCTCACTTGTTGCTGATGACCTGGCTCAATAACACTTTCGAACCTCGGCTTATATTGACTACGTTGTTTATGATTGTGATAAGCAACCGAAATAAAAGGGGCATTTTCATCAACTAAACCCTCAATCAACCCTTTCTGTAAGCCATCTACCGTCACTTGCACAGCAAAACGTTTATTCTGTTGGGATTCCAAAAACTGGATTAGAGAGTCAGGCTGCTCATCAAAAGCTTGCTGCATCCAATCATCAAGCGCTTCAGCTCGCTCATCTTTATAAACAAATTGTCGGTAGGCTTTGAGTAAGTTCAAGCGAACAAAATCAATAAGCGTGATAGTAAGAGCTTGTGCTTTGTTATTCGACTTATCGGCATTTTCCGGCTTACCATCCTCGGCAATTGCGAGCATTGCCGATTTCATGTCACCCTCTTCCATTCCCGACGCTGCCTGAGCAATTAATTCGACAATAATCGGTTGAATCTGATTAATGATTGCTAAATCTTCAGGACTGTTAGTTAAATAGGTGTAGCTCTCTGGCAATGTGTCCATATCTTGCCAAACGCCAATCTCAAACAGCGCATCGTAGATCACAACCATGTTCGCAATGAAGTGTTCGTCGATTCGAATGCCCTCATGATGTCCGGTTGCTTCTGTGGACGTATCAGGCTCTTTGTAATCAGAATCAGGCGCAGCACCCACATAGTAGAGGCTATGTTCAAAACCTCTTAATACCTCATCATCGTAGATTGTCGATAGGTATGCTTTAAATACATCTTCACTACCCAAGCCCGAATAGCGATCGTAGTAACTATAGAGAAAGTAGCCCAAAGGAATGGAGTAAGTCGGGTTAGACAACTGAGCGATCACCCGCGCTTTCGTTTTAGCATCTAAAGGCAGTGCGAGAATGTACGCATCTAGCGTTACGCCCGCGATCGTAAAGATCGCTGCATCGCGAGTTAGTGTGGCCGAGTAACTCAGGCTTGAAAGCACCTGATTTTTCAAAACCTCACTTGAACTGAATACGCCACCAATGACAGGCGTTGTCGACATATCGGCAACACTAGGCGTTGATACAACCGCTAACGAAAGAGTGCTAAATAAAAAGGCACGGCCACGACTTTGGGAATAGAAACTCATCAAATATCCTTAGTTTAATGTGTTTTTATAAATGTAACTTATTGTTCCAGTTTACTTTAATAACTCAAATATGCCCAATACCGCATATCATCAGTTCCCCCTGAGTAATACTCATTAACTGGTAATAATATCAATTACAAACACCAATCATTCACTAGAGACATGACTCGCATATAAAAATATACAAATTTGATGCGACTCTAGAATAAAAACTCCTGCGGTTTCCGCGCAATCCCTATTTGATACATTCCACATCAATGGCACTCGATTTATAAATAGTCATATTTATCAATGACATTCCGCCAATTGATTCCTGAGTCAAAGACTTTTATCAATAACTTAATAAAGGAGAACTAACATGAATGGTCAACGTTCACTGTTAGCAGTGGCAATAGCCCTAGGGATAGCAGGATGTGGTAGCGACAGTTCGGATAGCTCCACAACTAATACGGGTGGTTCAACGGCAACAACAGCATCTCTTACCGCCAAAGCCGCAGATGGCTATCTGGTAGGTGCTAATGCATGCTTGGATCTAAACAGCAATAAAGTGTGTGATAAGGATGAGCCAAATGCAGTAACCGGCGACAATGGTGAATTTACCATTGAGAACTTAACTCAAGAGCAACTAGAACAGAGCACTCTGTTGATTGAAGTTGTAGCAGGACAAACCATCGACACTGATAACCCTGGTGTTGTGTTGAACAAAAGTTACCGCTTAACGGCTCCGCCACAATCAGAGTTTATTAGCCCGTTAACCACACTTATACAAAATGAAATTGAAAGTGGCGCATCATTAGATGAGGCCAAAGCAACTATTCAAGAGAAGTTAGGTACAACGCTCGACTTAACTCAAGATTACATTGAGGCCAAAAATAACGACAAGCTAGCAGACTCACAAAAAGCAGCTTTTGAGAACCTACACCGCGTTGCTCAAGTCACCGCATCGGTCATGGCAGAGAATACTGACGCACTATCAGAAACCGCAGCGGGTGCTGGTATTTCTGTAGAAGCGCTCACAGCGTTGATCAATGAAGAAGTGACTCGAGTCCTAGATGAAGTCGTCAAAAATATTGAAGCCGCGGGAGAAAACTTCAACCCGAGCGACATTGCTGGCAGTATTAATCGCGACCACATCGCCATTGATGACTCTAACCTTGAAGATAAAATTAAAGAAAACGAAGCAAATAAAGAATCTAAGCAAGCCGACCTTGCGAAGCTAATTAAAACGGATGGCATCAATTGGTTTGGCGGTGAGAATGACACTGGCAAAGACTTGATGGTCGCCTATGGAACACTAAAAGCGGATTCCGATAACTCTGTCACCGAAACCAGTTTCATTTATGACTATTTTGTAGAACAGTTTGTTGAAGTTAAAAGCAGTCCTGACGCTAATGACATGGTTTTGGGTCAAAGCGGCTGGGAAACAAGTAATGACACCTTAACTAGCATCAAGCCAAATAAAGATGGTAGTGTCATTCTCGAGTCGAACAGCTCAATTTTTAATGAAATTGCTAGCGCTAAGCAGTTGGATATCAGTGGTCTTAATGTTCGCTCAATCATGGACCAAACCGATGGTGAGAACGTTTGGTCTCTAATTATGCCAGTAGGATTAAAATTCCCAGACAACACAACGGCATACAAATTGTCAGTGGAAAATGTCTACGACGACATTTATTACTATTATAAATGGGATGGATGTCAAGAAGATCGTTACGAAGCGCTCAATAACTCTTGCAACGGAATAAGTGCCTTTAAGAATGGCAGCGATACATGGTTGGCAACTTTAGCATCAACCGTAGCTGAAGATGAGTCAGATCGTCATGAAACAGCATCTAACAATCATGATGACTTAATCCCGATGGCGGGCTTCGAAAATGCTGAAGTGTTCGCACAACTTCTGTCTAACGGTACCGTTGTTTATTATTCAAGAGCGTGGGAAGAAAATTCTCAGTTCTTGAGATTAGCAGACCTTGGTTCGTGGAAAGATATCTCATTGAATGGCGAGGTTGTACGCCAAGTAACAATTCCTGAATCCATCCACTCGCAAACCACATGGTCAAACTATCAAAGACAAGATAACTCTGCTTACCTATCTGTTGTCGACGGGTTTGTACGAATTACCTACAAAGAGACCGAAGAGATTGATAGTGAGGCCTATATCTTTGATGAAGCGACTAAGCAGTTCATTTTGGATAACGCATTAACACCACAACCTCTACATCCTCTGAACCTGCAGGCTTGTCTTGACTCGCTACCAGATGCCGGGTTCGCACCAGTAGCCAATGACGTCACGGTTTATGATGTACAGCGCACATCTATGTGGGAAGAGGATCCTGTTACCGAAAATCTAACTTATGAGTTTACCTATCTTGGGAATACTTTCTCTTGGCTGAATAACGTTACGTTGGTCACTGGACTTCCAAATTGGATTTCTGACCTAGAAGGTAGCCTAGAAAAAACGCGTATCGACATTAAAGATTCGGAAGGTATTTTAATCGGGTATGAGTTCTCATATAGCTCTGAAGATCACTATCTAGGTCAAGAAGGCTTTAACTCTGATGACTCACTAGGTTGGGGCTCAGCGAAAGCAGTATTGCCACTAGCGGTTGCTGATAACCAAAAGATCATCAATCAAACGGTAGACTTTGGAACGTCAACTAACGCCCCACTCACCTCTCAGTTCGATTATTGGTGGGACGAAGAGAGCGGTGAGGCAATCGAAATAGAATATCCTGGGTTGAGAACCGTTTCTATGGAAACATCACTGGATGAAATCATCAACGGACGACCTTACTATCTATCTACTTTTGACTACCAACAAACCTATGTAGGTAAAGAAGAAATCACAGTACCTGCAGGTGATTTAGTAGCATGTAAAGTAACAAGTAAGACGCAGTTCGTAGACTATGGACCTACTGATACTCAAACCACCTGGCTTACCAACCGAGGCTCCATCAAGTCTATTAAAGAAGAACAATCTTGGGGTATGTCGATTGTAATGGAGGCAAAAAGCTTACCTTCTATTCAATAATCGATAAATAATATGAACAAGCCAATATCTTATTGGCTTGTTTTTTCTTATTAGATCTTTAAGACAACCTATTAATTTACCAAACTTGATAGCATTTCCAGCTGACTACTCCCTTAATTAAACGCTCTAGCCACTCGCCCTTTACTGCTCAATTCATAATGACCAATATAGGCTGGGATAAATACCGATTGCCCTTTGGTGAGTGTTAGGTGTTCACCTTTCTGACTCATTAACGTTAAATCATCATCGATTGCCATTAAGATTTCAGCGCCGCTTGTGATGACTTCTTCTTGCTGAGGACTATGAAAGATATTGAAATTGAAATCACTGACAGGAATGTCATAACTATCACATTGCCCTAGCTTGGAGGGCGCCAATAACAAGTGTTCGAACGAAATTGGCGTAAACTCTGTGCACGCGACTAACTCAGGGACATCAATGTGTTTTGGCGTTAAACCAGCGCGTAACACGTTGTCTGAATTTGCCATGATCTCGAGCCCGGTCCCCTTGATGTATGCGTGCGGAGTGTTTGCATTCAAATACATCGCTTCACCTGGCTGTAGTGTGATCAAGTTAAGCAGCAGAACACAAAACAGACCGATATCGTTTGGGTACTGGTGGCTAAGCTCAGTAACCAAAGCAAACTCAGATTGACCTTGGTGAGCGGCTGCGTAAGTCAGAAGTTGCTCTAATGCGCGGTGTTTACGTTGGTCATTCAAGGTTAGCAGATCACGAAAAAATGCTTCTAAACCGTGAGAATCAAGTTGGTTGCCAAACTCTTCAACCAAACCAGCCAGCTCGCTCGAATCCAACTTTTTGAACATACCTAATATTTCATTGAATTCACGAAAGCCATTCATCGCTTGATATTCAGTGATCGCGTAGACCAATTCAGGTTTGTGGTTCGAGTCTTTGTAATTGCGGTGCCCTGCAGTCAGAGGAATGCTGGCCTGTTCCTCTCTCGCAAAGCCAATTTCAGCTTGGCGCTTGTTTGGATGGACCTGAACCGATAGTGCTTTTTCTGCCGCTAAGATCTTAAACAAAAACGGCAGTTCACCGAACTCCTGCGCAATATCAGTAGACAAATAAGCCGGTTTATTCTTGTTAATCAGCTCAGATAGCGGCACCAAATGTTGGTCCAGCTTGACCATTGAGCAGCCCTTCGGATGCGCTCCCATCCAAACTTCCGCTTGCGGCTCTTGTGACTCATTCTTAAAGCCAAACAGCTCACGTATCGAAGAAATGCTTCCCCATGCATAATTCTGGATGGTGTTTTCCATTGGGAAAAATGAGTGTTCTGAGAAATGGCTGAGTGACATGGCGCTTTCCGTAATGAGCCCTTTGAACACAATTCAGAGAGCTAATTCTAATAAGGTAAATAAATTAGAAAGGCTACAGAAGGCGACCAAAACCCACATGAGATGAGGTCTTAGACGTGTTAGGAAAAATTCTTAGAAACAGGGGGGGATAAATGAAAAGCGTGAAAAGAGTCACACTTAAATGTCACGACAACAAAGCACTGAAATAAGATAGCCGCTTGTATCGCACTGGTTAAAGCTGCGATACAAGCATCTTAATATAGACACTAGTGACTATCTTGTTATCGAGAGGCCCCTTAAAAACCAGAGCGAGCCTCTGCATTTTTCTGGGGAGATTGTGCTTGTAAGAAAGGCAGTAGAAGCAGCCCAATAACAGCAGCACAAGTTGAAATGGTAATGAAGAACCCACTCCAGCCGTAAGTTTCTAGAACGAGCGCCAATGGATAACCAGAGAGTGCCGCGCCCATGTAAGCAAACAAGCCAACAAAGCCTGTCGCCGCCCCGGCAGAATCTTTATGCGAACATTCAGCCGCCGCCATACCAATGAGCATTTGAGGGCCAAAAACAAAAAAGCCAACGCAAAATAGCCCAGCCGCTTGAAACACAAAGTTGGTTAAGGGCATAAGCCATAAAGCCGATACCGAAAGGAAGATGCCAATCGCAAACAGGATATTCATCGGTCCGCGGTTACCACCAAACAACCTGTCCGATCCCCAGCCAGCAACAAGCGAACCAACGAAACCGCCAATCTCAAACAGAGACAAGGCAGCGTTGGCGTTGATCAAACTGTAATTGTGTTCTTCGGTGAGATATAAATTACCCCAGTCGTTAACTGCCGTTCTTACGATGTAAACCAACACATAGCTAAAGGCGAGTAACCAAATGTACTTATTGCTGAACACATAGGTTTTCAGGATTTCTCGATAGCTTAGCCCTTGTCCATGGCTCTCCTGCGCCAACTCCAAATGATCACTGCGCCACTTACCTACTGTCGGAAGCCCCATGGTGGTGGGCTTGTCACGTAAACGCCAGCAAACGATAAGACCGATAAAAACACCAATCATGCCTGGCCAGATAAAACCCGCTCGCCAACTGAATTGCAACGTCAGATAGCCCACAAGAATAGGGATAAGCGCTCCACCAACGTTATGTGCTGTATTCCATATAGCCCAACGAAAGCCTCTTTCAGAACGGGAATACCAGGTCGTCAGTAACTTAGAACATGATGGCCAGCCCCAACCTTGAAACCATGCATTCAGCACCCAAAGCGAGATGAAAGCCGCGAGCGAACTCGAAAAGCCAAATGCAATATTAATCAAGCCAGTCGCGATTAGGCCAAGCCCCATGAAGTAACGAGGGTTTGAACGATCCGATATTGTGCCTGAGATAAATTTCGACAAGCCATAAGAAAGATAAAAGAGCGTACCAATTAAGCCAATATCGCCTTTATCCAAACCAAGGTCTGTGATCATGGCAGGCGCAGCGTAATTAAAGGTTTTACGAGTGAAGTAAAAACCCGCATAGCCGACATACATCCCTATCATGATATGAAGGCGCCAATAGCGATAACTCTGATTAACCTCATCATCGGTTAGAGCATGACTCTTTGACGTAGTTGAGCGCAGAAATCCAAACATATTCGTTCTCACACTTTAGGTAATGTAACGCTGATATCGGTACCCGAAGAGGAGCCACTAGCGTTAATTGTCATTTTTCCACCAAGCGCTTGAACACGCTCTTGCATACCGCGAACACCCATTCCTTTAAGAAGATCTTGCGCTGTAAATCCAACGCCATTGTCTGTGATACGAAGATAGGCCAGATCATCTAAAATCAGTTCAATTTTAATCTCGCTCGCACGTGCGTATTTATGGGCATTGTTTAAGGATTCTTGGCACAGCCTGAAGATAGTGACCTTGAGCGTGTCACTCAAACACGAGTAATCACCTTGCCAATCTAACTGGATATCAACGCCGTGATCCGAGAATTCCATTTCCCGAATAAGCTGTTCAACAGAATCTTTTAGATCAAGGTCGTCCAACATCTTAGGTCTTAGTTTTGTAAGTAGACGTTTGGTGGTGTCATAAACATTCAAAGACAATGACTCAATCGTACCCGCACAACGAACACTCATCTCAGCGGCATCGATGCGTTTAATAATGCTTGCCTGCGTCCGAATTGCCGTAATGTTTTGGCCTATTTCATCGTGCAGCTCACGCGCAATATCACGACGAACCGATTCTTCAGCTGTCACTAACTGGCGTGAAAGGTTTTGATTTCTGGAGAGCTCACTTCGTAGTTTCGCATTGAGATCTTTTTGTTTTTGGACCGCAAGGCCAAGCAAAATACCGGTGATGGTTTGAGCAGACAGAGACAAGAGTAAATCGGTAATTTCGAGTTTAGATGTTCCACTGTGAGCAGCAATCAACGCGACACTGTTTAGCATTGTTGCAAGCAAAGCGCCTTGCCATCCGTAACGAACGGCGAGCAAGATAATAGGGATGGCCATACAGAACGGGGCAAAGCGCCTTAGCTCATCAGGCAAACTGGTTTGTATCAAAATACTGGCGACCAACAAGACGCTGTATAAAGCGATGTGACGGATTTTGAACTCAACGACATTGTTGATTAAGTAAGAGCTCAATGGCGCCCACTTGTTCTGGAATAGGTAGTTCCAGACTAGATAACACATCGGCACCAGCATCAGTCCGCCGGTGATACTCACCAACCACACCATGTAAACGGCCGGCGCATGAGAACCCACTACGGCTACATTAATGAATGCTGTGACCATGATTAAGCTAGCCATCACTAACAAGTGACGATTCTGGTCACCAGAATAATAGCGCTTGGCAATGAGAGTGGCAGGAATACTCAATCCACTGGCGATAAGTATCGTCAACCATTGAGGCTCATCAAGTAATAACGCCAAAGCGATCGCAAGCCCCCACTCTGCAATGTAGATAGCAGGCCAATAGTGTGTGCGAGTGTGCAGAGTCATTCCCAGTCGAAGTGAAAATGGGAAAAGCAGAATGGCCAATTCAGGGTCATTGATGAAATAGAAGGCGATAACCCATAAACAAAACCATGCACAGCCAGCCATAAAAGTCCCGCATAGGGAGGTGGCGAGATAGGAACGCATCAATACTGATCTTGAGTGAACAATTTCGCTAACTCAACGTTGTTCTTAACATTGAGTTTGTCCATCGCATTTGCACGATGTACATGCACCGTTTTATGGCTAACCCCTAACTCAACGGCAATAGATTTTACATCGAGCCCCGTAGCCAATAACTGGCACACTTCGCTTTCTCTGCGAGTTAACTGATTTAAAGAGGCTTTATTTTTCATTGGTGTCGCAAGCTTGATAGCGATATCTGGCGTTAGATAGCAGCCACCATTTGCACTCGTGTGTACGGCTTGGATTAACTCATCAGGACTGCAGCGTTTGCTGAGATAACCTTTGGCTCCTAACTCTAACGACTTCTCCACCATCGCCGGAGAGTCATGAACGCTTAGCATTATGCTGGCAATGCCTGATGGAATCTCTTCCAATAAGCTCAGGCCACTTTCATCTTGCATCGAGATATCCAAGATCACGACATCAGGGTGACAACTTGGCAATCCGAGACGCGCTTCTGCCGCAGAGTTGAATTCACCCACTACCGTAATATCAGCTTCAAGACTGAGTAATTGAGCAAAGCCAGATCGAACAATGACGTGGTCATCAACAAGCGCAACATTAATCATGATATTAGCCAAAATTAAGAGTAAGAAAGAAAAATAGCCCCAACAGGAGCTATCTAAAATTAAGTTTATTAATAGAGATGATACTGAATCGAACTAACGATTGGTATGATCTCACGTGCTTTAAACCAATAAAGCACGTGAGACTCGCTACGCGTTTTGAGACGCTAAGTGCATTTTCTTAGCGTGGCGAATCTTCTTCTCTTCGGCAACCGCAACGAATAGCAGCAGTGCGATACAAATAGCAGCTGAAGTATCCAGAGCTGCGAACGTTCCTTTCCAACCTGTTAGGCCAAAGATTGGTGTTCCATCCGCAATCATACCTAGGCCAAGTTTGGCAAAGCTGTCACCGATGAGGTAAGCAAATGTACCTTTTACACCATCCGCAACACTAATCGCTTTCTTAGGAACAAAACCTACCGCAGCAACACCAATTAATAACTGAGGACCGAACACTAGGAAACCAAGCACAAACAGTGACGCTAAGTACATGAACTCACTCGTCGCATGTTGGTAGAACTCTAGAGAAACAATGATCAGAGCTAGCGATACACAAGCAACTAAAGCACGGCGTCCATTTGCAAGGTCTGATAAATAACCCCACATTAGTGTGCCGACCAGTGCGCCAACTTCAAACAGCGTGAAACCTGAAATAGCCGTTTCTTTTGATAGACCGAGTTCTTGATACGCATAAACGGTAGACCACTGATCGATACCGATACGAACAATGTATAAAAAGATATTCGCGAAGCAGAGCAACCAGATCACTTTGTTTTTAAGGATGTATTCAACAAAGATCTCTTTCTTAGTCATTTGATTTTCTTCGGCTGCGGTATCTTCTTCGCTCACTTCTTCATCAAACAGCTCTTCAACCGTACCTAAACCGTATGCTTCTGGAGAGTCACTACCAAAATGCATACCAATAAAACCAACCACAATCGCGATGATAGATGGGAACACGAACATACCAATCACATTGCCATCAAATAGGTAGTTAGCACCAAATAGAGCTACGCCTGCTGCACCTGCGCCACCCACGTTATGTGACATGTTCCAAAGTCCCAAGTATGAACCACGCTTATTACGAGGCGTCCACTTAGTAATGGTCGAATAACTCGATGGACCACCCGTACTTTGGAAAAAACCACTCAACGCGTAGAAAGCAACCATCAAGAATAAGCTAGCGCTGCCGCCGCCCATACTGAAGCTGAAGCCCAGCATCGCAATACCCGAAAGGACAAGCATGAATGGTAGGAACTGCTTAGTGTTTTTACCATCGGCATAATAGGAAACGACTGTCTTACCGATGCCATAAGTAATAGAGAAACCCAGACCGATAAGACCGAGGTCCGTCATCGATAGTCCATAAGTAGAAATCATGTCGTTTTGCGCAACATTGAAGTTCTTACGGATCAAATACATGGTTAGATAACCAATGAACACGACTAGGTAAGATTGTAGGAAGGGCTTAAACCACATTTTTCTTCTAGTTTCGACTGGAAGATCCAGTGTCGGTTTTCGAACCTGATCTAGAAACTTTAACATTGTGAACTCTCTTATTATTTGTGAGGTCTGCACGACGTATTTCCGTCCATGCACTCTTTGTTACTGATAACGAAATAATAAGAAGTCTAAAAATCAACCGCATGAGAGAGCGTCTTAGAAAAACTAGGAAATATTCCTAGTTAACAATAGGGAACCCAGAAAGCGTGAACATCATCACTTTGTTTACGGTCTGTTATGCATTGATATTACGATAACAAAATTATCGACTGTCACGCTAACGGACCAATTTCAACACTCTTTCTGAAACACTTCGCAACAAATAAAACACTGTTCATAATTTTATTCTGACAATCCCTTGATAAAGTTTTTGCTCTTTATTTGTACATCTTTTAGGGCCGAACTTATGAACTCGTTGACTAAAGCATCACTGACTGCTGCTATCTCTCTTCCTCTACTTACTGGGTGTGTAACGCCTGGTGAAGATGATCCAAACGCAAGCACTAAACAAGGTGCAGTGGGTGGTGCTCTGTTGGGTTTAACATTGGGCGCGCTAACAGGTGAGGCGGACTTAGCTGTCCAAGGAGCTGTCGTTGGTGGTTTGGCTGGAGGTGTTGCAGGGGCGAGTAACGATATTCAGAACAACCGAGAAAATATCCGCCATGACAGCCGTAACGAGGCAATTGCACAAACTGGTGGTACACAAGTAGCAAACCCAACGAGTGCGGAAACGACGGAGCAAAACTGGCAAGAGCTTAATAACTTCATTGGCGAGTGGAACGTTACTATTCGTAACCATGTTGATACCAACAGCAATATCGACAGTTTACAAGCTACGGGTAGCCTAGCGAGCATTAGCCAAGCGAATATCAACATTGAAAATCCACAAGGCGTAGAGCTATCAGCGCACTTTTCCTACACAGCAGAGCAAGGTTACCAGTTAGATGTAATAAACGATGCAACGGACGTGTCGGTAAACTTCGCTGGCGAACACCAGCCTCAAGCAAACCGTTACAACTTCTACCCAACTAACATTCAAGACATTATTTACCAAGACATAAACAGTGCGGATGTGCGCCTAGAGTTGGCAATGGTGAGTGACAAGTTATGGATTATCGACAGCTATGCATACATCGATGGTTCAGAGACGAAACTGCAATCTATTCGCTTCAACAAAGTGAGTTAACTCAGCTCTATAACAAAGCCAGCATTCTATATTTACTTACTAAGCTCTCAACTGAATGCTGGTTTTATCCATCAAACTTAGCTCCACGCTGATCTTACAAACGCTTTCCGCTACCGTCTTCCCACATCACTTCACATTCTTCTTTAATAGCCGCTTTCAATAGCTCCACCAATGGAAAAGCTCGACTACCGATGTTTACTGGCGCTTCAACAACCTCATCTTTGTTGTCATCATCGATATCATCTTGATCTAGAGCTTGGCTTTGCTCCGCAGCGATCGCGGTGCGCAAATTATTCAACGCTTGAGGAACCTCTGAAGCATCAATCGCTCCCGGGATCGCACCACTATGTCCAAGCATTTTGATAAACTGAAGGCCGACTTCACCAAACATCGTGACGCTAGCGTGTGCCTTACAACTGAACGTAATTAACATAAATGGTCTCTCTTTAATCTGATGGCAAAAGAACTATGTGGAGTAAATCTTTGGAAAGCAAGCACATAATCGTCCGCTTGCTTTTGGCGAGCTGCACCATTAGTGATATCTATCACCATTTAGAATGCGTTAATTAACCTTTCATATGAAATCTTGATAATAGTCACATTAAATGGTCAGCTAAGGCTCTTCGTAGCCCATTATTTAATCTAGTATTAATACCATTATCAAAATTAGTGGCACAAATCACATGAACAGGCTTGTAGGAAGGCACCTTGAAGAGATGGCGGATATCCGCTCTACCCGAAAACAAAAAATCGTCTACTCCTTTTCAATGACTGCAGCCGCACTCTTCATCTTTTACACATGGGCTTACTTTCAGGGGCAGCACTACACCCTATCAATGTTTGAGCTATGTTTTGCTTTTATCGCTATCGCCAATGCGATTTATGTAAGAAAGGTCTTCAATCCTGAGTATTCAGAGTTAATTCTTAGCTGTGTACTGCTTGTGCAAGGCGTCATCCTGTTTTTATACAGCTATGCCATTCCCGATCGCATACTTTGGCTTTACCCGATTTTAGCAGCCGTAATCTTCATCAACGATTTTAGAATTGGCGTCATCCTAAGCACCTCTTTTTGCCTATTCATAAGCACGCTAATTACTGCATTACCCAATAATTTTTCTCTACCTTTTAACAGCACACATCGCTTTATTCTTAGCTTGTTTACCATGAGCTTGGTGTGTCATACCTCCGCTTACTACTACACCAAAGCAGTAAGCTACATTCAGCGTTTGTATAAAGAAGGGATTGAGGACTTGGCTTATCGAGACCAACTCACAGGGCTTGCCAACCGATGGAGCTTTGAACGTTGGGCTATCGAAAAGCTTGCCACTGTCGATAGTGAGCGATCACTTACCGCCTTGGTCTTCTTAGATATTGATGATTTCAAAGGCATCAACGACAGTTATGGTCACGATGTCGGCGACAGTGTTCTACAACACTTTGCTAACCGTCTAAGCAACAATATTCGAACCCGAGATCGAAAAAGCCACGAATACGACTATTCCATCGCACGCTTTGCCGGAGATGAGTTTGTGCTGATGCTCTACGATATTCCCACCAAAAAAGATCTCGATGGTATTCTAGACAGGATCTGTGGATTGTTTGAGAGCGGTTGCCAGACCAACGAGAGAATAAAAGAGCTGACTCTCAGCGTCGGTGTATCACTGTATCCGCAAGATGCTCAAGATTTACATGAATTGACAAGATGTGCCGACAAAGCCATGTATATAGCGAAACATTCAGGCAAGAACCGTTACGCTTATTATCATGACAACCCTGTTTCTACGTTAATAGAGGAGTGTCCGATGGATAAACCTGACTCGACTGAAATTGAACAGGGGCTTGAAGCAGGAATAAAGGGAAACAATGTTACCTTGTTAAAGACTCGCCAACGTTAGCCAGCCATATACATCGCCCATAAGCTGACAAGACCAATAACAATAATCCAAACCACTTGCCTAACTCGGCTTCGGTTTTCCCACTTAGATCTTGTGACGGTTTTCAACGCAGATTCCTTTGCCGAATGCACAAAAGGCGCTTCCACTTCGCGCTTTTTGATGCGACGTTTCACCGCGTTATTCGCAACCTCAGTAAAGCGCTGACCTTGTTCTGTCGTAAAGTCATTCTCAAAGCCCATTCGACCATGCCTTTCGCCATGTTTTTGTTGTACTGCCATAGCGGCCTCCTTGGCGGTCTAACCTATATTGAGTATAGACTTAATTTCATATTGTTACCTGTTCAAAATTTTCGAATAAGTCACTCAACGCAGCACCATCTTCTTTATAAATTTAATTCCATACACTAACCCTATTCAAACTTATGAGGGTTTCAATATGTCGAATGTAAGAACCGTAGAACATGTAATCTCAGCCCATGCCACGTCTGATGGCGATGGAGTTAAAATCCAAAGAGTTGCTGGTTTTAACAACAAACGCTTCTCTCCATTTTTAATGATTGATGAACTCAAATCGGATGAAAGCAAAGACTATGTTGGCGGCTTTCCTCCTCACCCTCACCGTGGGATAGAGACGCTGACCTATATGCTGCAAGGTCACTTCCAACATAAAGATCACATGGGAAATATTGGAGAACTTCGTAGCGGTGGTGCGCAATGGATGGCGGCTGGTCGTGGGGTTATTCACAGTGAAATGCCGATGATGGAGGAAGGTGCACTTCATGGTTTTCAGATTTGGATAAACCAACCATCAACGCACAAAATGCAGCCTGCGCAGTACCATGACTTCCAAAGTCAAAGTATTGCTGAGCATCAAAGTGAAAAAGGCGGTTTATTACGAGTCATTGCCGGTGGGTTTGAATTACATAAACAAGCTGACCCAGCAACTTTGCGAGCACAAGGTCCACTGCAAAAGACAGGTGTGCCATTAAGCGTCGCAGACTGGCGTTCTCGTTCAGGCCAAGAAGTTTCCTTAGGCACAGAGGCAACGTACAATGCCATGGCTTACGTGTACCGAGGCAGCATTCAGATCGGTGGTAAGGTCATCAACCAAGGTCAACTTGCATTACTGACCAAAGCTGAACTACTTTCTTTGAGTAGCTTAGAAGATTCAGGGGTGTTGATTTTTGCTGGCCAACCGATTAATGAGCCAGTTGTACATTATGGTCCGTTCGTCATGAACTCGATGGAAGAGATTGAACAAACTATTCAGGACTACAACAACGGCGTTTTTGACACTTACTAATGATTGGGCTTTGGGCTTTGGGCTTTGAAAAAAGTACTGAAGAGATTGAGCAACGGACAACGAATTTGGTCGTCCATTTGATGACTGTAAAACAAGTGACACTATCCACTGCCGGTTATTATCACTTATTCACCACGCTCCTAGAGCGTGGTTTTTTCTTATTAAGCAGAAGTAAATTTCAGGCTTCTTATAGGTACTCACACAAGTAAGCCGTTGCTTCTTTTACTTGCAGGTCGAAAGAAGAATCGCCCGCAACGTCAAAAGATTCTCCAGATTGGTATGTAGTCCAGTCGTCATCGCCAACACGTTTTACAATCAGAGCGCCTTTAACCACGGTCATCTTTTCAGGAGCAGCCGTACCGAAGGTATATTCGCCAGCCGCCATCACACCAACACTCACATCAGCGCCAGATTGATTAAACGCTAACGATTTAACGCCACCTTCAAAGTATGTGTTTTCTTTAATCATTGTACTTCCTTGTTGTCTTTAAATTGCAGTTTTGGGCTCAACGAATAAGCCTTACGTAAATTTAGGTGATAATTGTTTTAACCAATTCGCGACTTTCCTACAAGAAATAAATACGCATAGCTGAAGATTTACTGAAACCCAAACTCATTTACTCGGTAAATGGCAACAGCAGCACGCTAAGAATCATCAACGCAAGCCAATTTATTTGAACATTGGATCCTGCTTCTAACTCTTATAACAACCTTTGCAAACTAAGATTTTAATTTATAGACTTAAGAACGGTACAAGCGAAGAAATGAAGAGATAATGGCAAAAAAAACCACTAAAAGCAGAGATCTATTTGCCAACTCGTTACTTTACGGATTGCTATTAGTTGGCTTTATGATTGCCGTTACCGCTGGTTGTTTCGCCTATCAAGCTCACCAAAAATCCGTCAGTCCAAGCAATGTGCATGGTACTTGGATAGAGATTGGCGCTCCACCGTACAATACCGATATCCTTACCCTCTCAGATAAAGGTGTGATGATGAATCATCGCCTCATCACGACTTCGTTTGATTTTGACGGTAAAATCGTCACGATAAATACAGGTTCAGGTCCAAGGGTTTACACCATCAGTGGCACCTACGACTCACCTCGCCTAAAGCGACTGGAGCCAAGCACACCCGCCCAGCAATTTATCAAAGAAGGTTTTGAACATACTGCTACCGCTGAAAGTCACAGCGTGATGCAACAAAGACGCGCCTCATTGGCCGAGCAATTCAAAAGATAGCCTTCAGTAGCCCCAATTACTCCGTCAACACTCTTTAAGCTTCCCATCTACTCGCCACTAATTCGTGATCTTGCTTCAACGTCACGATATTTTCATGCAGCTAGTCGCATTTTTACATAACTTCATGTCGTGCAATTTCACATATGAGATTTTCATGCTAGGTGACATTTCATTTTATAAAACATGGACTCGACCTCTCACTCACTAAGCAACAAATTTGTAACAAGATACAATTTTTTAGTTGTCCATCGAAAACAGATTTATTTTCAGTTATGAAATTAAAACTCTCTCGAATACTGACGGGGAAGCTCCTTCAAAAGTGATCGGAGCAACTTATGGGGCCATTTGGCTCTCGTAACCTTCAAGGAATGAGAGAAATAGTATGATTCGTTTTAATACCTGTGCTGCGAGCATTGCTCTAGCGCTATCTGGTACAGCATTAGCTGCTCCAACAGCACCTAGCATCGATATGTACGGTTCCAACAACCTACAGTTTTCTAAAATTGAACTCGCGATGGAAACCACTTCTGGCTACAACCAAATGGTTAAGTATCACGACAAAGCAAAGGTCGACGTTAAGTTTAATCAGTGGAGCGGAACGTCAGGAAACACGTACAACATCTACTTTGATGGCGTTAAGGTTGCAACCGGCCCTATCACTGGCAGCCAAACGACCGCTTCATTCGAATACGGTCAGGGCGGTTTGTTTGATATGGAAATCGAAGCATGTGACGAAACGGGTTGTAGTAAAAGCGCACCCGCTAAAATCACGATTGCCGATACGGATGGTGCGCACCTAGCACCACTAGCAATGAATATCGATCCAAATAACAAGTCTTACAACACCGATCCAAACACAGTAGTGGGTACTTACTTTGTTGAGTGGGGTATCTATGGTCGTGATTACACCGTTGATAACCTACCCGCTGATAACTTGACCCACATCCTTTATGGCTTCATCCCAATTTGTGGTCCTAACGAATCAGTGAAATCGGTAGGTGGAAACAGCTACAACGCACTAATGACAGCTTGTCAGGGTGTTAATGATTACGAAGTGGTGATTCATGACCCATGGGCCGCTTTCCAGAAGAGCTTCCCTCAAGCGGGCCACGAATACAGCTCACCGATCAAGGGTAATTACGCAATGATGATGGCGCTAAAACAGCGTAATCCTGATTTGAAGATCATCCCATCGATTGGTGGTTGGACGCTGTCTGACCCATTCTTCGATTTCACAACCAAAGCGAACCGAGACACCTTTGTGGCATCGGTTAAAAAATTCCTAAACACATGGAAATTCTATGACGGTGTAGATATTGACTGGGAATTCCCTGGTGGTGGCGGTGCAGCGCCAGATCTTGGTGACCCAGTAAATGATGGCCCAGCTTATATCGCATTGATGGCAGAGCTACGTGCAATGCTAGATGAACTAGAAGCTGAAAATGGTCGCACTTACGAACTCACATCAGCGATCGGTGTTGGTCACGATAAGATTGAAGATGTGGACTACGGCGATGCTATCCAGTACATGGACTACATCTTTGCGATGACTTACGACTTCTACGGCGGTTGGAACAACGTGTTAGGTCACCAGACAGCATTAAACTGCGGTAACTTCATGCGTCCTGGTCAGTGTGATGGCTCAGGCATTGATGAAAATGGCAAACCATACACAGGCCCAGCTTATACCACTGACAACGGTATCCAATTACTGCTTCAGCAAGGTGTTCCAGCTAACAAACTTGTCGTAGGTACAGCAATGTACGGTCGTGGTTGGGAAGGCGTATTACCATCAACACTTTCTGATCCAAGCGACCCTATGACAGGTGTCGGAAATGGCAAACTGAAAGGCAGCACCACACAAGGTGTTTGGGAAGATGGCGTTATCGACTACAAAGGCATTAAAGCGAACATGCTTGGCGCCAACAACCAAGGCATCAATGGCTTCGAATATGGCTACGACGAAATGGCAGAAGCGCCATACGTTTGGAACCGCACTTCTGGTCAGCTAATCACGTTTGATGACGACCGCTCGGTTAAAGCAAAAGGTGCTTACGTACGTAGCCTTGGTCTTGCAGGTCTGTTCTCTTGGGAAATTGATGCAGATAACGGCGACATCCTAAATGCGATGCACGAGGGTTTAGCTGGTGGCACTACAGAGCCTGTGAACAAGAAACCAACCGCCTCAGCAGGTGCAGACCAATCTGTTGAAGGCCCAGCTTCTGTTTCTCTAGATGGCAGCGCTTCAAAAGACAGCGATGGCACAATTGCGACTTACGCTTGGTCTCAAGTGAGCGGTACGGCAGTAACACTGGCTAACGCGAATGCCGCAGTTGCAAGCTTCGATGTTGTCGAAGTCGCTCAGCAAGAAACACTAACCTTCAGCCTAACGGTAACGGACAACGAAGGTGCTACTTCTACTGACACCGTTGTTGTAACAGTAAACCCTAAAGATGCAGGCCCGGTTAACACAGCACCAGTTGCAGTAGTTACAGCTCCGGCAGAAGTCAATGCGGGTGATGTTGTAGTGGTTGATGCGTCAGCGTCTAGTGATGCGGATCAAGACACATTAACCTTCACATGGGATGTACCTGCAGGTATCGATGCAACCGTACAAGGCGCTTCAGTAAGCTTTGTCGCAGCGGAATACACGCAAGATACAGTACTAAACTTCTCTGTGACAGTAAGTGATGGTACAGATACATCAGTCGCGGTTGCATCAGTGAAAGTACTTAAGAAAACCACAGACGGCGGTACGTGTACTAACGCTTGGGATTCAAGTGCAGTCTACACTGGCGGCGACCAAGTGACTCAAGCTGGTAAGGTTTGGGAAGCGAAATGGTGGACCAAAGGTGATGACCCAGTTAACTCAGGTGAATGGGGTGTATGGAAAGAAGTTGGCCCAGCAAACTGTGCTAACTAAAAATAGGTTTTAGCTAAATACTCACTAAACACCTAAAAGCAAAGGCCAACCAGAAATGTCTGGTTGGCCTTTTTGTTGTTTTTTCTGAACCTAGCTAATCAAGGTATCAAAACTCTCAAATACCTGAGGGCACTTCATCACTCGACCATGGCCCTGCCCTTGAGTAGCAATCAAGGTAACGCGATCCATTTCATTCGCTGCACGCTGTGACACATCAAACTTAGTAAACTTGTCTTGCTCATCATGCACAATGATTGTCTGAGACTGACGCAGCGCGAGCTTGCCATAGGGATCGACAGACTGGATTGGGTAATTAAACTGTTCTTCTACTTCTCCCACTACCGCCTCAAACAACTTCATTGAGTACCCTGAACGAGCAACGCTGCCGAACAGGTTATCGAGGTAATCCAATACAGGTGCAATCAGCAACAATGGTTTGTTTTCCAATTTAACGTGCTTACATTCCAACGCAGAAGCGGTACCCATGCTGTGACCAACTAAGCCTGCCACTTCACCCACCGAGTCAAGAATCGCCTCAAGGCCGTTCACAAACGCCGGAATATGACCATGCACGCCATCGCTGCCGCCATGCGCCGGGTGATCGTAAGCCAGAGCGGTAAAACCTTTAGCTGCGATGTGTTCCATCAAAGGAAAGAACTGACTCGCAGTCCCTGACCAACCATGAGTTAATACCCAAACTGGCCCAGTACCTAGAGAGTAAGTTTTTAGAACGCCATCGCGGCCTTTGATTTCACTCTTGATCAACCCTTGTGGATCTGCATTTTTCTGCTCGGTACGCATTGGCGTGAGCAATAACTTACGCGCTGTTTTCTTTGCATGGCTCGGCGCTAAGATGTAGTGCAAGTTGGTTGTTGCACCAATCAGGCTGCGCTTGAAGCTGAATTTGTTCGATGTATTAAAGTAGATTTTGTCACTCATGACCATTCCTTGTATCGCCATCTTCATTGGCGGATCGAGCTCGGCCAGAAAAACGAACGACCGTGCTATTTTGTTAGTATAAAAAATGGGCAAAGCTGTGTACACGTGCTTGCCGCCACTTCTCTTAAAATTGTTAGACGCGAGTTAAGCCGCTTTCCAGCTAGCGATTAAGCGCTCTACACCGCTCCAAAAATGCGTGTGGCTCGCTTGTTGGCCTCGTAACGAGTAAAACAAGTTCGCGCTCAGATAAAGACCATATAGCTCAAAAGTTGCCTGTTTTGGATCTAAGTCGGATCTGAACTGCTGACTCTCAACCGCTTTTGCTACCTGAATCGTCAAGTAGTCAATCCAAACCGAAATGGTTTTCTGGAGCGCTTTCTGAATCACAGACGTTTCACTACCAGCATCTTTCCACGCATCAATAAACATGCAGCTACCTTGAAACGAATGGTTCCAACCCAGCCAGTTATCGAGCAACTGTTTTAACTTCGCTTCAATGTCAGCATCACCAAGCTCTCTTGCTGGAATGATGACTCGCTCAGTGAATATAGCGTTGGAATATTCGAGTACAGAGAGCTGCAGGTTCTCCTTAGAGTTGAAGTGCGCAAACAGGCCACTCTTAGACATGCCACACTGTTTGGCTAATTCGCCAATCGTCAAACTCTCAAGCCCGTTTTCACTCGCAAGTGCGAATGCATGACTCAAAATATACTCTTTGGTTATCTTTCCTTTACTCATTATTCACCAAGGATAAATCTGATACGTTATTTTTAGCACGTTCGTTCTTTTTTTCAAAGATTTTTACTTATCTATTGGGATTCAATTTCTCTTCTCAAAGAATTGTGGAAAAATGCGACAGTATTCAAAGGATATTGAAGTTGGCTAAATTTAAGGAAAAATAATGAACACACTTTGGGAACAGTTTGCGTTTTCGGCGTCAGTAACAGGCCCTATTTGTTTGATGTTGTTTCTTGGTGTGATGCTCAAGCGAATTGGCTTAATCAATGACAACTTCATTGATGTCGCCTCTAAAATTGTTTTTCAAATCACCTTACCTGCAATGCTGTTCTTGAGTATTGTTCAGTCCGAACATGACTTCTCTGCAAGCAGCACCTTAGTGTTATTTGCTTTAGCCGCTAATTTCGCTTTTTTCTTGATTGCTACCCTCTCGACCAAGCTGTTGTTTAGAGATTCGAAGGACCAAGGCGTCATCATCCAAGGTGGCTTTCGGGCGAATACAGGCATCATAGGTCTAGCGTATGTAGCCAATATCTATGGCAACCAAGGCGTGGCACTGGCCGCTATCTATGTTGCATCCATTACAGTGCTCTACAACATTCAAGCGGTGATTGCCCTAACTCCTAAAGGCACAGACACCGGCGATAAAGCCATTCAAGCTATCGCCAAATCGATAACCAAGAACCCTCTGATTATCGCCATTTTCCTCGGTGTTTTCTGTTACGCATTGTCTATTCCAATCCCTAAGATGGTCACTGACGCTGGGCAATACTTGGCAAAAATGACATTGCCTTTGGCTTTACTTTGTACAGGTGGTTCATTGGATATCAGCTCTCTCAAACAAGAGAAACTCGCGACTTGGTTTTCCTCAAGTTACCGACTCATTGTTTCACCCTTGCTTATTACTGTAGCAGCACTGGTCTTGGGCTTTGAAGGGCTCGATCTTGGTCTTATTTTCCTGATGAGTGCAGCGCCAACCGCAGCCGCGAGTTACGTCATGGCACGTGCAATGGGTGGAAATGCAACGCTCGCTGCCAATATTATCGCACTCACAACAATGGGATCGCTTATCACTTGTACGCTTGGTATTTTTGCACTTACTGCAATGGATTTAATATAGCTGCGACAGGCTTCAAAAAATCAATACAAGCCTTCATATAAAGGTCGCAACCCTTGATTTAGCGCTAACTGGCTCAACAGAAAGGCTGCTAGATTCTACGAAAATTTTCTTAGAGATCTGATATGTCTTCCGTTCAAAATACGCCTTCACAACGCATCGCCAGTATCGAGTTGGGTCGAGTGATTGCTATCTTGGCGATCATTGGCTTACATGGCCAAATGGCCCTTACTTATTGGCAAATTAATGACGTGCCATGGATTGGTTACATTCTTAATCAAGCCGCGCGCTTTGCAGTACCTCTGTTCTTTCTAATTTCAGGTTATCTGATTCAGCCCAAGCTGACTGCCTCCCCGTGGCAAACCGTCATTAATTACTCTAAACCACTGCTTAAGGTTTGGTTGGCATGGAGCATCATTTGCTTAGTGATGCCATTCAACCTCGCTAGGGTTGAAGAGCTCGGTTATCTGGGCGAACGCCAAGGCTACTGGGGCTTTCTGATGAGCACACCGCTCAACTCTTTCTTAGAGGGCGGTTTAGTGCACTTGTGGTTTATTCCAGCTTTAGTGTTCGCAGTTTTGATCATCGCTTTGATGGTTGAGATGAAGCTCGATAGACTTTTATTGCCTCTCGCAATTGCACTCTACATCTACGGTGTTTTAGCGGGAAGTTATACAAGCCTGACTGGACTGGAAGCACCTTTCTTTACCCGTAACGGCCCGTTCTTCAGCACATTGATGGTCACCTTGGGTTTCCTTATTCGTCAGCATCAATGGAAAGTGTCGTCGGCTAAGGCGCTAGGATTAATATTGTTAGGCATGGGCATTCATTTTGCTGAAGCAGCATGGCTGTCTAAATTCGACATCGCATTCAACATCCATGATTTCTTGTTTGGTACTGCGCTATGGGGAATGGGCACGTTTATGTGGCTTCTAGCCAATCCAAACGTGGGCAATTATGGATGGGTTCGTGCTATCTCAAATCGCATGTTGGGTATCTACGTTAGTCACCTATTAATCATCATCTTGTTGTTCAATATCTGTGGTGTATTGGGCATTACGGAGCTAGCAAAAGACGTAACCGTATTCTTTGGCACCGTATTACTCAGCTTTGGACTGGTCGTTGCGATTGAAAAAAGCCCACTGCGACACGTACTGCTTCGTTAGCACTAACAGAATGACAATAACCTTCTTGGTTTAACTAGCCACAAAAACGAAAGGCAAGATAACTTAGTATCTTGCCTTTTTTTGTTCTGATAGAAAGTGAACTTGCGTCACCCGTGAGATGTTATCGGAACGCCATCGCGCCTTTACCTACGCCTTCATAAGCCACAATTTGTAGTGACTGGTTTTCTGCCAAACTTGGGGCAACTTGATCGGCGATATAGCCTGCCAATAGTTCCACTGTAGTATCCGTTGGCAAGATCTCTGTTTCACTCTTAGCGATCGCTAGCTCAAATTCACCTTGTGGCGCCGTATAACGGAAACCATAGTGGCTTTCGTCATTCGCGCTCTTGGCGTGCTCACTTAGGTTCAATGATGAAACCGAAACTTGGTCTTCTTTAGAGCCTAGGTAGATGTCTTCCCAACGCTCAGCAAACGCTAGCTCACGCTGTTCATCACGCTGGCCATCAACCACAATTTCAACCGGAGAACGGTGGCCATGCGCGATGCGCTGACAGTTACCATCGTGCTTTTTCAAACCATGGGTATAGTGGTAGAACGCACCATTAATATTCTCATGACGTAGAGTGATCTCTAGCCCTGTGACGTTACTTGGTAGGTTGTCGCGAAGAATGTCATAAACGTGTGCGGTCACGCTCTCAATGGTGATCGCTTCAGCATCAATCAAACAGTAGGCCTCATCAGGGCAGTGCAGATGCAGGCTCTTGTCACCACGCAGCACATCTACCTTAGAGTAACCCGCTTTGCTTGCTTGATGTACGATTGCAGCGTTTTTCATTGGCAGCAGTAAGCGGTGGTCAACATGCTGATCAACAAGGTTTTTGATCTGTTTTTTGACTCGGCTAAAGTCCAGCACCATGCTCATTTCGTTCAGTTCACCAGACATGGTGACATCTAAAATCCAACTATCTCCTACGACCCCTCTGTGTTCACAGATGTATGAAGAATCGATAACGGTAAGGTCTCTTACAAATAGGTTCAAGTGGAACTCCTTAGTGCTTTAATGAGATACGGGAGGCTGAATAATGTTCAGCAGGCACTTCGTCTCATTGATGTCTGATAAAATAGGACGGGCAGGATGTTACAACGAGCTTATAAAGTCCACCTTTTTACACCGTCATTCGAGAAATGAACAAACTACGCTCAATTTCCGCTAAAACATAGGCCAGTCTCATGCCAATAGCGATATTATAGGTAGGGTTGCCAGTGCTTTACGACACATTTTGCTTTAGCCATAAACGTGGCGACATTCCGGTTACGTGCTGAAACGCACGAGAGAAGCCGGAGTAACTGTTGTACCCCACTTCATCCGCGACCCAGTTGATGGGCTTGTTTTGCAACAGCAACGATTGAGCCACAGACACACGCCACTTTTGGACATAATCACCCGGAGTTTCGCCCACCTCGCGCTTAAATGCTTCGATGAACTGGGTGCGAGACATCGCCGCCAATGAAGCCATTTTCGCTATCGAAAAGTGTCGAGCTGGCATTAGGTGAATGGCGGTCACTACCGGAGCAAGTCGTGGGTGAGCAAGCGCAGAAAATACGCCTTGATTGATTTGCTGTTGTTCAATGAGATGGCGGAAAATCAAAGCCATTAGCGCGTCACTCAACTTATCCATTAAGTATTGCTGGCCTGATAACTCTTGGTTCGATTCTCGAAACAGCACCTCAATCACCGGCATAAGGTTAGGTGCGTCTTCAAACGGAATCACGATCACGTCAGGAAGAGCAGACAACAGAGGATTCATTTGCCCTGAACGGTATTCCACACTCGCACACACAACTTCTGCACCGTCTCCAACCCCTTCAATCGCGTGTGGTGTGCTATTGGGTAAGTAGACGATACAAGGCTGAGAGAGCTTCCTGTGTTCCATACTAGAGCTCGATAGAGTCAACTCACCGGCACTCAATACATGAAGGTGCCCTTCTTTACCCTGTTGCGCGTTGAATGACGATACCCCACACAAGTTCCCAGAATAGAAAACACCGGTGCGTATCGAGAAATGTTCCATTAGTTGTGACAGCAGATCCATGCATCCTCCGAACGATTCGCTTACTTTTTAGTTCTTTTGTCCCTCTATAGACCGGACTAGTCGGCTAATTTATTTCATACAAGTTAACTAATACTGACAAGGAACTTGATATGTCACATTTAAAATCGACCAGTCAAAAAATCACTCTTACAGCCGCGTTACTAGGCGCGAGCTTTTCACTAATGGCAGCTGACCTTGATATGAGCGTTGATAGTAACGACCTCGCGATTAAAGGCTACGACCCGGTTGCTTATTTCGACAGTAAAGGGCCAGTGAAAGGCACGCCAGAGTTCACAGCTACGTACAAAAATGCCATTTATCAGTTTGTAAGCAGTGAAAACCGAGACCAATTCCGCGAAGATCCACAAGCCTATGCGCCTCAGTACGGTGGTTACTGCGCCTTTGGTGTGGCAATGGGTAAGAAGTTCGAAACCGACCCTTTAGCTTGGAAAGTAGAAGATGGAAAGTTGTACCTGAACTTAGACAAGTCAGTGCAAAAACGTTGGTTGGAGAACACACAAGAGTTCATCCAAGACGCCAACAACAACTGGACGACAATCAAAACTGTCGAAGCCTATAAGCTCTAGATAAATTGCCACTGCACTCCCTGTCTATAAACGGAAGACCCTCTGTCTTCCGTTTTTCCCAATATCATAGTAACCATATTCAATACGCAGCATCTTACGACGCGAATCCAACCTATTTTTATTCTATACTCATGGCAGATAAGCTTTTCATTTCATGGAAGAATAATGATATTACCTAGGATTTTGGTACTTGGACTCTGCCTGTTTTCATCCCTCTCTTATGCGACTCCGTGGCAGTTCGTTAAAAGTGATGGTGGCATCACTATACATAAGCGTAATCACGGAAATGGTCTTGTTGAAGTTCGAGCGCAAATGCAGGTCGAAACCAGTTATTCAGGCTTTCTCTTATTGTTGGAAGACAGCGATAACGTACCGAATTGGATCGACAATGTGTCGCACAGTGAAGTGTTAATGCAAATATCTAACAATGAGAATATCGTCTACACCCAGTTCAAAGCTCCTTGGCCTGCTCGCGACCGAGATATGGTGACGTATTCGAAATATGAAGTAGAAGACGGTCAATTCACCTTAACCATCAAGGATGCGTCCAATTACATGGCTAAAGAGTCGGGGTATATTCGAATCAACGAGGTCGATGCGCTATGGGTTTTGCAGCCTCTAACCAATGGCCTGACCCACATCACCTATACGGCATATGCGAATGCGGGTGGTATTTTGCCTGACTGGTTAATGAATCGCTTGTCAGCTAACAACGCATTCAGTACCTTCAAAAAGCTTAAAGACCAGCTTCCAAAGTACCAAGGGCAACAGCACCCTAACCTGGGCCAATAACTCGACATCAGGTCTGGCTTAAGGCATGCGACGGTTAATTTCGTCTCGCCAGGTCACGCGCAAGGATCAATGCTAAGCCAAAGATCTGAAGAAAGAGCGCAATATTTTTATAGAGGGTCATCTGCTCTTCAAGAGCTTGGAGGAGTTCAGATAAGGTTAGATTATCAAGGTAGAAGTCATCGATACGTGTACGTTGTGATTGCTGAGCTTGGTTAATCAACATCATGATCTGAGAAAGGTTTTCGACGGTAATCTCTGGGACTTCGCCACTGACCCACGCACCAAGCTGACCACGCATTGCTTCTTCTAATTCCGGTGTCACCGCTGAATTTGAAGAGGTACTGATATCCATGTGCAGCAACATAGATTCACGCTTACGTTCTAAGGTTTCAATCGTATTCCAAGCCAACTGAATCGAGTATACATTGCCCTGTTGACGCTCTCGATACTGAGCTTGTTCAACCACCATTTTGTCGAGCACTAGGCTCGACACAACAATAGCCAGAATATTCAGCACTAAACCTGTTAATACAATCATCCATGGTTGAGGGAGGCGTAACGCCATGCATGTCCTTATATAAGCTTATCAAAAGGAAGATAAATCAAGTTTAGAACAACTAAAGACACCATGCTGGCAAAGGTCAAATACATGCCTTGCTTTCTTCCCTTCAGACTACGAGCGAGGATGCTTTTCCCATGAATAATACGACCAGCAACAAAAGCAACACCAATAACGTGGATCAGCCATACATTGGCGCCGTTGAACTCGAGCAACACCATCAGTATCACGGTAATCGGAATATAGTCCATAGCATTACTTTGAGCGGAACGAGCCACTTGTAACGATTCAACACCACCATCTGCGTGTGCCACTTGATTCTTTCTTCTTTGCTTAATCACTTCAATAGAAAGCCATAACATGACCAAAGTGAGCAACGAAGCATATAACGCTGTAACCATTATCATTTCCTACTGGTTAGTTTATTCGGCGGACTACCTCAACGTATCTGTATTCAGCAAACAAAGAGCATTCACGCCCGCACATGTGTAAGAGATCTCTCACAACAAACGTAAGAGATTACAATCAAGCTTCGCAGAAAAATCCTAGATTACAAACCCAAGCCCTTGTTTTGTATGAGTCCGCACAGTTTTTCTTAGCTTTGCCTTGAGATTATTTGCTTGAGGTAGATTGTGGGAGAAGCCTCCAGAGTGTTTAATATACGTGTCGACAGGGAGTTGGCAGGAACAGGAAAAAGCCTAATGGATTAGGTATCTTCAGGATGAAGATTTGATGACTTAGGATGAGTTATCAGCAAGGAAGTTATTGCTCTAGGATAGAGTCACTTGTCAGGATGATGAGTTTGCAAGGACACCGCTAGGAAGGCGATGGATTGGATAGGTTAAAGGATTTAGCCACGTCAAGGAACGATGCAGGGAGCACCAGTTACCTATTGAAAGATAAGTAACGCGCAGTAGCAGGATGGCTACAAAAAGAATAGACCCCGTTTGGTGAAAGCCAAACGGGGTTTCCTTTTTCTAAAGCCCAAGAAACTTCAAAAGCTAGGCTACAGAATAATGTTCATTAGGAACATCGCACCAAACGCATTCAACACTGAAATAGCGATCATCACTGGAATGTAACGGCCTTCAGTACCAATTGGTCCCATGATACGGCCCATGTATTGAACCTGTGAGCCCATCAAGTAAATAGCTGGCGCTAAGATCGCAATATGATTGCCATTCAAGATACCTTGGTCAAACAGCGTGATGACCACACCCACTGCACCGCCCATCGACATCCACGCACCGATCAATACTGCAGCTGCTTCACCCGGCAAACCAAACACCGCCATGATTGGAGCAAACACACTGCCCATCAGATCCAACGCACCCGTAATCTGCAATGCTTTGATGATTACAAACGCCATCAGAACGTTTGGCACTGTCGAGGTGGTCGCAATAACCCAGCCTTTCTTAGCACCTTCAACGAAAATATCAGTCACCATTGGTTTCTTTGCTTTTACTTCGCTCATTATGCTACTTCCTCTTCCAGTTTTTGTTCTTTGTCTGATTTTGGTTTGTCTTCTTTACCTTCAGTAATATTGAGGTAGATACGGAACAGGTTCGCGCCGACAAACTTAAAGATGAACATCACCGCCACAGCAAGACCAATAGATGATGTTACCGCGAGAGAACCGCCCATTGCGGTTAGAGTAAATAGCACAGCGCCAGACGAGAAGAAGTTAACGATCGCCGCACCTGCTGTGAATTGGAACATGGTAAAGACATCGGTTTCGCGCTTGGTTAGATGCCCTTCATCTTTAAGCTGACGTGTCATCGCGGCACCTGCATCGGTACTTTGTAAAGAAGCGATCAGTGCCAAGCCTGAGTTACCAGGAATACCCATAAGAGGACGAAGTAGTGGAGTAAGCAGTTTACGAGCCGCATCCAGTGCACCGTAGTGCTCAAGTACGTTGATCATACCCAAAGCAAACATCACGGTCGGAATAAGTGTCAAAGCAAAAATGAAACCGTCGCGAGCACCGCTACCGCCTTTACCACGTAAAGAAGTGGTAGCTGCTTGGATACCATCGGCGGATTCACTCACATCGTAAGCGACTTTACCAAATGAACCGTTAAGCGTCGTAAAATCGAATACGCCATACCATTCATTGGACTGCATTAAGCCGGAAAAAAACACAACCGCGAAGGCGAGTGCGATGTAACTACCGATCGTGACTTTACGATCGGTTTTCGTTGGATTAGTCATAAGGACCTCTATACATCTGGTTTGTATGGAACAGAACACGCATAGATAGTGCAAACTAATGAGAAGAAGGTTAATGACCAAAATCAAACAGAGTATCGGTTTAAATTAAAGATGATAGGCAACATATAAAACTGTGACTATGGTTTAGATATCGAAATATAAACTGACAAAATCCTCATATTTCACATACAAAACTAAATAAATTTTGCTGCAATGGCGTAACTGAAAGCATACAGAAGAGACACAAAAATCAGCGCCAACGGATAAGAACCTGGATAGTCCGATCTCTGATAATAATGTGAGAGATCTCTTACATAAATTTTTAGTTAAAATTTTATTTGATTATAATACAGATACTTAAATCATGACTTTTCTTCCAAAGCGCAACCGTTTTCATTCTGCTGATTGAGTTTTAATCCAAGCCGAATTCATGAGCCATTTTATAAAGGATTTGAGCTTGATTCGAAATTCCAGCTTCAAGAGGTGCTATAGACTTCGCGCAGCCAATATAGAAGGAAAATGGTGACAAAAATGGAAATGAGAACACTCAAATATCAGGTAATGGGTAAAGGCATGTGGATCACTGCCACGGTATCTCGCGTAGTTGCGGACAAACTTGCGATGGAATACCAATCCTATGGCTGGCCTGTTGAGATATGTGCTGCAGAACAAACAATGACGTTTGATCTTAATGCTGCATAATATTGGCGACACAGAATAAGCTCTATCGGCCCTAAATCCGGTAGGGCTTTTTCTTTATCCGCTTCTACATGCACGACCATATTTCGTTTGCATCACAGTCTCTTGCATCCCCTGTAATCGATTGAATTATTAAGATATCTATCACACTCCATGTGGTTATTTAGGTCTACGCTTTTACGCGTGTTAATAACTTATTAACTTTGGAGCGTAATCCATGCTAGGTATCCAGCTTTCTGTTGTCCTCTCTTTGCTGTTTTTTTCTACGGTAGCAAGTGCCGCCACTTCTCAGTTGGGAGAACCACTCAAGCTCACTAGCTCATTTGCTGGCTACCTATCACTGACCATTTTCGTTGTCGCCTACATCGTGGTGATGATGGAAGAGTATCTAAAACTCCGAAAATCTAAACCCGTTCTGCTAGCTGCTGGTCTGATTTGGATCATCATCGGTTTCACATACCAAGAACACAATCTGACTGAGGTCGCTAAACAAGCACTCGAACACAACTTATTGGAATATGCCGAACTGCTACTCTTCCTGCTCGTCGCCATGACCTACATCAGCGCTATGGAAGAACGAAGACTGTTTGATGCGCTGCAAGCCTGGATGGTCGGTAAAGGCTTTAATTTTCGTTCGCTGTTTTGGTTAACCGGCATTCTGGCGTTTTTTATTTCTCCCATTGCCGACAACCTCACCACCGCTCTGCTGATGTGCGCCGTGGTGCTTAAAGTAGCGGGTTCTAATCCTAAGTTCGTTAACCTTGCTTGTGTGAATATCGTTATTGCCGCCAACGCTGGCGGCGCATTCAGTCCATTTGGCGACATCACAACCCTAATGGTGTGGCAGGCTGGCTATGTTAGCTTCAGCGAATTCCTCCCGTTATTTATCCCTTCCGTAATGAACTATGTAGTCCCTGCGGTAATCATGTCTTACTTTGTACCCACCACCCAGCCCGACACAGTACATCAACACGTTGAACTCAAGCGTGGTGCAAGACGGATTGTGTTGTTATTTATCATGACTATCGCGACCGCAGTGGCTTTCCACGCTGTGCTGCACTTCCCTCCAGTGATGGGGATGATGATGGGACTCGCTTACCTGCAGTTCTTCGGATACTTCTTGCGTAAAACTCTGCCCAACTCGCTGGCGAAGAAAAAAGCAGTGGCGATTGCCAATAATGACGAAGGTGCGTTAAAACGACTCGGGTCTGTGGTGCCGTTTGATGTATTTCGAAGAGTGTCTCACGCAGAGTGGGATACATTATTGTTCTTCTACGGTGTGGTAATGTGTGTGGGCGGTTTGAGCTTGCTCGGATATTTAGAGCTGGCTTCGATTTTGATGTACAGCCAGTGGGACCCAATTTTTGCCAACATTATGGTGGGCATCTTATCTGCGATTGTCGATAACATTCCAGTGATGTTTGCTGTGCTATCGATGGAGCCACAAATGTCGATGGGGAACTGGTTACTGATCACCTTAACCGCTGGAGTTGGGGGGAGCTTGTTATCGATCGGTAGTGCTGCTGGTGTGGCCTTAATGGGCGCGGCGCATGGTAAATACACCTTCTTTGGTCACTTAAAGTGGATGCCAGTCATCATGGTTGGCTACGCCGTCAGCATCGCGGCTCACTTATGGCTTAATGGTGGGTTATTCTAGTTAGATGAGCCTTCTTGCTGCGGGGTTTCGACTCGTGTCCAGACATTGCTCAATTGCATCGCTGGGCATTGGTTGCAAGTGAGCACCTCACCTTGACGTTGAATTCTCATCACCAAATCAGAATCCGTTCGGCTGCTTCCTGAATTCAGCTCAATGGTTATCAAATCGTCTTCAACGCTGTAGCTACGTGTCACTGTGTTATCCGTTGCCTGATAAGTAACTTGCCCCGACTCAAAAAGCAAATAGCTGTTGTTATCAGTACTTTCATACATACCTTTAAATAGAACCAGCTGTGGAACTTCAAAAGGTTGACTGGTGTCGCTTAAACAACCTGTCAGTAACAGCGTACTACTGCAACTGAGTAAGAAAGGGATTTGACTATTCATTTGGGCATCCTTGCCTAGAGAACATGATTAAAGAATATGCAACCAAATAGGTATTTTCCACAATGTGACGATTTTATTGCAAAGTCACACTTTTAAGGTCCCCAGGCTAAGTTCAACATTGCGAGGCATCACTTAACCCAAAAACCAAGCGCTCTATTCTTGGCCAATTCCCTCAATCGCCAACAAGCGCTGTTTACGCTCTACTCCACCCGCGTAGCCCGTCAACTTGCCATTTTTACCAATAACTCGATGACACGGAACAATCACTGATACCGGGTTCTTGCCATTGGCTAACCCCACAGCTCGCACCGCTTTTGGATTACCGATTGCGTCGGCTAACTGAGCATAGCTCCATGTTTCTCCGTAAGGAATAGTAGTAAGTGCGTGCCAAACCGATTGCTGAAACGGAGTGCCTTTGGCAGCGATCGGTACATCAAACTGAATAGCTTCTCCTGCAAAATAACGATCGAGCTGGTCTTTGACCGATTGGAAAATCGGAAAGCTATCTTCTTGTATACCTAAGTCTTCCGGTTTCGTTGTGTGTGTTTCAAACCAAACTCCGAGTAAGCCTTGCTCATTCGCCTGCAGAGTCACAGTACCTAACGGGCTGTCATAATATGTAAAACGGTTCGCCATGATTGCTCCTAACTTTGTATTGCGGACGTTCGCAAGTTACTCTTATTAAGACTGATTCCAACAGTGGAACGTAGCGTAACTGCCCCACGGTGAAACACTCTCTATATTGATAGCCGGTCGGTGCTCAATAAACTTCTTCACCACTAAATCACCCACTAGCAAATGATTCGGCTCACTCAAGCCACGAAGTAATGCGTATTGTATGGTCCAAGGGCCAATGCCTTTTAGGTCAATCCATTTGGAAGGGTGCTCGGCTTGGTTGTCGACCATGTATTCGGCAAAACGTTTTAGGGTTTCCTTTCGGCTTCCCGGCATTCTTAAGAAGCTTAAATCCGCCTCAGCTATTTGCTTTGGAGTCGGAAAGTATGTTTCCTCGTCTGCACCAGACAGCTCTCTAACCAACAGGTTCAGCTGACCAATCGCCGCAGTGACCGAAACTTGCTGACCGAGGATCGCCCTAACTCCGGCCTCCCAAGCACTCCACACCCCAGGGATACGAATGCCACTTCTGGCGACTAAGTTAGTATCTATCGTCGCAAAAAAGGCTTCAACTTTAGCGATGTCGACATCAAGGTCGAACATACGTCGAATATGAGCAATCAAACTTCGCAGCTGATTGATATCATCCAACTCAAACTCAATATCCAAGCTATTATCTTTGACTAAGGTCGCCTTGAACCAGCCCTTCGAGCCATTCACCTTAACCGTACGTTGGTAATAGTCCTCGCCGACCTCTTCTATTCCCTCAATCATTCTTCGTCGATAAAAGTCCAGCAAATGACTCCAATCTAATGGGCCATGAAAAGTCAGTTGGACGTGATTACTCAGACTGTCATCAGGTTTGGCTCGTCGAATCTGACTGGGTGAAAGCTTCAGCTCTTTTTGAAAGGCATCATTGAAACGACGCGTACTATTAAAGCCACTCGCAAAGCCGACATCCGTAATACTCATACTGCTGGTATGCAGTAACTGCTTGGCAAACATCAACTGGCTGTACAGGCTATATTGCTTAGGTGACACACCGATATAAGTATCGAACAAGGTACGTAAGTATCGATCAGATATCCCCAAACGCTCTGCGAGATCGGTGATTGAGCCTGAACCCAATGCGCCGTTATCGATCAGCTGCATCGCTCTAAGAAAAGTGGTTTCAACCCCTTTCCATGCTGGTGAGAAAGGAGCACTGTCTGGTCGACAGCGTAAGCAAGGTCGGTAGCCTGCTTTTAATGCCTGAGCCTGATGAGAAAAATATTCGACGTTCTCTTCTTTCGGTGGTGTTGCGGGGCAGATAGGGCGACAGAAAATACCCGTCGTTTTTACCGCAGTGAAAAACATACCATCAAAACGCGCGTCTCGCGCATAGCGAGCTAAGTGGCACTGCTCATTAGTTAACGTACTGTTGTGATGGATATTTTTCGACATACTCTATTCTTCCCTTTGGCCATAATTTTGGCTCCGATAACAAAAAGTTTACCGTGAATAACCACTGTCGCTAGCCACTTTCGGAACTGAAGGTTAGATAAATCACAAAAAAGGGTTTTATTTTTATCCAATTCGACTAAATTTAATCAAGAGAAGTCAATCTTCTCACAACGTCAAACGATAGGTACTTAGCACGCCAAAGATGCAGAGACCTATCGAATATAAAAAGGAAAAGGCTATGGTTCTTCACACGTGTCGTATTGTTTTATCAAACCAACAGGTTCTCACCAGTCAATCAGTCGAGCAATCACTTGGCTTTCTTGAAGAAAAAGCGGATCATGGGATTACTAAAATTGAGATAGACGCAACGGACGGACACACCATCCATTCGTACATGTCACACTCTCTTGAAGAGTCTATTGAAAACCTAATGAACCTATAAGTGTCCTGATAAATCTCTACGTGTTCTCACGCGATAGAAATAGGGATACGCGTACCAGGCTTAAACAGTTTTCCGACTTAGAGCTTTCTCTAAATTGGGCAATATGAATATATCTGGTTTAAACAAAAAATGGCTCCCCAACTGGGAGCCATTTTTTATCTCATCAACACTATAAGTTGGTGGCAGATTGTAACTTTATTCTGGCGCTTGCTCAGCTGCTTGTTGCAATGTGTACGCTGTCGATGGGTCGATCTCATTAACCAACTTCTCGACCTGCATGATCGCATCGACCGAGGTGCTGTTTTTACGGTAGCTCAGATAAATCGGGCGATACCAATCTTCCACCCCTTTCACCTTATGCAACTGACCCGACTCGATAAACGGTTCAACAAGAGAAACAGGTAAATAAGCACTACCGCCTTTCTCTAAAATGAAATCAAGGGCGATACGAGCGGTAGAAGTGCGTAAGTACGGTGCTGGTACTTTTGGATGACGCTCTGCGTGCTCAGAACCAAAACGCGTTCCCCAATCGACATAAACATATTTATGTTGGAACACGGATTCCAGATCATCAGGCTGTGTCGACACCAAAACGAGTACTAAGTCAGCGACTTTTTTACAGTTCAGCTCTTCTGCTTTGATCTGGTCAAAAGCGAAAGCCATATCTAAGGTACGTTCTAGCAAGTTTCGGTTCAGTTGCTCACGCCCCATCACCTCTGCCATAAAGCCGTAACCACCAAAAGAATCGGTCACGACGCTCAAACAGTTTTGCAAATACGCATCCCAAATATTCGGCGTGCCACCCAGTGTTAACTGCAAGGCTTTTCCGCTCTCTAATGACAGCTCAAACTTGGCCTGCTGTAAGGTTGAAACCATCACCTCAGCGTAACCAATCAAACGCTCACCGGAAGAAGTGAGCTTTATGTTATTGCGGTCACGAATGAACAACTGAGTATCAAAATAGCCTTCCAGCTGTTTGATTCGCGCACTCACCGCCGCTTGTGTTAAATACAAGTTTTCAGCAGCACGCCCAAAGTGGCGCACCCTTGCAACCTCAAGAAAGGTTCTAAAGACTTTCACATCCATCAAATACATCTCTGTAATAAATCTGCTAACAAGCGGATCTAGGATTGTTTATCGTAAAGGCAAAAACGTTTTGTTTCCTATTTTAGCCTTTTAACAATATTTTCGCGTGAGCAATAAACACTAATTTCTATCTAACCACATTACTGAGGCTGATATGTCTGAGACCGAATTCCGTCACGGAAAAAAACGTTTTTATGACACCATTAAATTCCCACGAGGGTTCGCTAAGTCGGGTGATTTTACTCTTTCAGAAGAGGAAATCCTAACCTTGTTTGGTGACACTATGCTTGCACTCGAGACTGGCGAACTTACGCCAACCAATGCAGAAGAAAAGCACTTCATTAAAGTGTTGTCTCACCCTCATAAGGCAAAGTCCAAGTTAGAGCGTGTTTGGTTGAAGTACATTCAACTGGCTCGTGGACGCCGTCGCTTTCATACCCTAAACGGCTGCAAACGCGGCGAGGTGCCTAGGGAAGAATACGACAGTGAGTTAGTGTTAGAAGATTAGTAAAATCGCTCAAAGTGATACCTCATCACTTTGGGCTTTTTTTTACC
Source organism: Vibrio sp. T3Y01 (assembly GCF_013114525.1). Taxonomy (NCBI): domain Bacteria; kingdom Pseudomonadati; phylum Pseudomonadota; class Gammaproteobacteria; order Vibrionales; family Vibrionaceae; genus Vibrio; species Vibrio sp. T3Y01. Next base: position 305,363 of record NZ_VTXJ01000002.1, on the reverse strand, counting down.
TTCAAGGTTTACACTTCAAACTCGCCTTTTCTCCGTAATTGGTAAGTTTAGCTAACCTAGTCAGTTTTACCAATATTTATAGATAATTCATAACGATAGCGTGAACAAAACGCTCATATTACTCAATCGAGTGAGTTTCTAACCCAACCTAGTTTATCGTTCACCATCTGAATCTTCCTTTTATCACGATAGTGTCACGTTGCCATCATTATTTTTCTAGGCTCAACTATACTCACAAGGCTCGCCAATAGACCGACTGTTTCAGAGCCTGAATTGAATCAACATCGCTGTATATGACAAGCGTATTAATCTTGTTTAACGCCACCAAATATCCATACAATTATTGTGCAATTTTGAGAGTTCTAGTCACAGATACGATGAAAAAAGTAAAAACTTGACCTAAAACAATAGCAGAACTCGATAACTTATTTTATAATGCGAATTAATGTTTCAGAACACTATAAAATTTAATTTCTAGGGGCAAAATCAATGAGACTTATTCCATTAAGCAACAAAGCTAAAGTAGGTAAATGGGCTGCTCGTCATATCGCAGATTCAATCAACAAGTTCGCTCCAACGGCTGAGCGTCCATTTGTACTAGGTCTTCCTACTGGTAGCACACCTCTAACTACTTACGCTGAGCTAATTGAACTTTACAAAGCTGGCGAAGTTAGCTTCAAGCACGTTGTAACATTCAACATGGATGAGTACGTTGGCATCGACCCTAACCACCCAGAGTCTTACCGCACATTCATGCACGAGAACTTCTTCAACCACGTTGATATCCAAGCAGAAAACATTAACCTGCTAGACGGTCAAGCTGAAGACATCGATGCTCACTGTGCAGCATACGAAGAGAAAATCCGTTCATACGGCAAAATCAACCTATTCATGGGCGGCGTAGGCATCGACGGTCACATCGCATTCAACGAACCAGGTTCTTCTCTATCTTCACGCACTCGTATCAAAACGTTGACTGAAGACACTCGTATCGCGAACTCTCGTTTCTTCGATGGCGACATCAACCAAGTTCCTAAATACGCACTAACTATCGGTGTTGCTACTCTTCTAGATTCTGAAGAAGTAATGATCCTTTCTCTAGGCCACAACAAAGCACAAGCGCTTCAAATGGCTATCGAAGGTTCTGTAAACCACATGTGGACTGTTACTGCTCTACAAATGCACCGTAAAGCTATCATCGTTGCTGATGAGCCAGCTCAACAAGAGCTAAAAGTTAAGACTCTACGCTACTTCCAAGAGCTAGAAGCTGAAAATATCCAAGACCTATAATCTCAGGTTTTGTTGAACAAAAAGCCACATCATGTGGCTTTTTTTGTACCTGAAATTTGCGGTCGATATGCTGAGTTGCTTATTAGTTTAGGCAGTCAGAACGGACGACAATCTAGAGAATCATTTCCCATATAAGTCATGCGCAAATCAAAAGAAGTGTTGGTTGGAGTGAATACAAAAAAGCGATTACTCAATAACAGAAACCGCAATCAATATTTATTCTAGGATGGGTAAAACAAGTTGTCGCGAGTTGTTGTGTCGCTAAGAAAGCGCCCAATAACGAAATCTAAGAACTCAAGGCGTTGTCGCGACATAAGGTGTTAATAATGTCTGTGATAGCCAAAACAATGGTCGACTTCACTTTCTGATGGTGTCGCCCTAAGAACATTTGAAGCATCGGGCCAGACATGGTTTCAACCATCTCTGCATCGTATTCGATAGGCATAATACGCTGAATCGCGTGCACCTTATTAAGCTCAAAGATCACGTCAACTTCAGTAAAGCTGGTGTCGTCGCCTTGTAATTTCGCCCACTCTTTCAAGGTAACGAAAACCTCTAAATCGTCATAGAGCTCTTTACTGATAACCCCAAGACCCAAGAGTAACTTACCACGAACCATTATCTCGCCTAATGGCCCACCGCTGTTGAGTAGCGGTTCAACAACGAATTTAATCGCCGTGTCGTCTTTCTTAAAGATGTTTTTTAAAACCGCATCCACCGTGTCATCCAATGCATCATAAGCTGCCATCAAGCAGGCGCTAGCACTCTCAGCTTCAGATAAGGCTTCGAGTAATTCAGTTTCATGACTAGGATGTATTGGCATAACGGCTCGGCAATAAGAAAGTGCCACAGGTGTGGCACTTTGATGATTTATCATTTCAATGCTAGATAAGCTTGTTCCGCTAGTTTAACAACTTCTGAGTCGATATTCAGCTCAGAATAATGCGTTAATGTCTCAGCAAAACCTTTTTCTGCGAACATTGCCTGAAGTTCAACCGCTTGAGGGTCATCTTCATTCTTGTAATGGAACGCAGCAGCGATTGCTTTTACAAGGTGCGCATTCGGTAGACCATACTCTAATGTACCGTTTAAAGGCTTAACCAGACGATCCTGTGGGCTCAGCTTGCGAATTGGCTGACGGCCAACACGGTCCACTTCATCACGTAAGAATGGGTTAGCAAAACGACCTAGAATTTTTAGGATGTAAGCCGCGTGTGCTTCTGGATCAAAGCCGTAGCGCTTAATAAGAACTTCACCGCTCTCTTCCATGGTTGCTTTTACTTCAGCATAAATCGCTTGATCTTCAATCGCATCTTTGATTGTTTCGTGACCCGCTAGCACGCCAAGGTAAGCGGTAACCAAGTGACCTGTATTAAGCGTGAACAATTTACGCTCAACGAAGGCCATTAGGTTGTCAGTGCACTCCATACCTGGGATGTTTGGAATCTCACCTTTAAATTGTGTTTGGTCTACGATCCACTCGCTGAACGTCTCAACCGTCACTGCTAGTGGGTCTGTTTCGCCTGCTTCAGCTGGCGGTACGATACGGTCAACCGCTGAATCAACAAAGCCAATATGCGCTTCAGTGAACGCTTTCATTTCATCAGAAAGGTGCTCTAAAACCGCAGCTTTAAGCTGGCTAGTACCACGAACCATGTTCTCTGCTGCGATGATGTTCATTGGTGCAGTGTTGTTTGCTGCTGCACGCTTTTCAATACCTTGAGCAATAGACTTAGAGATAATCTTAAGAACCGTTGGACCAACCGCCGTGGTCACAATGTCAGACTCAGCAATGCAATCGACCACTGCGCTTGTTGCCGAGTTTACTGCTGTCACGTTCTTAACGATCTCAACAACGCACTCTTCACCCACAATCTTCACTGGGTATTCTTGGCGTTCAATTAACGCATTAACAACCGTTTCATTTACGTCAGCAAAAGTAACCTTCATACCAGCGTCAGCAAGAAGCTTACCAATGAAACCACGACCGATATTACCTGCACCAAAATGTAACGCTTTCATAATTTTGACCTTATAAATATTTGAATCTAGATAGCTAACTGCTCAACCACATGCCTGATGATTAACTAAAGACATTAAGCAGTAAGCTATTCAGACTGAATCTTGTTAAGACAGATTAAGACCGAAAATGAGGCCAGTAGGGGGATACCGGCCTCCTTCACTTAGGAGCTTGACTAGAGCTTTTTAGTTTCCGTTGAGAATGCGTAGAACATCAGCAGGGTTTGTTGTGTTCTGTAGGCATTCCACAGCGTCTTCATCATCAAGTGAATTGGTAATAGCCATCAGCACCATGTTGTGCTCATCGCCTTGTGCGGCAATACCGATAACCATCTTCGCGATATCGTCTTCATCTTCGCCCCACTGAATACCTTCAGGGTACTGACAGAATACGATGCCGGTTTTTTGTACATATTGTTTCGCTTCGATTGTGCCGTGTGGTACTGCGATAGACTCGCCTAGGTAAGTAGATACAAGCTCTTCACGAGCAAACATGCCATCTACGTATTCTGGTGATACATTGCCAAGCTTCACTAATTGGTCGCCAGCAAACTTGATAGCGTCTTCTTTCTGAGTCGCTTTAAGGCCAAGGAAAATGCTGTCATTAGTCAGTGCAAGCTTGTTGCCTTCTTGAGTTGGTGCTGCTGCAGGAGCCGGAGCTTCTACCTTCGCTTCACCACTTTGAGCATCGACAAGTTCTGCTACTAGGTTGTCGTATACTGCGCCATCTAAGAAGTTGTTCAGAGACATGTGCATTGCACCAGGAATGGTTTTACGTGCACGGTCTGTTAAATCTTTATGCGTAATAACAATTTGTGAATCAGCTGGTAGGTTGTTGATTGCATAGTTAGTTACCGTGATATTTAGGCCCGCTGCATCGACTTTCTTACGAAGTAAACCAGCACCCATTGCACTTGAACCCATACCCGCATCACATGCTACGTATACTGCTTTCACGTCAGCTAGGTTGATGTCTGCACCCGTTGCTGCACCTTTAGAAGACGCTTTCATGTCTTTCATTTGTGCTGATGCTTTCTCTAGTGAATCTTCCTCATCATCTTGCGCTGATGTTTTAAGAAGGATTGACGCTACAACAAACGATACTGCCGTTGCTGCGATAACCGATAGAATCACGCCGATGTAAGAGCCTTTTGGTGTCATCAACAGAATCGCGAAGATAGAACCAGGAGATGCTGGAGAGATTAGGCCAGAGCTGAACATTACGTTAGTGAATACACCAGCCATACCACCTGCGATTACCGCAAGGATTAGACGTGGGTTCATAAGAACGTATGGGAAGTAAATTTCGTGGATACCACCTAGGAAGTGGATAATAGATGCACCCGCAGCAGATTGTTTCGCGCTGCCTTTACCAAATACCATGTAAGCAAGTAGTAGACCTAGACCAGGACCTGGGTTTGCTTCGATTAGGAAGAAGATCGAGCGACCCATCTCTTCAGATTGCTGGATACCTAGTGGAGAGAAGATACCGTGGTTGATTGCGTTATTTAGGAATAGAATTTTCGCCGGTTCAACAAAGATAGATGCTAGAGGTAGTGCACCCGCTTCTACCATTGCGTTTACACCAGCCGCAAGTCCGCCAGACAGAATCTTAACCGCAGGACCAATCACGATGAACGCGATGATCGCACAGATCATGCCGATGATACCCGCAGAGAAGTTGTTCACTAGCATTTCGAAACCACTCTTCACTTTACCGTGAACAGCTTCATCGAATTTCTTGATTGCGATACCACCTAGTGGACCAACAATCATTGCACCCATGAACATAGGGATGTCAGTACCAACGATAACACCCATTGTTGTGATGGCACCTACTACCGCGCCGCGGTCACCACCAACCATCTTACCACCGGTGTAACCAATCAATAATGGCAGCAAGTAAGTGATCATAGGACCAACCATTGATGCTAACGTTTCGTTAGGCCACCAACCTGTTGGGATGAATAGTGCTGTAATGAAACCCCACGCAATGAATGCGCCGATGTTTGGCATTACCATATTGGATAAGAAACGACCAAAGTTTTGAACCTTGATCTTTGCTTCTGGTGATAACATAGGTAGAACCCCGTAGTGTATTGGTTGGTCAAATGACCGAAAGTGTGTGCTCAAAAGTTGATTAAAATGTATCACAACATTTCCAAAATGCACTCCAGCCCAACTTTAGTGACAAGCATCACACACAAAAAACACTTTCGGGTTAATGGTGATGCTTTAGATCACAAAAGTGTCATGAATTTAAATTACAAAGCAAAATAAGTGAGAATAACTCTCATTAACTCACGATCAAGATCACACTTCATGGTTCGATCGCTAAAAATAAATGGTGATATAAATCACACTTAATAAAAGATGCATCTTAAAAACTATAAACCATGTATGAAGGAACGCCATTCCTAGTGGGATTTATATGCAACCAGAGGGGTTAAACCTCATTTTCTGTAATTTAATTACAGAAAGTATTGAAGGACTTTCTTGATGCTGTTTTGGAGAACGCTTCCCCCAATTAAACTAAAAACACATGGGCAATCAGAAAAGGAATGACGCGAAGTAGATGTGTTATTCTAATCACTTGTTTTGGTTGAATACCTCCCCCACACCATCTAGTTGTCAGGTGACGACTTAAGAGAAGGCTATGTCAGACAAGATCTCCACATCAGCTCTCGCTAAACAAAAAGGCATAGAAGCCAAAGCCCTGTTTAGTGATCTAAAAACAGCCGGCTATATCGTACGTTCACAGGATCGCTGGATACTGACAGAGCGAGGAGAAAGCTTTGGTGGGGAGTATGTACAACACAAAAAGTTTGGTGTCTTTATTGTATGGCCAGAAAAACTGCTTATCGACTTGGACTCCTTCTCTGGAAAAACACTCACCGCGACTCAGCTTGGCAGTGCTTTCAAGCTCAGTGCAAAAAAGATCAATCTCTTGCTCAATGAACTTGGATGGATAACAAGAGAAGAAGACGGTTGGCATGTCACCTCTACAGGTTTAAAAGCGGGCGGGGAACAGAGAGAAGATAAAACCACACAGAACCTATTTGTGATATGGCACGACTCATTGATTCGCAATAAACGTTTAAAGCAATCTGTTGTCGAGTTCTTGGGACACGATGCAGAAAGCCATTCTACCGACGTGTCATTTTCTAGCTTTCGCCAAAAGTTCGAGGCCAAGCATAGAACCTTGGATGGGCACTATGTTCGTTCAAAAGGAGAGCTGATCATCGATAACTGGCTATATATGGCAGGTGTGGTACATGCGTACGAGCGTCCACTGCCAATAGCGAAAGAAGTGATCAGTGACTTTTATCTTCCAAGCGGCAAAGTATACATTCAATTCTGGGGAACCGACTCTGCGCCAATCGCCGAGGAAAAACGTGAAGCGACGAGAAAAATCTATGATGAGCATGGTTTTGGCTTAATCGAAATCACACCGGAAGATATCCCAAACCTAGACAGCGTACTTCCACCATTATTGCGCCAATATGGCATAAAGGCGTACTAAACAACTGATCTTAGCGCGCCATAACACATCAAGATCACACTTAATTACTTATTATGGACATTATTTACCATAGTGATTTGATATGTTCGCTATTTTTCCCAAGTCATTCTTCTATTATCTTACCTCCATCGACTTGAGCTACCGCAGATACTCGATTAATTGGGGCATGTTCGATAACTATTTAGACGTTCAATCTATTGAGATTCGTTTAAATGCGTTATCTGTTTATTGTTGACGTTACCGAACATAACACCCTACGACATTTATTATTAATAGATATTAGGATTCAACATGACTCATCCAATCATTACTGATCTAAACACTCGTTACACAGCTAAAAAATACGATGCAGAAAAACGCATCTCTGCGGAAGACATGGAAGTAATCAAAGAAGCACTTCGTTTGTCAGCTTCTTCTATCAACTCTCAGCCTTGGAAATTCATCATCATTGAGAGCGACGAAGCAAAACAGCGCTTCCACAATACTTTCGAGAACATGTTCCAGTTTAACCAGCCACATGCGAAAGAAGCGTCACACACAATCCTGTTTGCTCACGATCCTAAATACACTAAAGAGAAATTCGCGAAACGCGCAGATACAGAAGTAAGCTCTGGTCACCTACCAGCTGAAATGTACGAGCAATTCCTAGGTGCTTACGCATTCGCAGAAATGAACACAGACGAAACAGGTTTCAACGGTAACTGGACTAAGTCTCAAGTTTACATCGCACTGGGTAACACACTGCACACACTAGCTCGTCTAGGCATCGCTTCAACGCCTATGGAAGGCGTAGACGCTGCTATGATCGGCGAAGAGTTTGCTGAAGAACTAGAAGGTCACGTTGTTGATGTAGCACTAGCTATCGGCTACCACAAAGACGGCGAAGACTACAACCACGGTAAACCAAAAGCGCGTCTAGCTCTTGATGAAGTCGTGACTACGCTTTAAAAACTAACAAATTAAATTGCACTGCTTTATTTGGCCAGACTTTCGTCTGGCCTTTTTTATGCGCGCCTTTTAGCGATTAATCTGCATTTGATTAACCACAGTGTTAAATAGACTCTTTAATTTCATATTGATTACAGGAGCAATAATGTCATAAAGACACAATATCAAACTCAAAAACCAAACAAGCGCATTAAAAACAACAACTTAAAAATATGGCACAACTAGTGCAATGATGACCTTAGATATTAAAATAAGGTACTATCATTATGACTATTCACGTTAAATCAAATGTTCACTGGGTTGGCATTCACGACTGGGAAACCGAGTACTTCCACGGTAAGGAATACCACATGAATAAAGGTACCAGTTATAACTCATACCTGATCCGTGAAGAGAAAACGGTGCTTGTAGATACCGTTGATCACCGCTTTACGGAACAATTCCTTGCAAACCTTGAGATGGAAATCGACATCAACGACATCGACTACATCATTTGTCAGCATGCCGAAGAAGACCACTCAGGTGCCCTTGCCGCGCTACTTGCTAAGATCCCTAATACGCCTGTCTACTGTACAGAAGCGGGTGTGAACTCGATTGTCGGCCATCATCACCAGCCAGACTGGAACTTCAGAACGGTAAAAACTGGCGACACACTGGATATCGGTAATGGTAAGCAACTTATCTTTGTTGAGATGAAAATGCTGCACTGGCCAGACTCAATGGCCACCTACCTGACTGGCGATGAAATCCTATTCAGTAATGATGCATTCGGTCAACACTACTGTGATGAGAGCCTATTTAACGACCAGCTAGACCAAGTTGAACTGCACGAACAATGTCTGCGTTACTTCTCGAACATCCTGACGCCGTTTGCACCACTAGTGAAAGCTAAGATCGAAGAAGTATTGAGTTTAGGTGTACCGATCGATGTTATCGCCACTTCTCATGGCTGTATTTGGCGCGACAACGCCACCCAGATCGTAGAGCAATACTACGAATGGTCGAAAGCCTACAAAGAAGACCGAATCACGATTGTGTACGACACCATGTCGAACAACACTCGCATGATGGCCGATGCCATTGCGAAAGGGATTCGTAAAGGCAGCCCAGAAACAGCCATTAAAGTGTTCAACGTTTCAAAGCACGATAAAAACGACATCCTAGCTAATATCTTCCGCTCAAAGGGCGTGCTCGTTGGCTCATCAACCATGAACAACGTAATGATGCCGCAGATCGCAGCCTTGCTTGAAGAGATACACGGATTACGCTTTGCAGAAAAAAGAGCCGCAGCCTTCGGGTCTTCAGGTTGGACAGGTGGCGCAGTAAAACGCATCGATGCGCGCCTACGAGAAGCCAATTTCGAAGTCAGTGCACCACAACACATCCACTGGAAACCAGACACAGATGCCCTTCGTCAGTGCATCGATTACGGCATGACACTGGCTGAGGTTTGGCGCGCCGATGAAACCGAGGTTAGCCAACCTAAGCAAGTGGAGCGCAACGTTCAGCCCATAGAATCAGCACCAACAATCTCCCCAACAGAGCTAAAAGACACAGCAGAACAGAACCTAGAACAAACGCAAGATAAGCCTGTCCACAGTGCAGACTGCACATGCTGGCGTTGCACGGTTTGTGAATGGGTATACGACCCACAATTAGGTGAACCGTACCAAGGTGTTGAACCAGGGACACCTTGGGCAAAAGTACCTGATGACTTCCTTTGCCCTGAGTGCCATTTAGGCAAAGAAGTATTTGTGGAGAAGTAACATGTCGAACATTGTGATTGTGGGTGGCGGTTTCGCTGCCCTACAAACTATAAAGATGGTACGTAAACTCGACCAAGATATCGCGATCACCATGATCACGGCAGATTCGGGGGTTGAGTACAGTAAGCCAAATCTTTCGCATGCGTTTAGTCAGGCGCAAACGCCAGAGACACTCTCAATGCATAACGCTCAACAGTTGGCTGAGCAGTACAACTTGGTTATCAAGACCAAAGCACTGGTCAGAGAAATCGATATTGAGCAACAATGTGTTCATGTCGGCGATGACACCATTCACTATTCGAAGTTGGTATTAGCAACGGGAGCAACACCATTTATTCCACCAGCAAAAGGGCTAAAACACGATGCGACAATTACGCTCAATAGTCTGGAGGAGTTTGAAAAGCACAAAGCGAAGATCGATGATGCTCATCGTGTCACTGTGATTGGTGGCGGCCTAATCGGAGTCGAGCTTGCCTTTGACCTTCAAGTCGCAGGAAAAGATGTCACGATCATCGAGCCTGCCAGCTATCTATTGAGCAGTTTAGTGCCGCCTTTCGTTTCTCTAGAATTGGAGCAAGTGTTACGAAAAGCAGGTGTGACCGTTGAAACAGACTCTGCCGTTTGTCGAGCGACTTACCTCGAAGAGGATATAAGGTTACAAACCACCTCTTCTCGATTGTTACGAACGGATGCAGTGATTGCAGCTGCAGGGCTGAAACCGAACACGACATTGGCGACACAAGCCGGAGTCACCGTCAACAAGGGGATCGTTGTCGACCAAACCATGAAAACCAGTGCTAACAATGTGTATGCGATTGGTGATTGCGCCGAAATTGAAGGGCGTATCATGGCTTATCTCCAGCCCGCGATCTTGTCTGCTAATGTGTTGGCAAAGCAGCTCATTACGAGTGATGACATGCCCGAGGAAGCTGGCATCAAACTCAAGTTGCCTCATATCATTACAAAGGTGAAGACCCCAAGCTACCCGATTCAGCTTGCAGGCCGAGATCTGCACACAGCTCAAAGCTGGGAGACTCGCTTTGACCCGAAAGGCATTATCGCAAAAGGCTTCAATGTAGATAATCAATTGGTTGGATTTATCGTCACCGGAGAGCACACTAAAGCTGCATTCTCACTGCTCAAAGAGCTACAGACAAGCTCACCCGCTTAATCTCAATAGCTCAAGCTCAATAACATAAGCGGCGTCCTACAAAACGAAAAAAGCCAGTCAATAGACTGGCTTTTTTATGCGTTAAGCGAGGTGTTCACATTAACCGATAAACGAGATGTAACCTTGCAGGATAATCAGGTTAACGATATCAATGAAGAATGCGCCGACGATTGGCACCACCATGAACGCCTGTGGTGATGGACCGAATCGGTTCACCAAAGAGCCCATGTTCATTACCGCTGTAGGTGTTGCGCCTAGGCCGAAACCACAGTGACCGCCCGACATAACAGCTGCATCGTAGTTTGAACCCATCACTTTAAACGTCACAAAGTAAGAGAACAGACCAAGCACCACTGCTTGAACACTCAAGATCACCAAGAATGGGATCGCAAGGTCGAAGATGTTCCACAGTTTCAGGCTCATTAACGCCATCGCTAAGAATAGAGACAATGACACAGTACCCAAAATATCAACGGTTTCGCTGTCGGTTTTATGCAGCTTCGTCACTTCAAAAACGTTCGTGATGAACACACCGATAAACAGAGCATAAACAAAGTCAGGAATCATCAACCAAGAAATTTCAAAGGTTGATACCCACTCTTCAAGATATCTTGCACCCGTAATACAGATAAGAAGAATGAACAAAACTTCAATTACCTTCTTGGCTGTCACTTTATCTTCTTCGTACTCGTTATAAGTCACCAGTTCAGGGAAGCGCTCGTGCGTTTGTGTGCCCGTGCCGTACTCTGATTCAAGATTGTTTTTGTCGATCAGTTTTTGCGCTACAGGGCTACCAATGATACCGCCAATGATCAAACCAAAGGTTGCCGAAGCCATCGCGATTTCTAGTGTATTGGCAATGCCGTAGGTATCAGCAAAGGTTTGCGACCAAGCCGCTCCTGTACCGTGACCACCAGACAGCGTAATAGAACCTGCGATCAAACCCATTAGTGGCTCTAGGCCAAGCGTCGTTGCCAGCGTCACACCCACTCCATTCTGGATAATGATGTAAACGGAAGCGACCGCTAAGAACAAAAAGACCTTTGCGCCGCCTTTTATTAGCTGAGTGTAGTTAGCCGCAAGGCCTACAGTCGCGAAGAACATCAACATGAATGTGTTCTGCAAAGGCAAGGAGAACTCAAGATCAACGCCGTTAAAGTGCAGGGCTGTAATAGCAAAAGCGACAATCAAGCCACCAACAATGGGCTCTGGGATATTGTACTTTTTGAGAATCGGTAGCTTTGCGTTTACAAAATGACCTAGAAACAAAACGCTGATCGCGATTAAGAAAGATTCTAGTGGCCCTATTGAAATTAATTGATTCATATAACCTCTATTGTTTTACGTTCTCATCTTCCCTAATGAGTCTAGTTTTATCTGTAAATATTTGTGTTGCTCTGCCTATATTTGTGCAAATTGGTGAGAAATTGTGGATTAGAAAACCAAACACACTAGCGTGTCAGCTGAATGTCATGTTAGCAACAAGTTAACTTTAGTAGGAGATGAATGGTTTTGTGACCAGAATCAACACCTATCCATTTACCTCACCGCTAATGCGATCGCCGATTTAACCCTTTCTATATGCCTAAAAAAGCAAAAAGGAGCTATTACTAGCTCCTCTTTTATTACCATCGCTGGTAATTAGAATTTTTTCGGGGCATAACCCGTCATAACCTCAATGCGAAGCTCTTTACCAATCTTCGTCATTGGGTGAACAACGACTAATCCTTTTACAGACTTTTTCAGTTTACCCATATCCGCTTGCTCAGCTTTAGTAATTTCGCGGCTAAATGGCATATCAAGCAACGACTTACGTTCTTGATTCACATCGTAGCTTTGTTTGTGCTTAAGCTGGGCAATCTTCTTTGTTAGCTTTTTGATTTCTTCTTCAAATTGACGAACAACAGGACGATCATTACGAGCTTTAGCAGCCGCTAACTTATGGCGACACTTGTCTAAACGGTTGTTAATTTGTTGAAGTTCGTTTTTAGCACTCATAATAATTTCCTAAGATTAAGCAAGCCAATTCGGATTGGGGCGCGGAGTATAGCACAAGGGTTTACGTGAACCGAAATTTATCTTAAAAATCACCAATGGGATGAAATCTAACCTAAACTGTCTATCAATCCACCTTCAGTCGCTCGCGAATCAATCTGGAGCTGAACATTCAAACAAATCACAAGGACCCGCGATGACACACCTGAAACGAGCACTGATCTATAGCCTAGCCATTGGCTCAATGTTTGCCACAACTTATGCGTCCAGTGAAGCATCCAATGACAATACACTGACTAACAACCTAATCGTTGAATATGCAACGCCTCAAACTGATGAAGAAAGGCAGATTAAGGAAGAGATAGAGCTCAGCGGTGTCAATGACACGGTGATTGACCTATCGAATCAGCTATTCATGTTCAAGCAGCCCTTGGTCATTCAATACGGTGGCGATGATGGTCCACTCTACGATCCACAAACCCATCAGGTACTCATCCCATACGGTTTCTACGCTGAATCACTCAATTACTTTGAAAAGAACCAATATGAAAAAGAGTACGGAAAATCGGCACAAACTGGAGCTGTCGATACCTTGCTGCACACCCTACTTCACGAAGCAGGGCATGCTTATATCGAAGACCAAAAGATTGCCATCTTGGGCAAAGAGGAAGATGCGGTCGACAACCTAGCAACCATCCTGCTGCTGAACTATGTGGAACACGGTGCCGATGCCGCGATAAGCGCTGCCGACATGTTTGCCTTCGAATCAGAAGACCGCCCTGAGTATTACGATTTGGGTGAATACATCGATGAGCACAGCTTCGACCTACAGCGCTACTTCTCAACCTTATGCTTGGTATATGGCAGCGACCCTGAGGCCTACAAAAACTTACTTGATGAAGTAGAAAACGACTACCTGAAAGATAGAAAGGAGTTTTGCGTAGAGCATTTTGATGTCATCAACGCGAATTGGCATCGATATTTAAAAGAGAGCGACGATAATTAACAGCTTCGCTATCACAGTTCAGAGCTTTACCCACTCAACAGCGGCTTCAAACTTTAAAGCCGCTGAATGTTGTTTGGGGAACGCAAAATGAGACGTCAGACAAAACCTAGACGTTCACTTTGTACTTCAGATCTTGTGCTTCATCGCCAGTCATCCCTCGGAAACCCCAACAATGTGAAGGCTGCTCTTTGATGGTGATTTCAATATCGATCGGAGAGATAGAGAGCTGCTTTTCAATCTCAGAAAAGATCTTCTTAATTAAGCACTTTTTGGTGTTAACAGCGCGTCCTTCCATCATGTTGATCTCAATAACGGTGTAGGCCTGCGTTCGCCCTTCTGGATAAAAGAAATCATCCCGCTCTAGTGGCACAAAACGGTGTGCACGCTTGTCGTCTGGTAAACCCATCTCACTGTTTAAGCACTGCTGTAAAACATTAGAGAGTTGTAGCTTAATCGGATTTAGGCACTCTTTGATACCGTAAATAACAATCATGACCAGTCCTTTGATGTGATGTTGGGTTAAGAAGGAAGCTAAAAATAAGCAGCACTCTGCTAATTTGGTTCGCTTACTATTTACTCACATACTACCTAATGACATCGACTAGAGAAGAGACAAGCAATGAATTTATGAACAAGTGCAACAAAAAACATATCCTTCTATTGCAGCTGGGTTGCCAAACAACTTCGATTAATAAACAACCACCTTCTAACCTAGATTGATCGAACCTCTCAAACAGTCCGTATACCCTCCTAAATCATCTTTGAACTAAGGAGTGCTATGTGCCGAATTCAACTGGGAAGATCACGCGGACAGAAGCCAAACCAGACAAACCCGTAGAGTCTTCTCTAGAGCTTGCTGTGTTCCCCCTACCCATCTTTCTTTTGCCAGGAGGGAGACAAAGGCTAAGAATCTTCGAACAAAAATATCTCACCATGGTGGCGCACGCTGCCAGAGGCGAAGGTTTTATCATCGCGACGCAAGACAACACAAAGTCCGAACATCTTAGTACGTGGGGAACCAAGGTAACGATTGTCGATTTCAATATGTCGGATGATCAGTTGTTGGAGATCGACGTTGAAGGGCAAAACTTGGTGCAGTTGCACTCCTCACATCGCCAAAGCGACGGCCTGATTAAAAGCCAATTCCATGATTTACCCCATTGGCCAGCGCTCGACTATGATGTGCCCAATGTCTTTACTGCATTTCTCGTACAGTTGTTCCGTGACCACGACTCAATCAGAACGCTCTACCCGACCCCAGATTTTGATAGCCCGCAGTGGATTTGTGCGCGATTGCTCGAGATGATGCCAATCCCGTTAGAAAAGAAATCAGAATTTACAGAACCTGCGAGTTTTCCTTCACTAGTTCCTTTTTTGAATCAAATCATTACGGGGCAGTGAACACTTTTTTTCACTATAATTCTGTATAGTAAAAATTAATTCAAACAAAAGTGATCCCTACTTATGCTGTGCACGTAGTGCCAAACAAATTCGCATGATGGTTACTGACTATGCAAGTGGAAAGCAGAAGTAAAGGGAAGGGTAAGGAGCATGTCATCATTCCCGACAACAAATTACCGAGTGAAAACAAGGTACCTACAGAGCTCTCAAGCTGGTTGATTTCAGTGGGAGAAAAACGAGACAAGCAGGCATTCACCTGTTTGTTCAAGTTTTTCGCACCCAAAATCAAACGTTTTGGAATCAGCAAACTTGGTGGCGAAGCCGCTGCTAATGAATTGGTTCAAGACACCATGACCAATGTTTGGAAGAAAGCGCACCTTTACAACGAAGACAAAGGCGCTGCGACCACTTGGGTCTACACCGTAATGCGAAATGCAGCCTTCGACATGTTACGCAAGGTCAAAGCAAAAGCAGAGCAAACGATAGCCGACGATATTTGGCCGATAGACGCTATGGTAGCGGAATCTCAAAATGAAGATTTGCCGTTTGGTGATCATTTAATGAGTCGCCACGTCATGACGCAAATCGAGAAGCTACCTCTTGCTCAGAAAACCATAGTAAAAGGCGTTTATTTTCAAGAGCTCTCTCAGGAGCAACTCGCCCAACAACTCGGTGTCCCGCTTGGAACCGTGAAATCTCGTCTAAGACTCGCTCTAGCCAAACTTAAGGTTCACATGGGGGAACAAAGCCATGATTAAACATCACCCAAACGAAGCAATATTGAAAGACTTTGTTGATGGCACACTTGCCGACTCTGTGTCCTTAATCGTGTCTAGTCACGTAGAGCTATGCGAGCACTGCCAAGAGCAAGTGAGACAACTGACAGCTGAAGCAGCGACTAACGTATTTGACGAGCAACAAGCCGCTTCAAATGACGTTACGAATAGTTTCTTAGATGACGATATCGACTTTGACTTCGATGCGGTTGAGCAAATTACTGCTGACTTGTCTCAGGCGGTGGAAGTTGAACCCAAAGTAGAACAAGTTACCGTGTCTGACACCACGTTCACTATCCCTCGTGCTTTGAATTCAATCGCAAGAAAAGATTGGATGAATCTTGGCAAGATTTCTCGCGCACGACTCGATTTTGAGGACGATGCTCACCACACAAGTCTTTTGCACATAGACAAAGATGGTCAGGTGCCTTGCCACACTCACAAAGGCTTCGAGATAACACTGTTGCTTGAGGGTAGTTTCGAAGATGAGATGGGTGTCTACAACAAAGGCGATTTCATCTGGTTAGACGGCAACCATACCCACCAACCTGAAACAAAAGAGGGGTGTGTATGTTTGACAGTGTCAAGTGATGCCTTGTACTTCACTAAAGGGGTAAGCCAATTGTTTAACCCGTTAGGTAAGTACATTTACTAGTTTAAAATGATTTACCGAGTAGATCACAAGATGCACAGCGTTGGCTAGGTAGAAAAGTAACAACCGGACTAAAGTAATCTGGTATAAGCAATAAATCACATAATATAAAAACAATAATGAGCAATGAGCGTAAGGAATTGACCAATGGATAAAAAAATAAAAATAGGCATTAGTGCATGTGTCGCCGGTCATAAAGTACGGTTCGATACTGGTCACAAGCGTTCTCGCTTCTGCACGGAAGATCTTGCAGACTATGTTGAACTAGAACCAGTATGCCCTGAGATGGCTGTTGGATTGCCAACGCCGCGCCCAACTATTCGTCAGACACGGATGTTAGACGATATCATTCACGTTTCCCGCCCAGACGGGTCAGGTGACGTAACTCAAGAACTGATCGAGTTCGGACAAAGTTACTCAAAGAACAACCAGCATATAGCTGGTTTCATTGTTTGCCAGAAGAGTCCAACTTGCGGCATGGAGCGCGTTAAGGTGTATCACCACCATGGCCGCGGCTCTGAATCCACAGGTATTGGTATGTTCACGAAGCAGGTTATGGAAGGCAACCCGTTGCTGCCTGTGGAAGAGAATGGTCGTTTGAACGATCCGATTTTGCGCGAAAACTTCATGACTCGTGTGTTCACATACCAGAAGTGGCTAGACCTAGTAGATGAAGGAATTACTAAACACAAGCTTATCCAGTTCCATAGCGCCCACAAGTATCTAGTAATGTGCCATCACGTTGAGGGCTATAAAAGCCTTGGTAAATTACTAGCTGGCAATGAGCTAGAGATAAATGAGCTTGCAGATAAGTATATCGAAGGACTGATGACGGCATTATCGCACCATGCAAACCGTGGTACGCACGCCAACACGCTTCAACACCTTCAAGGTTACTTTAAGAAGCAGCTCAGCAGTGCTCACAAGCAAGAGTTATCTAACCAGATTGCTTCTTTCAGAGAGGGCGTGATTCCGTTGTTAGTGCCACTCACACTGATCAATCATTACTTGATGGAATACCCAAATGAGTACCTGCAGTCACAGGTTTACTTAAACCCTCACCCGCAAGAACTTAAATTGAGATACGGATATTGAGCGATATTCTATGGATAAGACGAGACCTGCGTATTCACGATAACCCAGCCCTCGTCTCAGCAATCGAAAACGGCGTTTCAATCGCCGTTTTTATTTCAACACCACAAAAGTGGCATCAGCATCACCTTGCTCCGATTAAAGCAGACTTTATCTTCCGTCATTTAAAGCAACTGGAAGCTGAACTCGCCGACTTGGGCATAACCCTGCTGCACCTCAAAGCGACCGATTTTGATGATCAAGCCAAGCAGTTGACCGAGCTGTACCAACAACTCGGTTCTCAGGTTGTTTTCGCCAATTCAGAGCCAGAGGTCGATGAACAAGCTCGTGACCAACAACTGATATCGAGCGGTATAAACCTTCAGGTCAGCGACTGTGACGTAATGCTGCCATTAGGCAGTGTGCTCAACCAGCAAGGTGAGATGTTCAAGGTTTTCACGCCATTTAAAAACGCTTGGTTAAAAGAAGTGCAAGCAAAAGGCATTCAATGCAGCCCTACTGCGGCGCCTTCTAAAGCAAGCCCTAACACTCAATTGCCTGAAGCTCTGGCAGGGTTTAAGCTCGTCAGTGACTATGACTTCGACTTTCCGCGTGTCAACTCAAGCCGTTGGCCACTAAGCCAAGACGTACTTGGCAATGTGATACCTAACTTTCTAGCCAACAAGGTCAACGACTACGCTCACCTGAGAGACATACCTTCAGTAAAAGGGACTTCAGGCTTATCGCCTTACTTAGCGATTGGTGCGGTAAGCCCAAGATGGTTAGCCATTCAGCTCATCCAACAGCAACCCGATTTACTGTTTGATACCCAACTGCCCGCTTTTTCTTGGCTCAACGAGTTAATTTGGCGAGATTTTTATAAGCACTTGATGTTCCACCATCCTAAACTGGTTAAAGGGGCTAACTTCCAGCAGAAATACAATGGCTTAGATTGGTATAAAGATCATCCGAGCTTCAAAGCTTGGTGTGAAGGAAAAACGGGGTATCCATTGGTTGATGCGGCCATGCGTCAACTGGTCGAAACCGGCTGGATGCACAACAGGCTAAGAATGGTAGTCGCTAGCTTTCTAACTAAACACTTGTTGATTGACTGGCGTTGGGGTGAGCGCTTCTTTATGGATCACCTAATTGACGGTGATTTTAGTGCTAACAATGGTGGCTGGCAGTGGGCTTCAAGTACCGGCTGTGATGCACAACCTTACTTCCGAATCTTCAATCCGATCACCCAGAGTGAAAAGTTTGATCCGAAAGGAATTTTTATCCGTAAGTACATACCAGAGCTGCAAAATATTCCGGACAAGCATGTGCATTTCCCACATGATTACATAGCAAAAAACGGAATAAACAGTGAATACTGGCAACCCATCGTTGAACATAAAGAAGCACGATTGAGAGCCTTAGCCTTTTTCAAATAATTAGAGTGAATATTATGGATAACTCTCTATGGCTTGATAACTTTCTCAACATGTATCGAGAGCTCGGAACGGACAATTTCGACGTGCTAAAGACGGTTTATCACCCTAATATCGAATTCCAAGACCCGCTGCATCATGTCAGCGGGATTGCAGCGCTAACTCACTACTTCGACAACATTTACACCCAAGTGACTAGCTGTAACTTTCACATCGAGCACACGTTTGAAGTCAACGGAGAAGCATCGGTATATTGGACAATGCACTTTGTACACAAGCAACTTAATGGGCAGAAGCCTATTGAGGTGCAAGGCCACAGCCACCTAAAAATGCTCGATGATCAAGTGATTTACCATAGAGACTATCTCGATGTCGGCTCTATGTTGTATGAACATATTCCGGTATTAGGCTGCGCCATCAAATCCATCAAGAAAAGAGCGAGCCGATAATGCATATTATGATAACAGGCGCGACCTCAGGTATCGGCCAATCACTCGCTCTCGATTATGCCCAGCAAGGACATCACGTCATTGCTTGTGGTCGTAGCCAAGAGAAGTTACAGGCTCTAGTCGATTCGCACGAAAGTGACATCACGGAGTCGACGATCACACCACTGTGCTTTGATTTGACGGATTTCCACAATTTCCCAGAGCTTGACCAAGACAAACCTCTCGACCTGCTGATACTCAATGCGGGTGACTGTGAATACATCGATGATCCAGTCAACTTTGATGCAGAGCTTTTTGAGCGCGTCATCAACATTAACTTAATCTCTATTGGTTACGCTCTAAAGTCTTGGTTGAAAAACATCAAACCCGGAGGACGCTTGGTTTTAGTTAGCTCAAGCGCTAGCTTTTTGCCTCTTCCACGAGCTGAGGCCTATGGCGCTTCAAAAGCGGCACTCACTTACTTAGGCAGAACACTTTCGGTTGATCTCGCCAAGCACAATATTCATGTCACAATTGTGCACCCTGGCTTCGTTGAAACGCCATTAACCGAGCGAAATACCTTCGCTATGCCTATGATTATTAGTAGTGAGGCCGCAACTCAACGAATAGTTAATGGAATTGCTCAAGGAAAGAGCGAAATCGATTTCCCTAGACGATTCATCATGTTGATGAAGCTATTAAGAATGCTTCCAACTTCAGTTTGGCAAAAACTCGCTTCAAGGATGGTATAACAATGAAGAAAATCGCCATTATTGGTTCAGGCATTTCTGGACTCACTTGCGCGCACATATTAGACAAACACCACGACGTAACCGTATTCGAGAAAAACGACTACGTTGGGGGACATACCGCCACCGTTGATATTGAACATCAAGGCTCGGCGTTCTCGATTGATACTGGCTTCATCGTGTTCAACGATCGAACCTACCCAAACTTCAATCAACTACTCGAACAGTTGGGTGTAGAGAAGCAACCAACAGAAATGAGCTTCAGTGTACACAACACAACCACTCAGTTTGAATACAATGGTCACAGCATTAACTCGCTGTTCGCGCAGAGGAGCAATATCTTCAAGCCGCAGTTCTGGTCATTAATCTCTGACATTCTGAAATTCAACAAGTTGTGTAAGGCTCAATTCGAAAGCAATGTGTTTACACCTGACGTTACCCTTGGCAGTTTCCTCCGTGATAACCAATTTTCAGACTTCTTTAGCCAACACTACATCCTACCGATGGGTGCCGCTATTTGGTCAACAAGCCTTGAAGAGATGGAAGAGTTCGAACTTAAGTTCTTCATTCAGTTCTTCTACAACCACGGCCTGCTAGATATTGCTAATCGCCCTCAATGGTATGTGATTCCAAAAGGTTCTCGCTCTTATGTTGAGATCATCCTTTCTCGCCTAAGCAAGCCGGTGGCATTGAACACATCGATTCAGCAAGTCACTCGTCATGAAACAGGTGTGACTATCGAATTTAAAGACGGTGCAACAAAGCACTTTGATGAAGTGATTTTCGCCTGCCATTCAGACCAAACGTTAGCACTGTTAGGCGATGCAACGCCTGAGGAGAAAGAGGTATTAGGTGAAATACCTTACAGCCGCAATGAAGTGGTTCTTCATACCGATACCAGCTTGCTACCAGACAGAAAACTGGCGTGGGCAAGTTGGAACTACATGCTGGATGGTAATAGTAAGCGACCAGCTTGTGTCACTTACAACATGAATATTCTGCAGGGAATAGAGAGCAAAGACACTTTCTGCGTGACCTTAAACCAGAGTGAAGCCATCGCTCCAGAAAAGATCATTCGAAGCTTTGTGTATCACCACCCAGTATTGAACTCCAACACAGTCAATGCACAACAACAGCGTGACCGCATTTGCGGTAAACAGAATACGCATTTCGCAGGCGCGTATTGGTACAACGGGTTCCACGAAGATGGCGTGCATAGCGCATTGGATGTGACCAAGCGCTTTGGTCTGGATCTCAGCACGAGCTCAGCACAATGAACACCGAGACCCTAGCATCCAACACAGAAATAGCATCTGAACAGAGTGAAGAGTTCAGCGGTATCTATTGGGGAAACGTCAGACATCGCCGCTTTGGTGATATCCCTCATGAGTTCAGCTACCAGCTCTACATGATGGGGCTAGATCTCGATGAGCTGCCTAAGACCACTGAGCGAAGTGCGCTGTTTGGGACTCGCTGGTACAACCCGATTCGCTTTGTCGAATCGGATTATCTTGCTGAAAAAGAAGAAAATACAATTAGCGATGAACCTAAATCTCTAAAACAACGTATAGCATCCAAAGTACAAAAACTTGGTGGCGATTGGTCTGATGAAAACCGAGTAACAATGCTTGCTCAATGTCGATGTTTAGGTGTTTACTTTAGTCCAATCAACTGCTTTTTCTGTTACGACGAAGCAGACGAGTGTCGATATATGTTGGCCGAGGTTAGCAACACACCTTGGCGAGAGAGGCACTATTATCTGATCGATATGCGCCAAGAGTTGAAAGTTAAAAAAGATTTTCACGTTTCGCCGTTCATGGATTTAAACATGACCTATTTTTGGAAAATTAAGCCACCAGCGAAACGAACGCTTGTTCACATCGAAAGCCGCAGAAGCGAACGAATATTCGATGCGACACTAGCGCTGACTAAACAGTCAGTAACGAAAACAAACATTAGACGAACGGTTTTTAAGATCCCGGCAATGACGGTGAAAGTTGTGATGGGGATTTATTATCAGGCTCTTAAGTTATTCCTGAAAAAAGTACCGTTTGTGGCGCATCCGGACTCAACACCTTAAGCGCCAAAACCAATATTCGATTATGTTGTGAGTGTGCTCAAATCAACGAATGCCACCCAACTTAGTTGGCAAAAAAGTCAGAATGAATTCTCAGCGAGGTTGACATGGAACAGCTTGCAAAACAAAACAACAACATTGAACAACAAGCTAAAGCCGTTGCTGTTTCAAGCAACTGTAAGTATCGAGCTTTAATCTTTAAGGTCCTAGAGCGCCTGCAATTTGCAACGCTAGAAATCATCGAGCGAGACCAGCATTCGGTGTTTGGAGACAGAGAAGCAGATTTGAAAGGTCGAATTGTGATTCATGATGCGACCTTTTTTAGAGACGTGGTTGTCAACGGCAGTATCGGGGCATCCGAAGCCTATATAGATGGTAAATGGACCAGTCCAGACTTAACCCGCGTTAT
Organism: Vibrio sp. T3Y01; assembly: GCF_013114525.1. NCBI lineage: Bacteria > Pseudomonadati > Pseudomonadota > Gammaproteobacteria > Vibrionales > Vibrionaceae > Vibrio > Vibrio sp. T3Y01. The sequence continues at coordinate 282,649 of NZ_VTXJ01000002.1, read as the reverse complement.
CCAGATTATGGCTCGCAACCAAGCCCAGTTAGATGAGCTAGACGACAAAACTCAGTGGATTTCTCGCATTAAGAATCTCCTGCTTCGTCGCAAAAACGCCAACACCGAGCAAGGCTCCAAGAGAAACATTCTGGCCCACTACGACATCGGTAACGAGCTGTACGAGCGATTCCTTGATAGTTCGATGCAATACTCGTCGGCGATCTACAGCGATGAAGCGCTGACTTTATCGAAAGCACAGCAGAACAAAATGAGAACGATCTGTGAGCGTTTGGAACTTTCAGAATCGGATAGCGTGGTCGAGATTGGCACTGGCTGGGGTGGTTTAGCAATCTTCATGGCACAACATTATGGTTGCCACGTCACCACCACAACGATTTCAGACGCACAACATGAGCTTGCAGAGCAGCGCGTAAAATCGCTCGGCTTAACCGATAAAATTACTCTACTCAAAGAAGACTATCGCAACCTAACGGGTGAATACGATAAGCTGGTTTCCATCGAGATGATAGAAGCGGTGGGACATGAATACCTGCAAACCTTCTTTGAGAAATGCTCTTCATTGTTGAAGCCTTCCGGCAAAATGTTGATTCAAGCGATTACCATCGCCGATGGGCGTTATGAAAAGTACCGCAAAGGCGTCGACTTTATCCAAAAGTACATTTTCCCTGGCGGCTGCTTACCTTCTGTATCAGTGATGACCCAACATCTTGCGACCAGCACCGACCTTGTCGTTCAAGAAATTGACGATATTGGTCTGCATTACGCTCGCACATTGAACGACTGGAACGTTGCCTTTCAAAACAGCTGGGAAGAATTACAATCACTGGGCTATTCAGAAGAGTTCAAGCGCCTTTGGACCTTCTACTTCTGCTACTGTGAAGGTGCATTCAAAGAGAGAGTGATTAGTACTCACCATTTAGTCGCAAGAAAACCTCGTTACTTTGGAGCGAAAGATGAAACGGTTTTGGATTATTAATCTCATTCTGTTTCAAGCGACCTGGGTTTGCAGCGCGTTCTTCACCGCTCAAGCCCCGTTCGTAACACCGCTGCTGGTGATCATTCACTTCCTATTGTCACCGACTCGCCACAGCGACCTTAAAATACTCGTTTTATTACCATTGGGGCTACTGCTTGATAGCCTCATGCTTCACTTCGGCGTCTTCGCCGTCGACCCTGCCATTGCCAATCAATCATGGTTCCCTGTGTGGCTCGTCTGCCTATGGATCATGTTCCTGATTAGCTTCAACCACAGCCTTAATTGGCTCTTAAAATGCTCAAAAGTGATCTTGTTCGCCTTAGGGTTCGTAGCGGGTACTAGTAGCTACTGGGGAGGAATCAAAGCGGGCGCCCTCCTCGCTACTTGGCCAGATGCATCGGTAGTTGCTGCCCTTGCGTTGAGTTGGGGGATATTTTTGCCTCTTCTTGTGGCCGCCTACTCCAACTTAATGAAACCGACAATGGCAAGGACAACGAGGTGACTTATGGCTTACTCACTCAAACGGACACAGGCGCTCCACTCAAAGAGCACTGAGAGTCACGCGTGTGCCCAATCTAACACTCAAACGACTGCAAACAACCACTACACAATAGCATTTCTAGGTGCGTTCACTCTCTCTCTATTAATCGCAGCATTACTGTTTGCTGGGCAAGCGCGCGCCTCTGCTGTCGACGATTTAAACAAGCGCGGACAAGGGGAAATGAGTTACCTATTTTGGACCCTCTACTCTGCTGAATTCTACACCGCACCTTCTAGTTCAGAACGCGCATTGAAAATAGAGTACTACCGTTCAATAGACAGTAAGGATCTGGTCGAAGCGACCGAAGATCAATGGAACAAACTTGGCTACCCTAACAGCAACATCGAACGCTGGTTGAAGCCACTCTATTCGATGTGGCCCAACGTAGAAGCAGGAAGCACACTAACGATTCGTGTAGCAGCAGATAACGTCAGCCGCTTTTACTTCGATGAGCAGCCTATCGGTGTCATTCAAGACAAACAATTTGGCGATGCCTTCCTTGCTATCTGGCTCTCTGAAAACACCTCCGAACCGGGCCTACGCAAACAACTATTAGGTTTGAATAAATGAATCCAAAAACAACAATAATCAAAATTGCTCTAGTAATACTGTCTCTTAGTTGGCTAACAGGTTGCGGCTCTGCCAGCCTTGATAATCATGTCGACACAACACCAGAGCTCAAACTTGAGACCTTCTTCAATGGCGAGTTAATGGCTTACGGTATGGTACTCGACCGCTCCGGCAACTTGCTACGACGTTTTGATGCCAAACTGATCGCTACGTGGGAAGGCAACAACGGTGAAATCAAAGAGTGGTTCTCATTTGCCGATGGTGAACGCTCAACCCGAATTTGGAACCTGATAAAAACCGGCGACAACACCTACTCAGGTACCGCTAACGACGTGGTAGGAACCGCATATGGCGAAACACAAGGCTCTGCACTGTATTGGAAGTACGATTTAGAAATCGAAGTTGATGGCAGTACCTATGAAGTTACACTAGATGATTGGATGTTCTTGATGGACGAAAAGCGATTATTCAACAAGACCGAAATGTCCAAGTTCGGCTTTAAGGTCGGAGAGGTCATCCTGTACATCGAAAAGATTTAGACAACTCGCCCTTCAATTCAATCTGAATCACCCGCTTTAGAATCCAGCCCACGACGACGCGTTGTGGGCTGTTTCGTATAATCCCTCAAATAGCGTGCCTACATGCTCCCCCGCTGTGCTAAGATGCGCCACCAGCGTGCAAATGGCCGATACCTCATATCGGTGAGTAACCATTTGTTTCGCCACGTGTAGACTCCCTACCAGATAAATTTAAAAGGCTTTAAAGCATGAGCAAGTTAACCTCAGCGGAGCGTAAAGCTCGCGACAACGAACGTTTCTCACAACGCGTAAACGAGCGCAGAGAAAAAGGTGAAGACGTAGTTGCTTACGCGTTAACCAACAAAAAAGCCGTTAAATTCCTGACAAAGTCAGAGAAGAAACGTCTCAATGAGATGAAAACAGCTCGCCAAGAAGAGCTTCGTCAGAAAGAACAAGAAGAGCTGAACCGAATCGAAGACGCCTTCACCATCAAACAGTTCGACGACTAATAATCACACTAAACAACTCAAAGTGCTGTCGCAGATCTTGGCTACCCAAACAAATGAGATCTTAAATTATTTTGTAAGGGTGACCTTCAAAGTGTGCGACAATGCGCGATGTAAATTCATATTCAAGGTTCATTATGAAACTTCTAGTTCGTAACCTATCTCGCTCAACAACAGAGCAAGATATCCGTGTACTATTTTCTGAGTTCGGTTCAGTAAAAGCATGCAACCTAGTATTAGACCAAGAAACTGGCTACTCAAAAGGTTTTGCTTTCGTTGAAATGCCAGAGCAAGAAGAAGCGAAAACTGCACTAGACAAGCTGCACATGACCAAGCTTGGAAAAAATACGATTCGTGTAAAAGTCGCTAACTCTTAATTCGACTTTAATTCTCTCGCTGGTTTCACAGAAACTCAGATGATAAAGCCCGTAACGATATCGCGCTGAAATAACGCCATATCGTTACGGGCTTTTTGCTGCTCGGTACTTTTCTAAGCACTCATAACTTATCTATAACCCTTCATAGTCATCAATGGCTCGTCGTGCTTCGGCCATTGAACATCCAGACTCCACCACCAATTGAGCAACTGTCATAGAAGGTGTTGCCGCTAACAGCGACGCCAAGCACACCACAGGTTTAGGCAGCACCTTGTCTATGGCTACTGTTATCCAGCCGTCTTTCTCATGAGTTAACAAAGCTTTGAATTCGATCAATTGATGCTCCTGAGCCACCAATAACCAATTGCGTGAGCGACGAACTCGCTTCAACTGACATCCACATTCAGCAGCGTTCGCCATTACTTGGCTCTTATCACTCACACGATGTACAAAACTATTCAGTGGGACGCTAAACATAACCTATATCAGATAATCGACAGATGGTCGTAGGATTACACAGCCTTTACGAAACTGCTAGAGCCAGCATGAATAACAATGCAGAGCCGTTAAAGCTTAACAAACAAGCCCAAGAAAAAAAGCCACCACTGAATTCAGTGGTGGCTTTCCGATTACTCACACACTCTCTTACTGCTCAGGATAAAAGCGGGTGTGCTGATTAGTTTTAATCTTGATAAGACTGGGAAGCCAAGCGAATAAAGGCGTTGGTTTCACCGTATTTCTTATACTCACCCACTCGCTGTACCACTTCAAAGAACAGGCCATTCACTTCCTTGGTGTAGAAGTGGAAGAACGCCCCTGTGTCATCTTCAGTGTAAAGAATATTGTTCTTCTGTAGCTGCTCAATCGACTCATCTTCCAGGTCGAATTGTGCCTGAATATCTAGGTAGTAGTTGTTCGGGATCTTCAATTGATAGATAGGCGATAGGTTAGCCGCCGCTTTAAAGATATCTCGGCACTCAATTGCAATCTGATTGATGCTCGCGCCATTGGAATCATTTAAGAATCGCTGAGCCGAAGTACGCTTAGCGCTGGTACTGTTAAGTGCGATCTTAATGTTCTCATTAGGACTCTTGATAGTACGACTAGTTATCAGGCCGTTGATGTCTGGCAGATCAAAGCTATCTTCAGGAACAAAACCAAAGATCGACTTATAGAAGAACATGTTCGACAGCAAAGTCTCTGGCGACACTACCTGACCAATGTGGTCAACGCGAATCAAGTTATCGTTCACTGCCGGTTGCTGCTCTACTGGCTTGAAATCTACGTCGTAAAACTTGTCTGCTTGGTTCTCATCCAAAAGATGAATCATCAAGTTACTAGAGCTCTTAAGTGTTGGAATATCCAGCTCATTTTCTTGGCGAGCTTGGAAAATCGCTGGACTGTTATAGCGTTTTGCCAGTTCAACCAAACGATCTGAATCTTTGGTTAATACGCCTAGCGCGCACACAGATTCACCATGACCTTCTAAGTAAGTCTGAGCGTTGCTGTTTTTCTCGTAGTTAAAGACGAAGTTAATATCACCCACTTGGTATAGGTCGACATTCTTACTCTTATGACTATGTGTTTTGCTAAAGCCCAATGACTCAATCACATCGGTAAATGGATTGTCTTCACGCTCTTTCACGGCAAATTCAATGAAACTCAAATCAGACACACTTGGCATCTCAAACAAGTTGTTGGTCTGATCTTCGAGCCATTTCAGTGAACGTACGCCATCCACCGCTTTCTCTCTTGGAGAAGAGGCACGGAACTCATCGTTAAACACTTCATGAGAGAGGTAATCATCGTAGCCTTTATCTTTAAGTGTTTTCACAAAGTCGATCACTGGGAAATCGCCTTGACCCGGGAAGCAACGGTAGTGACGGCTGTATTGCAAAATATCCATCTGCATTTTCGGCGCATCAGCGACCTGCACCAAAGCAATCTTTTCCACTGGAATATCTTCACGCAACGTATCGAGTGTGTTGCCACGCGCAAACATATGGAAGGTGTCCAATACCACGCCAAGATTCGGATGATCGACCATCTTCACTAAATTCCAAGCGTCATCGTAATCGGCAATGTGACGACCCCATGCCAGCGCTTCGTAACCCAGCTCCATATCTTCACGCTTGGCCAGTTCTGCCAAGGCATGCAGATCTTCAGCGCAGCGGTCAAGATTATTGGTCGAAAGCGGATTGACGTTACTGCACATCATTAGGCGTTTTGTGCCCAGTTGGTGTGCCAAATCCATCTTGCGCTCCATCATCTTGTATTTCTTTTCGCGCAAGCCATTTGGCATCCCTTCCATATCTCGGAAAGGTTGTAGAACCAAAATCTCTAGCCCCATGCTGTCAGCGATACGTTTAACATCGGATGCAGACCCACGGTACTGAGTTAAATCATTTTCAAAAATTTCGATGGCATGAAAACCGGCTTTTGCCGCTGCATGCATCTTCTGTTCAAGAGTGCCAGATAGACAAACGGTCGCGATTGAATACTTCATCCTAAACTCCCTTAATTAACCAGTGCAGTAACGTCTTGAACCGGAACGTACTGCTCCGTTTCTGTCGCTTTGATGATGGCGTCGATCACCAACAGATTTTGCAGGCCATCGTAAATGCTGACTTTTGGTGTCTGTTCTTCGCCACGAATTAGGGCGCAGAAATGCTCAAGTTGACGCTTAAGTGGGTCTTCACGCGTTACTGGTTCTTGGCGCTCTTCCATCGCATTCCACCAAGAAGGTGTCACACCCTCTTTAAAAGACTTAATCTGCATTGTCGGGATCGATAGCGAGCCATTGGTGCCAGCCACGTGGTAGCAATCCTCGGTTTCGTAAGTCGCGTAGGTTTTGTTTTCTTGCGAGGTTTGCTCCCAGCTTCGTGGACTTGCCGAGGCATCTGACAACATGAATGAGCCCAGTGTGCCATTGGCAAATCGCAGCGAGATTGCGGTTGTATCTTCAACTTCGAACTCGCGAGTCGCATTCGAATTCAGAGCTTGAACACCAACAATGTCGCCAACCAAATGACGCAGGTTACCAATCTCATGAATCATGTTAATTAAGATCGGGCCGCCGCCTTTAACTTTTCGCCACTCGCCTTCGTTGTAATAGTAATCAGGTTTGTAGAACATCGCGCTGCCCATGATAGATACCGTCTTACCCAATTCGCCGCTGTCGATGATCGACTTAGCTGTCTCTAGCAGTGGGCTATAAGCACGGTGGTGGCCAACCAGCATTTTTGCTTCTTCACGATTTGCGTGTTTAAGAAGCTCAATGGCATCTTCTATCGAATCAGTAACAGGCTTCTCGACAATGGCAGGCACGCCAGCATTGATACACTCGTGCGCTTGAATAGCATGCAGACGATTTGGTGTCGCCAAGATCACACCGTCCGGCTTATCTTGTGCAAACAGCTCTTCTAGGCTGGCATAAACCTTAACGCCATATTCTTCGCCAACCTCTTTCGCACCCGGAGAAGGGTCAACAATCGACGCCAACTGACATTGCGCGTTTTCAGAAACCAGTTTGATGTGTGTTTTTCCGATCAGACCAGCCCCAGCGACAGCAATTTTAACTTGTTCCATGTTATGACCTTATTTTTCATTCACGCTCTACAGGCGTCTATTTTTATGATGATGTTGTGATAGCAATAACGACGGACAGCGAGAGTCCAGAGGCCACCGTCGTAATAATTAGAGTGTTTAAACAGAAGCGTTGTTGTTGATAGAGCCCACCTAAAATCGGGTAGATAGTCAACATAGGAGACGCAGCAAAGATCAGTAAGACATACTTGAGGTCTCCCTCTACGGGTAGCGTCATCAGCAGTGCAACGACCACCAATGGGAAGAACACCAGCTTCATAGCAGAGACAAAAGCGATTCGTCTGAACTGCTCAAATCTCAGTGACTGGCCCAGCGCCCCACCGATAGCAAATAGCGCCAATGCGACCGATGTTTTCGCAAAAATGGATACCCCTTCAGTCACGAATTCTGGCAAGCGAATCCCCGTGATATTCACGACTAAGGCAAAGCTGATCGCTAAGATAATCGGGTTGCGACTAATACGACCCGCAACAATCTTTAGCTGCTCACTGATGCTTGACGAACGACCTTGAGCAAACTCCAATGAAATCAAACTCAATGGGATAAACACCAGATTCTCGATCAGCACACACATTAGAAATGCTTCAATGAACTGACCGTCGTACAGCGATAACACCACCGGAAAGCCAACGAACGCGCTGTTTGGCATACCGCTGCCCAAACCATTGATGAAGCTTTCCGTCCAAGTGAATTTGAGTAAGCCTTTGCTCACCAATATCGCCACGGTCATCGCACTCAAGCCAGCAATGGCGTACACCAACATGAAGTTGACGTGGATGACCTGCCCTAACTCGATGCTACTCAAGCTGCTGATGATCACTGCTGGCAGCGATACATACAGCACGAACTTGCTTACCTCAGCGACGAATTGTTGGCTAAAAAAGCCTTTTTTGGTCGAGAGGAACCCTACTGCCACGATAAAAATCAGCGGCAGCAACACTTCAAATACAAACATTGTTTTTCTCTAGTAGCCGAATAACTTCGGTAGGAAAAGCACGCTTTGTGGTACGAAAGTAATGAAGAACAGCACCACAACTTCCAGTAGGAATAGAGGAATAACTTGCTTAGATATCGCAGCAATCCCGACCTTGGAAATGGTATTGGAGACAAACAGACAGATGCCCATTGGTGGTGTAATCAAACCAATCATTAGGTTGAAGATAACCACAATGCCAAAGTGAACAGGGTCGATACCAAAGCTCATCGCAATCGGATGGAAGATTGGGATAAGGATTAGCATGGCTGCAATGCCTTCAAGAAACAGGCCCACCGCCAGTAGGATTAGGTTCACCATAATTAGGAACATAATAGGATCTGAGATAGTGCTAAGCACCTGTTGGCTAATGTATTGCGGGACACGCGAAAATGTCAGCAGCCAGTTTGCTACAGAGACAACAGCAATCAGAATCAATACGATAGAAGAGTCGCGCATTGAACGCATAAACACTTCAGGTAAGTCACTGACTTTGATTGATTTGTACATGAACATGCCGACCGACAGCGCATAGAATGCAGCAAAGGCAGCCGCTTCAGTCGGCGTCACGATACCCATTAGAATTGAGCCAAGGATAAAAATTGGCATCGTTAGCGGTACAAAGGCTTTAACCAATGCTTTGCGACGGCTTGTTCTCACGCCGGTATTCACAATCTTATGTTTGGTCGCATAGAAGAAAACAAACACTGACAGGGCAATTGCCGACAAGACACCCGGAACAATACCCGCTAAGAACAGAGCCGGAACCGAGACACCACTGGCAATAAGCGCGTAGATGATCACAGGAATGCTCGGTGGAATCATAGGACCAATCACCGAAGAGGCAGCGGTCAGTGCTGATGCAAATTCTTTGCTGTAGCCCTCTTTTTCCATTTGAGGGATAAACACTCGGCCCAGTGCAGAAGTGTCTGCTACCGCTGAACCTGAGATCCCGGCAAACATCACCGAAGACCAGATGTTTACTTGTGCTAAACCACCACGGAAGTGCCCCACCAAGGCGTTAGCAAAGTCGATAATGCGACTAGTAATACCACTCTTGTTCATCAGCTCGCCAGCCAGAACAAACAGTGGAACAGCAAGAATAGAGTATGAGTCTAGTCCGCTAAAAATTCGTTGTGCAACAAGGCTGATTGAGATTGGAGTGCTCGTTACGTAGAACGACATAGCCAAAATAATGGCAAACACTAGCGGAACACCAAATACGAGCATACCGCCCATTAAAGCTATTGATGGCATAGTAGATCCTTATACATCGCCTTGAGTGAGAGAAGAGACTGGCGCATTGGCGCGTCGAGATAGCGTGACGTGTTGTGCTAAACGCAATAGAGCGGCCACAAACAGACAGATACCACCAACAACTAACGCAGACTGAAAGTAGTACATACTCAAGCCAATACCTGGTGATTCGATACCACCGCGTTTCATGACAAATAGGTAACCTGAGTAAGTCATGATGCCCGCTGATACAAGCACTGCGATATCCACCACAATCGCCAAAACCTTTTGGAAAGTCGCCGACTTGACTGAATCTAGAACCGCAAATTTAATGTGTAGTCCCTCTAGGTAACAAAGAGACGTACCAAACATCACACCGTAGATCATTGAGTACTTACATAACTCTTCACCCCATAGGATTGAGGTATTGAAGAAATAGCGCGAGATGGTAGTGACTAGCATGACTGCAAACAGTACAAACAGAGACGAACCTGCGCAGAAAGCCAATAGTTTTTTATATTGTTCCATCATAGTTCCCTATCTCCTTGGGAAAGCGCAGCATTGAAACCATCAATGCTGCGAACATCAGAGTTACTTCGTTGCAGTTTCAACCGCTTGAAGTGCGCCATCGATCCATTTCGAATCTACGGTACCTTCAAGCCACTTGATTACTGCAGGCTGAGTTTTGTCGCGGAATTGCTTCTGCTGCTCTGCTGTCAATGATGTAATCTTCATGCCTTTCTTACCTAGCGTTTCTAGGCCTTCTGCAGAGTTAACCTGCTGAACAGCTCGGCCAACCGTACCTGCAACTTGCGCTGCACGATCGATGATCGCACGGTCTGCGTCAGATAAACCTTGGTAGAAATCGTCGTTCATTAATAAGAAGTCGGTGCCATACACGTGACCATCCAGCGTGATGTACTCTTGCAGCTCGTAGAACTTATTCGCGCTGATAACGCTCACTGGGTTTTCTTGACCATCAATAACACCGGTTGTTAGAGCGGCTGGTACTTCTGGGAAGGCAATAGGTGTAGGCTCGGCACCTAAAGATTTCAGCAGCTCAACATAAAGCGGGGTTGTCATTACACGAATCTTCAGACCTTTTAGATCATCAGGAGACTTGATTTCGCGTTTTGAGTTAGTGAAGTGACGGAAGCCTGTCTCACCGTAAGCTAGGTTACGTAGACCTGTTTGTTTTAAACATTGCTCATTAAGTTGCTGGCCAAACTCGCCATCTAGCACTTCCCAAGCAACAGGTGCAGATGGGAAAAGGTAAGGAATTTCAAGAACATTGGCTTCTTTACACAGTTTAGAATAAGCACCAGACACCATCGTCATGGTCAGCATTCCCTCTTGTGTAGACTGAAGCAGCTCTGTTTCACCACCAAGTTGACCTGATGGGTAGATGTTAACCGCGATACGACCGCCAGATTCCGCTTCTACGATATTTTTGAATACCTGTGTCGCAGCCCCTTTCTTAGAGATCGTCCAATCCTGAGAGTCGACATGACCTATTGTAATATCGATATCCGCAGCTGATGTATTTGCAGCAAATGCCAGTGATACAGCCAGTGATAGTGTCTTTATAGTTTTCATTCTATGGAACCTCCTGTTTCATTGCCGATAAAACTAACACTAGGAATTAACAAAACAAAATTCACTTACTGAAAGCATTATTCAAAAATTAGATAACCCTCGCTCTTCAAGGGTCAGAGATAAACAGAAATAATCACAAAAAATCATAAACTTAAGAATGAAAAATAAACATAATCACCATCAATAAATGGTCAAATTTGATATTTTACAAATTGGTTAATTTTGGAGAATTAAGTCACACTTTAGAAACAATATATCATTCCCTACTTCATAGAGTGTTTGAATTCCGTTACTAATATGTCCATTGATAAGGGAGTCGACTATTTCGAGCCAGATCATTAATAGAGTTTAAGCTCTAAAAACCCAAACTGTGATTTATTTCATATTTCGTACTGTAACCAACGTTCAGTGGTAAGGAAACCGTATGTTTAACATCCCAAATTTGCGCCACCTTAGGGCGATATCTGAAGTCGTTCATACAGGAAGTATTAGCAAAGCATCTGACACGGTTTTCCTTTCTCAACCCGCAATAACACAAGCTATCTCCAAGCTTGAAAAGAATATGAACAGTGAGCTGTTTGAACGCACCAGTGATGGCATGACGCCAACGAAACAGGGTGAAGCCTTCGCTTTTCGAATTGACCGTGCGCTGGAAAACATCAGTCAAGGCATCTCTAATGCGCTAAAGATTGCCACGAAGCAGCGCAAAAATAGTGTGCAGCGTTATCTGTTTAATATCACCACCACACAACTAAAAGCGCTAGTTGCCGTCGCTAACGGACAAAGCTTTACCGAGGCGAGCCGGTTACTTGAAGTGTCTCAATCATCGGTTTACCGAGCATCAAAAGATCTTGAAGAAATTCTCGGGTTTACCTTGTTTGAAAAGACCAGTACAGGCATCGCACTATCTAAAGCAGGGGCTGCATTAGACAAAGCAAGCAAACTCGCTTTTGTTGAGATAAAACAGGGGCTTGATGAGGTTAACCTTCTAAGTAACCGACACAGTTCAGTGATCACAGTAGGCTGTTTACCTCTTGCGAGAACCTGCTTGCTTCCAAGTACCATTAATGAGTTTTCTAACGCCTATCCTGACTGCCAAATACACGTCATTGATGGCCCTTATAAAGACCTGCTCAACCACCTAAAATATGGCGAAATTGATATTCTAATTGGCGCTCTACGCTTTCCCGTTCCCAGCACCGATATTCGTCAAGAAACCTTATTTGAATCGAAGAACACCATTTTATCGCGTGCTGACCATCCTTTAGCAAACCGAGAAAAAGTCAGTATCAAAGAGCTTCAAGAATCAAGCTGGGTTGTCTCCTCTAGTGCAACACCTGCGCGTAAAATGTTCGAAGATATGTTTACCAAAGCCTCACTGGAAGTACCAAATCGTTTAATTGAGGCAAGCTCGCAAATGCTAGTTAAAGAGCTATTACTGGGCAGTGATCGATTAACCCTTCTTTCCCAACATCAAATCAGACGCGATCTCGATGAGGGGCATTTAGTTGCTCTTCCTTATGAAGGTGAAGAACAATCCAGACCCATTGGTTTGACGGTCCGCAAAAACTGGTTTGCCACTTCTGTACAGACTCACTTCTTACAATTATTGCGAACAAACGGAGTTAAAATGTCGCTGTAATAACCCTATTATTTTCAAAATTGAATACCCTTTGAATTAAATTGATTATCCGCACTCAATACCAAATGATAGTGTTTAACCATAGCCAAAGATAATTAACAAACAAAAAGGTGGTTATGGTGAAAATCAGTAGGATTGCATTTATTGGTTTTGGCGAAGCAGCAAAAACATTTATTTCTTCTTGGAATGATCGAGCACCTGAAATAATTAATGCCTTTGACATAAAGACGAACAATATATTTACCCGAGAGAAAAAACTTCTCGAATATATTGATCAAGGTGTGCAAGGGACATTTCGTCCTGAAGAAGCAATTCACGGCGCACAACTTATTTTTTCCCTAGTCACCGCTGACCAAGCTGAACAGGCACTGCAGCAGATAGCAGGCTCTCTGACTGAAAAACAGATTGTACTCGACTGTAACTCTTGTTCCCCGCAAGCCAAACAAAGACTTGCAAAGCTGGTTAAAGCGCAAGGCGCTGAGTACATCGACATTGCCATCATGGCGCCAGTATTGACATCACAGCCTAATATTCCGCTCTACTTGTCCGGACAAAAAGCCGACAAGGTCGCGGAATACCTAACTCTACTGGGTTTCGATATTGAGGTTATCTCGGAAAACGTAGGCGATGCATCCAGCATAAAAATGATGCGCTCAGTAATGGTAAAAGGCTTAGAGGCGCTAACCACAGAGTGCGCTCTGGCAGCTCGTAAATCAGGTGTTGAACATCACGTGCTCAAATCGCTAAGCCACACCTACCCGGGATTAGAGCTGAGTCACCTAAGTCGTTATCACATGGAGCGCATGCTCAACCACGGTCAGAGACGCCACGCAGAATTAAAAGAGGTCGCAGCAACCTTAAACGAGCTAGGCATGAGTCACTCGATGGTCAAAGGGGCGATGAACTGGCATCAATCGCTAGGTGGACTCAACATCGATGCGTCAGATCAACCTCTCGCTCAACTGTCTGACCAGATCATAGAACAACTGCAGGTCGAGGATACAGAATCGACCGCAACGAAATTACAAAATATCCAATAGTTTAATCGCTTGAATACAAAAGGAATGATTATGAAAGTGTGTGTAGTAGGCGCTACGGGTGCATTCGGCCAAAAACATTTAGAGGCACTGCGTAATATCGACGACGTTACTGTTACTGCAATGGTTGCCCCTGAAGCGGACAAACTTGATCAACTCATCACAGATTACAATCAAACAGCTCAAAGTTTCTCTTCACTTGAAGAAGCACTGAAATCTGACAACGTCGATGCTGTGATTCTAGCAACACCAACTCAAATGCATGCTGAGCAAGCTATCGCATGTATGGAAGCTGGCAAGCATGTTCTGGTTGAAATCCCAATGGCAGACAACATTGAAGACAGCTACAAAGTGGTTGAGACTCAAAAGAGAACTGGCGTTGTCGCTATGGCTGGTCACACTCGCCGATTTAATCCAAGCCACCAGTGGATCCACAACAAGATCGCAGCTGGTGAGCTAAACATTCAACAAATGGATGTTCAAACCTACTTCTTCCGTCGCACTAACACCAACGCAAAAGGTGAGCCGCGCACTTGGACTGATCACCTACTATGGCATCACGCTTGTCACACTGTTGACCTTTTCCAATACCAAACCGGTGAGAAGGCATCAAAGATTCAAGCACTGCAAGGCCCGATTCACCCAGAGCTGAATATCGCAATGGACATGAGCATTGGTATGAAAACGCCATCTGGCGCTCTATGTACGCTATCACTCTCATTCAACAACGACGGTCCATTTGGCACCTTCTTCCGCTACATCTGTGACGAAGGCACCTACATCGCTCGCTACGACGATCTATTCGATGGCAAAGAGAACCCGATCTCACTAGAAGGTGTCGCGGTTTCAAACAACGGCATCGAGCTAATCGACCGTGAGTTCTTCGATGCGATTCGCACAGGCCGCGAGCCAAACTCAAGTGTTGCAAGCTGCCTACCAGCAATGGAGACACTGCACGCATTAGAACAACAGCTAGAGCAAGAGTAAGGAGCCCGGCGATGATTACTATAGGTGAGCACTCACTCGCGCCAGTTGCCCTTGGATGTATGAATGTATCTCACGCATACGGAACACCCCCAAGTGAAGAGCACAGCATCAAGCTACTCAATAAGGCGCTTGATCTTGGCTACAACATGCTCGATACCGCAGCTCTTTATGGGTTTGGTAACAACGAGAAACTACTCGCCAAAGCGGTAGGTCATCGCCGTAATGAGTTCTTTCTTGCTAGCAAGTGCGGCATGTTTAAAGGCCCTGATGGTAAACGCGCTATTGATGGTCGCCCGCAAACCATTCGTCAAACCTGTGAAGATTCGCTGCAGCGTCTCAATACCGATGTGATTGACCTCTACTATCTGCACCGCTGGGATAAATCAGTGCCGATTGAAGAGAGCATTGGTGAACTTTCTAGGCTGGTTGACGAAGGCAAAATCAAACACCTCGGTCTATCTGAGGTATCGGCAACCACGCTGGAAAAGGCACACCAAATCCACCCGATTGCAGCGGTTCAGTCGGAGTATTCGTTGTGGTCACGCAACGCGGAGATCGCAGTGATTGATAAATGCCAAGAGCTGGGAAGTACCTTTGTCTCTTTCAGCCCTGTGGGGCGCGGCATCCTAAGTGGCGAGCTGCAAAGTAATCAATTTGTCGATGGCGATATTCGCAATGCAATGCCGAGATTTAACGCAGAAAACTTTGAAGCTAACTTGTCGGCTGTAAATAGGTTCGCTTCTCTGCTGCCGATTTTTGCTGAAGAGAATGTATCACTACCTGCACCAACCCTGGCTCAATTTGCCTTGGCATGGACGCTGGCTAAAGCGCCTCACTCGATAGCACTACCAGGCACTACTAACCTTAAGCATCTAGAAGACAACTTAAATGCGCAGCATTACTCGGTTTCGAACGCCCTGCTAGAACTGGTTGAGCGCACTGTACCGCAAAAGGCATTTGTTGGCAGTCGCTACAACGCGCCCACTCAAGCCGAAATCGATACCGAACAATTTTAGCCGAATAAAGAACATAGAAGACACGCTCATCAGAAGAGCTCAAGAGTAAATAAAGGATTAATAACATGACAACAAAGAAAACAGCTTTAGTAATCAGTGCCCATTCAGCAGATTTTGTCTGGCGTTGTGGCGGTGCCATCGCCCTTCACCAAAAGCTGGGCTACGAAGTGACCATTGCATGTCTTTCATATGGTGAGCGTGGCGAGTCTGCAAAGCTATGGAAACAAGAAGGCATGACACTTGAAGACGTTAAGCGTATTCGTCATGAAGAAGCGACAGCAGCAGCGGCAGCTCTTGGCGTAAGTGACATTCGTTTCTTTGACTTCGGTGATTACCCACTGGAAATCGACAAAGAAGGTAAGTACCAAATCGTCGACCTGATCCGTGAGATTCAACCAGAATTCATCATGACGCACTCTAAATGGGACCCATACAACACAGACCACATGTACGCCACTGAGATCACTCTGCAGTGCCGTATGATCGCACAAGCTTGGGGTCATAACCCAGGTGAGAAAGTGCTAGGTGCACCTCAGGTTTACCTATTCGAACCACACCAAAGCGAGCAGATGGAATGGAAACCAAATACCTTCCTAGACATCTCTGAAGTATGGGAAAGCAAGAAAGCCGCTATTGAGTGCATGCAAGGTCAAGAGCACCTGTGGACCTTCTACGAAAACCTAGCAGAAAACCGTGGCAACCACTTTAGACGTAATTCAGGTGGCCAGGCGGGCGGCAGAAGCTGTCAACACGCTGAAGGTTTCCAAGCTATCTTCCCACAGTGTGTTGATTCGTTGTAAAGCCTCTCCACAACCACCTCGCCCGATAAGCCAGTCAGGTAAATAACCAAAGCCCCGCAACACTGTGGGGCTTTTTGCTATCGGTAATCATCTACTCTTCGCAGGGCGTAGCAACCACCGAATCTAAGCCCTTATCTTTCTGAAACAATCCATAGGCGTTAGGCCAAACTTGTCCTTAAAACGCTGGCTAAATCGCCCCTCTGACTAATAACCACACGCCAAGACCAACTGAGCAACATTACTGTAGCCCCCCTGTATCAGATACAAAACATGAGCCTAGCGAACTCCCATAAGCACCTCACTAAATTGAGTGCCTCCTCGTTTGAACGTACGAATCGTTGTTGCACTACTCATGGCAAACTTCGTCGAGAGCATGCTAAGCACTGGGGGAGCGAGCTAAGTAGCGACTTAACTTCTGATACAAACCAAGCACCGAAAAACGCTGAGTCTCATGACTTATCGTTTGGGATTGAAACGAAAACAGAGCATTAAAGGGGGGCCTTGTAGTGCCGTATCAGAACGGAAAATAGTTTGGGAGCTGTGTAGTCAAGACAAAGAAAAAGCCCCAGAGCATCACACTCTGGGGCTTTTTAAACATTTGACGGCTAATCTAATCAGCGGTTTTCTATCAACATGGTGCCAGCGCCGGTATTCGACACGGGTGCGTGATAGCTGCTTTTCAGCACATTAAGCTCGCCCGTCAATGCACCACGCATACCAAGCCACATAATGAATTCCGCACCTTGCGCACCACCCTGCTCTACTAGGTCGTAGATCGAAAGCTTAGTCAGCTCTTCTGGGTTGTCGATCAGCTTCTTCATGCAGTAAAGATCGAACTCTTTATTGATAAAGCCAGCACGCTCACCGTCCAACTGATGAGAAAGACCACCAGTGCCAAGCACAACAACCTTCAAGTCTTTATCGTAGCTTTCAACGGCCTTACCAATCGCTTTACCTAGGTCGTAACAACGTTTAGGTGATGGCATTGGGTGCTGTTCAACGTTGATACATACTGGAATCACCTTCATATGACCGTAGCTGAAGTTTGGCCACATCAGCTGCATTGGTACAGTTAGTCCGTGGTCAACTTTCATCTCTTGGCAGATGGTAATATCGAACTCGTTCTCTACCAGTTCGTTACAGATATGCCATGACAGCTCTGGGTCACCGTTGATCTCTGGAATAGTTGGAATACCCCAGCCTTCATCGGCATTCTTATAACTTTGTGCGGCACCAATCGCGAAGGTCGGTTTCTTATCTAAGAAGAACTCTAGGCCGTGATCGTTATAAAAAACGACTGCTACATCTGGTTGAACTTCATCTAGCCAGTGGTGAATCGGTGGATACGCATCAAACAAAGGCTTCCAGTATTCAGTTTGTTGTAGATTGTTCTCAATTGCTTTACCAATTGAAGGAATGTGGGAAGTGGTAATTCCGCCAACGATCTTTGCCATAACTATTTCCCTGCCTCTACTAACATCTGTTTAAATTCTTCAACTGTCATACCCGTTTGCATCGCACCAATATCTTGCATGTTGAGTCCCAACATGCCGACGAATTTGGCAAGGTAATAGATACTGCCACCCTCGGCGATCAACCCTAGAACATCACGCTCTTTGATTGCCGTCTTTTGAGCTTCCGTCAGGCCATATTTGTCACAGTAAGCCATTTCATCGGCTGAAAATGCATCACGCCCCGCTTGTTCGTTAAGTGAATGACACATCTTGTTCAAGCCATAGCCTTTACGCGCCATCGCGCCATCAAACATTGTTGTTCCGGGGATCGGCTTATTATTTAGGTAAGTCATGTTACACGCTCTCCGGCCAGTAAAGTTTCATTGGGTTAGTGACGAGTAGTGCTTGCTGTTGCTCTACCGTAGTGGCAATTTGTGGGATCACATCCACTAAGTGACCATCGTCTGGAGTGTGTGATTTCATGTTTGGATGTGGCCAGTCGGTGCCCCAAAGTACGCGGTTTGAAAACAGATCAACCAAGGTTTTAGCAAACGGCACCACGTCGGAGTAATCCGGTGGCGTTTGAGTCAAGCGCTCTGGGCAGCTCACTTTGCACCAGATATCTGGGTTACGCTCCATCAACGAAATAAACTTGCCGAACTCTTGGCTATCGACACCTTTTGTCACGTCAGGACGCCCCATGTGGTCAATCACTACCGTCATGTTGAGTTCTTCTAAAAACGGCGTTACATCATCGATATCTTGCGCTTCAAAGTAGACCACAACATGCCAACCTAATGGGCGGATCTTCTCAGCTATCGCTTTAAGTTTTTCAGTTGGTACCGTATCAACCAAGCGCTTCACAAAGTTAAAACGAACACCGCAAACGCCAGCTTTGTCCATCGCTTGCAGCTCTTCGTCAGTGACAGTTTCGTCAACGAATGCAATACCACGAGCTAACTCACCAGCGGTCTCTAGCGCATCAACAAGCGCGCGGTTATCTGTACTGTGGCAAGAAGCCTGAACAATCACATTACGGCTAAAGCCTAAGTGATCACGCAGGGCAAAAAGCTGCTCTTTTGACGCGTCGCACGGGGTGTACTTACGCGCCGGAGAGTAAGGGAATTTAGCCGCAGGACCAAAAACGTGACAGTGGCTATCCACTGCGCCTTCTGGCACCACAAACTTCGGCTTGCTTGGATTTGGGTGGAACGGTAGGTAATCAGCGTCCATGTTTCTTCCTTGTTATTTTCAGCAGGCTTACAGTCCAAATACGGTGCCATCGAACAGCTTTCTTGCTGTGCGAAGGATCGCGGCGGACTTCACTTGATTTTGTTCAACGTCTAGCACCACGCTCATCTTTCCGATTGGGTGTTCAACATCGATATGTATTTGTTTTTCTATTTCGACTTCAGCAAGTTGCTTAGCTGGGGCGTCATTCAAGATGCAAGCACTTGCGACACTCACCGCACCTAACACACCAATCGACGCATGGCAGCGATGTGGGATAAAAGTACGCGTTGAAATACCACCACCATATTGAGGTGCGCTCACCAGCGTCATTTTCGGCACGCTTAGCTCACGAACATCGCCGAGATTCATCATTGGTCCAGCTTGTAGGCGAATCGACTCCAGACGTTGCTTAAGTTCTGCGTTGTCATCCAATTGCTCGCGGGATTCGTCACCAGTAAGGCCAAAATCTTGAGCTTTTAGCACCACGACAGGCATACCGTTATCAATCAGAGTTACGCTCATACCGTCAATCACGTCGACTTCATTCCCCGTTGGCAACAGAGCACCGCAGGTAGAGCCAGCCGTATCTTCAAAGCAAACCGCTAGCGGAGCCGCGGTATTAGGGACTCCATCAATATGGCAGTCACCAGCATAGGTCACTTGCTTGTTTGGGGTTTGCACGGTAACCGTTGCTACTTGCTGCGTGTTCTCCATGAAGATGCGAACCGAGGTGTGACCCTCTTGCGCCTCTACTAGTCCACGTTCAATCGCAAACGGTGCAACACCCGCTAAAATATTGCCACAGTTTTGTTTGCCACTAATAAGCTTTTGGTCAACAAATACCTGTTGAAATAGGTAGTCAACGTCGACGCCTTCACGTTTTGACGATTCCACTATCGCAACCTTAGAGGCTAGTGGGTCTGCACCGCCAATTCCGTCGATCTGTCTTGGGTCGGGGGTGCCCATCATCGACAACAAGAACTGCTCACATGCTTGCTCGTCCTCTGGTAAATCCTTACGTAGGAAATAGGCTCCCTTTGATGTACCAGAGCGCATCCACATGCATTGTGCACTGAAGGGATGGCTAGACATATTTCAAACCTTTCTCTTCTAGGCGGCCGCGCATTTGATAGATGTCCAGACCCAACTCGCCGTTCGCTAATCGAACACGCTTTGCTTCTTCACGTTCCATGCGCGCTAATGATTCATGCAGAACCTCTTCCGCTTCCTCACGACGTACAACCACAACGCCATCTTCATCAGCGACCATCACATCGCCTGGGTAAACCAGAGCACCAGCACAGTTCATTGGCACGTTCACCGAGCCTAGTGTCTCCTTGATGGTACCTTCACTGAAGATCGCCTTAGACCATACTGGGAAATTCATTTCACGCAGGTCACGAGTGTCACGTACGCCACCTTCAATGATAAGGCCGACCACACCACGCGCTTGCGCCGATGTCGCTAGCAAGTCGCCAAAGAAGCCGTGATTAGAAGGGGAAGTCGGTGCAAATACTAAGAAGTCACCCGCTTTTGCTTGCTCAATCGCTACGTGCATCATCCAGTTATCACCCGCTGCACCTGAGATGGTCAATGCAGAACCCGCAACCGCGTCGCCTTGGAAAATTGGGCGCATGTAATGAGCCAATAAGCCTTTACGACCCTGAGCTTCATGAATGGTTGCCACACCACATTGACGCAAGCCTTCAATAAGCTCTTTATCTGCGCGCTGAATATTTTGTACGACGACGTTGTTCTGCATTTGTGTTCCCTCTTAATACATTTCGGCAGGTGAATCCCTTCAAAGGTGGTTACTGCTCACTGATGTATTCACTATAAAGAGGTGCTGACAAAGGCGATATTTCAATTATTTCGCAAGGTATAAGATTTTGAGATAGGAAGTGCAATCGCGCCTGTTACCACGTGAGTGCTGCGCCCTGCGTTATCAGTAATCTTCAAAAATTGAATGGGTGTTAGGAAAAAACAATTATCGCGAGAAAGAGGGTTTTGCTAGCGTAGTAACAAATAACGATAAGGAGTGAATCATGATTCAATGTCGACTCATAGGGCAGAACATCCAACGTTCTCAATCGCCAGATTTTCACAATGCCCTTGCTGAAAAACTTAATATTGAACTGCACTATCAACTCGAAGAGCTGACTACTAACAGCGCAGAAGCACTCCACCAGCACACTACTGACTTGTTCGACAACGAGATTGATTCCGCTAACGTTACCTATCCCTACAAAGAACAAATACTATCGGTCGCCGATCAGCTCGCGCCTTGTGCCAAACGAGTCGGTGCGGCCAACACGCTGGTTAAACGCGACCAACAGATCACTGCTTACAACACCGACTACAGCGGCTTTATCGCTGCATTTAACCAATTTGCTCAGCACAAGCCGGGCAAAGTGGTGTTGCTTGGTTGTGGTGGCGTCGGCAAAGCAATCTGCTTTTCTCTTGCCGATCTCGGTGCGACAGAGATCGCAATCTATGACCGGGATCTAACAAAAATGAATAGCCTAGCGAAGCTGCTTGCGGCTGAGAATATAGATACCGTATGTTTGAATGAAACGACGCTAGAAACAGCGGTACAGAAAGCAGAAGGTGTCCTCAATTGCACGCCCATCGGTCATTATCAAACACCCGGCTGCCCAATTGAGGCCTCTTGGTTGCAGGAGCAGGCGTGGTGTTTTGATGCCGTATACATCCCACGGGAGACAGAGTTTCTGAAAACCGCACAGCAGAAATCTATCAAGACGTTGAGTGGCTTTGAGCTCTTTTTCCATCAAGCACATGACGCGTTCTCCCTGTTCACTGGTGCCCAAATTTCAACTCAACAACTCAAAACCTTTAAGCAAACACAGCTTGCAAATTTACGTTAAGGACAATGACTCAATGAAAAAAATCTTAATACTCAACGGACCAAACCTAAACCTACTTGGCACACGTGAGCCTGCACAATACGGCTACGAAACACTGGCTGACGTAGAAGAAAACTGCCGCAAAGTCGCTGCAGAGTATGGTTATGACGCTGAGTGTTTTCAAAGCAATACCGAAGGCAGCCTAATTGATGCTATCCACAAAGCGGGCCGCGAGTTTACTCAAGGTGAATGCGCTGGCGTTGTGTTTAACCCGGGTGCTTACACGCACACATCGATTGCGCTTCACGATGCGATCAAAGGGGTTGAAGTACCAGTGGTTGAAGTCCACATCTCTAACGTGCATGCACGCGAAGCTTTCCGCCATCACTCATACATCTCACCTGTCGCTGCAGGAACCATCATAGGTATGGGCACAAAAGGCTACAAATTAGCTTTGGATTTTTTGTTAGATAAGTAATTAAACTGAATACGTTGAGAGGCGCTTTGAAGAAGTCATTGTAAGCAGATCGGTTTGAGCAATGCCCTATCAATCGCAGTCACTATCTAAAGTAAGGGAGCATCGCTAAGTTGCTCCCTTAATCTATTTAACTCGTCTCGAAATCAGTAAACATCTAACTTCTCTGAGTACAACTGAGAAAATCGTGTGGGTTACGAGTCTATCTCTACCGTGATCTCGGTTTTTACCGAATTGGCAATGAAGCAGTTACTGTGCGCCAGATGATGCAACTTTTCGAGCTGTTTATCCGATGGGCGCTTATCACCAACAAATTGGATTTGGGGTTTAAGCGTCACATGGCTAACCCAAGCTCGCCCCGCTTTATCCTCTTCAAGAACACCAATCGCATCATCAACGTAAGACTCAATCACGTACTTTTGTTTAGCCGCGATTCCCAAAAAGGTCAGCATATGACAACTGGCAATAGCCGCAATAAAGGCTTCTTCGGGATCAACATTTTCCTCAACGGAAAGTGGTAGTGGCACAACATGAGGCGATGACGACGCAGGTACAATAACGCCACCATCGAACTCCCATGTATGCCCGCGACTGTATTGGTTATCGCTAAAAGCCTCATCTTCGCCTTTCTGCCAACGAATCAGGGCACCATAATCAGACATGTTTTCTCCTTAGCGATCCGCAGGGTGGTTCACACCATCGTTAGTCACCACATCACCAATATCAAAAGGGTTCACCCCTTCCAAACAACCAATATTGAACCCGTATTCATTTGGGCTAGAACGACGTTGATGATGAGTATAGATACCGCAGTTCGAACAAAAGTAGTGCTTCGCGGTGTTGGTATTGAATTGATATAACTTCAGATATTCTGCACCTTTAAGGATCTTGATACCATCCAACGCAACAGAACCAACAATCGCACCTTTTCGACGACAGATAGAGCAATCGCAGCGACGCGGCTTTTCGATTCCGTTAGGCAGGCTGAGCTCTAACTCCACCGCACCGCAGTGACAGGTGGCTTTGTGAAAAGGTTGGATCACGGTGTTACCGACTAGTTTCATGAGCACTCCTTGTACTGATTACTTTTCATCCATCATATCTTGATTTGTTATTTTGGTAAAAAAATGTGTTTTCCGACAAATATATAGCGCATGTTTTCATTACATAATTTAAGCTAAATTTCGACATCACTGACTCTATCGTCACCTAAACAGCAATGACCGAGTCATATTCAAATTATTTAATCTCTTTCTACAGGGCACACCTATATGAATCTCAATCTGATTAAACACTTTCTCGCAGCCTATGATTTCAAGAGTATTTCGAAGGCAGCAGAACATATGAATATGACTCAACCATCGATGACCGCCGCGATCAAAAACTTTGAAGAGCAGAGCGGAAAAATCATGTTTTATCGCACCAGCCGTTCAATTCAACCGACAGAAGATGCGCATTATCTTGCTGAGCAATGTCGAGAAATATTAGGCCGCCTCGACTCAGTTTTTAAAGAAGAGAGAAAGCTAAAAATCTGCTGCCCAGAAGTGATCATGCAGGCACTCCCTGGCTATGAAGGGGTCTACTTTGTTGAAACTTCCGCCATTGAATACAGCACTTTGGACAAACTAAGGACCGGAGAGGTGGATGTTGTTATCGACGATATCTCTGTTACTGATCACTCTTTTATTGTTGAATCGATCGGCTCTCAAAAGCTCGCACTCGCATGCCGTAAAGACCACCCAACGATTGGCGACACCATCTCACTTGAGCAGTTCAAAAACGCCGAGCACATCATGCTGCGCCTAAAAGACAAAAATGTAAGCGCACTAGAAACCCGAACTGAAGAAGCCTTTGATCGTAACGTGGTTCGAGAAGTGTCCGGTCAATCGAATCTACTGCTGAACGCCCGTAACTCTGACGCAGTGTGTATTGTCAGCGAATCCATGTTTGATTTAGCAGAAGAGCTAGGGCTAAAAGTCCTAGAACCACCATTTACGCTGCGTGACTACGAAATGAAAATGATTTATCACAAACGCAGTATTCAAGATCAAAGACATGCTCAAATTCGAGAGCACATCAAAAAGCATCTAACAACACCCTCAAATAAATAAAAACTATACAAAAGGTGATGAGTCGTAATTAATGACAAAATAACCCATCTTACATAGATAAAATCTATGTTTTTTATAGCTACTACCCAATGGTTCGCCGCTTAAGAACTGCCTAATATATCGTCATCAACGAGGCACATTACATAACCTCGTATCCTTCAACTTTTGAAGAACGACGAAACAGGATGGATTCTGAGTCTGATTCATACGAAATACAGAACCAGGGTAACACTATGAAAAAAACCATTATTGCTCTCTCAATTTTAGCGTCTTGTAATGTGATGGCTCACTCTCATCATGCATCAGAACGTTTAACTCACGGCGACCACGACCACTCATTCGATATGAGCGAGTACGATGTTGTACTTTCTAACAACTATGACCCGTTTGCTAATGGCATTGAGTTTCTCTCTCCAACCATGTCTGCTGAGCAGCAAAGTTACTTTCCTTTGTCTGAAAATGCCTCGACAAAACTAGCAGGGTCATTCCCAGAAATAATTTGGCGAGGTGAGCCTCTATTCACGCCTGAATACAACAAAGAAAACATGGAAAAGGCTCTACAAGAAGGCAAAATTCATCCAGAGTTAGCAGCAATGGAAGAAGCAATGACCAACCCTGTGATCTTTAAACTATCAGACCGCATGTACAACGCATTTGGTTTTGAGGGTGCTTCAATTACCTTCCTTCAAGGTGACAAAGGACTGATCATTATCGACGCTGGTTCAACAGCAGAAACCGGTGAAGCCATGCTGTCGGCTTATCGTGAAGCGACAGGAGATGAGCGTGAAGTTCATACGATTTTCTATACTCACCACCACCCAGATCAATGGGCAGGAACCGAGGGGCTAGCAACGCGAGAAGACTTCGAATCTGGTAAAATTAATGTCATCGCTCATGTTGATTTCCAAAAGAAAATGAACGAAGAGTCTGGCATTTACCTTAATCAACAGTCGATTCGAACCGCGTATGCATTTGGTGCCTTTATCCCTCATAACAATGACTACGATAAAGGGGTAAACCAAGGTGTTGGCTACCCAGCAGACATCGTGATGCAATCGCAAAACAAATCCTTCTTCGCGCCAAATATCTTAGTAGACGATCTGATGATCATGAAGGTCGATGGACTTACATTGGAGTTTTTCCACACACCTGGTGAAGCGCCAGATGGTGTTGCACTCTACGTACATGAAACGGGAGACATGGTCGGTGGCGATACCATTCAAGGTGAAACCATTCCAAATCTCTACACCATTCGTGGTGCAGAGTACCGTGACGGCCTTGAGTGGGCAGATTCTATAGACCGCATGCGTCGCTATCAGCCAAAAACGCTTTCGCTACACCACGGCCGTTCTGCAGTCAGCCAAGAGCGTGTTGAAGATGTGATGAAAGCCTACGCGGATTCACTGCGCTACATGCAAGATCAAACGGTTCGCCATATCAACAAAGGCTATACCATGCACGAGCTTTCGGACAGCATTCGCCTTCCGGAAGAACTCAAGGATCATGACTACTTGCGCCCGCTGCGTGGCTCAGAATATCAAAATGTTGCCAATATCTATGCAGGCAATGTCGGTTGGTTCAATGGTGATGCCAGTGAGTTTGCGAAGCCACCACACAAGGACATGGCGCAATTGTATGTTGATATGATGGGTGGCCCAGACGCCATTAAAAAGGCCGCGGACCGCATGATCGAAAAACAACAGTACGGTGAAGCGATGCAGATCCTAACGCATGTTATCCGCGTCGATCACAGCGATATGTATGCTCGTGGACAAAAAGCCGTTGCACTAGAGCGTTGGGGCTGGGAACAATCGACTCCGGGTTGGCGTCACTGGGCACTCACAGGTGCAGCAGAGCTTCGCGGAGAATTAGATGGTGTACTCGATACAATGAACTTCTTCGGCGATGCCAGCAAGTTCGTTGAGGCACCAACCGATGACGTGATGTCACTGATTCCAACTCGCCTTATGGCCGAGCAACTGAACACCAACGAGACGCACGTTATCAACCTTGTTGTGGATGGAAGCCCATACCTTGTGAACGTGTCTAACCGCACGATGGCTGTCGACAATGGTTTTAGCTCCGAGAGCGCCGATCTAACGGTCGAGATGTCAAAACAAGACCTTGTTCATTTGTTCCTAGTCAAAGACATCAATGTTGAAGAATCAACGGCGAAGGCAACCAAGGGCGATATCAAGCAACTTCAACGTTTAGTTGACGTAATTGATACCTTCTCTCCGTTCTACCTACACCTTCGCTAACCCCAAAAACATAACCCGTGCCTCATTCATTTGAGGCACGATAAGAGGTGCCCATGATAGACAAAGATACCTTTATCCCAAGAGCGTTAGCGGTTGCCATCGTTGTATTTCTATTATTTTCGTAACTAGGAAATCAACAACTCGAGTTGACGCAATCTCCAAACCGCTCAAACAAGAAATCAAGAAACAGCCGGATACGCTTCGGCTGATACTTCTTGCTGATGTACACCACATTTAAGTCTGCACTCGATACAGAGGTCGAGGTATTGAAGTTTTTCATATAGCCATTAAGCAGGGTAACAAGGCGTTGGTTATTGATGTCGTCTTGCACATCCAGTACTGATTTAAGGGCAATGCCCTCACCTTTTAATGCCCAGTAGCGAATCACTTCACCGTCGTCTGAGAATCGCTTTGGCACAACGGTAATCGACTTCTTCATGTCGTGATCTTGGAAGTGCCATGTCTTGAGCTCTTCATTGCTACGTAGCATTGCCAAACAGTCATGATCTACTAAATCTTGCGGTGTTAATGGCGTTCCATGCTTAGCGAGATATTCAGGAGAAGCACACAGCACACGTCGGCTCGGGGATAAGCGCCTAGATATCAAACTGCTATCGACCAACTCTCCGTAGCGAATCACCACATCCATGCCCGACTCAGCAATGTTCGATAGGTTATCGTTCAAATACAGGTAAGGGACCACGTCGGGATATTGCTGACAAAACTCCGACAAGATTGGCAGGATGTACTGCTTGCCGATGTCTTTCGGCGCGGCGATCTTTAAAGGGCCTTTAACCTCTTTGACGCCATTTTGAATCAGATTTTCGGCTTCGCTAACGTTATCCAATATCTCCAAACACGCCTTGTGATACAGCTCGCCAGAGTCAGTCAAAGACACATGTCGAGTACTTCGATTCAACAGCTTCACGCCATATCGCTCTTCCAGTGCCTGAAGCCTTGCTGTCATGGTCGCAGGCGATAAACCTAGCTCCCGCCCAGCTGCAGCCAAACCTTGATGCTTCACGATACTGACGAACATCGCCATGTCTGAAAACTTATCCATGCTACTTCTTCCTCGTCACACTGTTCATTTAAACCGAATAATGAATTCACATTTTAGCCAATTATCAAAATTAGTCGAATAAATATAATGACAACCATCAGCAGAACACGCAGGAATTCAGAACATGAACAACGCAGTAACGAACCAAGAAAAAAGCACTTTCGTCATCATTGGTGGCACGTCAGGTATCGGCAAAGCATTGGCGATGCAATTGAGAAACGAAGACAACACAGTACACATTGCCAGCCGACACACAGGTGTTGATATCAGCAATGAAAAGTCGATTTGCGAATACTTCGAATCCATTGGTCCCTTCGATCATTTGGTGGTCACTGCTGGCTCATCTGCTCCGGCTGGAAAGGTGACAGACGTTGCGCTTGAAGACGCAAAAACGGCATTTGATACCAAATTTTGGGGCAGCCTGAACGTCGCCAAGCATGCGGCACGTTACATCAAACCCAACGGCTCTATCACGCTCACAACGGGCATGTTGTCTCGCAAAGTAGTGGCTGGCACTTACGTAAAAACCGCCATCAACGCCGCGCTAGAAAGCGTGACCAAAATACTGGCGAAAGAGCTATCCCCCATTCGCGTCAATGCCGTTAGCCCGGGCCTAACCATGACTGAAGCCTACAAAAACATGGACGATTCCGCTCGTGCAAGCATGTACGACAACGCCAAAAACAACCTACCCACAGGCAAGGTTGGCGAAGCTTCAGAGATCGCCATGGGTTACCTGTTCGCGATTAATAACCCATACGTAACTGGGTCAATCATCGACATCGATGGCGGCGCTCTACTCGGCTAACACCTCGCAAAGACACAAAGAACAATGGTTAGGGCGTTTGTCTCACGTCCTAACAAACAAGAATTTACATAGGTAGATCATCATGAAAAAAGAACAGATCCCATTCCAAGTTTGGATACTGACACTCGCGGCATTTGCAATTGGCACCGCTGAGTTTGTTATCGCTGGCATTCTTCCACAAATTGCCACATCCCTTTCAATCACAGAAGGTCAAGCAGGTTATCTAATCAGTGCTTACGCGTTAGCTATCGTTATTGGTGGCCCAATCTTAACCATCTACCTTGCTCGCTTTAATAAGAAGGTGGTACTGATTGGCTTAATGGCACTGTTCATCATCGGCAATGTCTTATCAGCCCTAGCACCTAGCTACCCATTACTGCTCGCTAGCCGCGTGATTGCAGGCTTAGTTCAAGGACCTTTCTATGGCATAGGTGCGGTTGTCGCAACCAACTTAGTGTCGGAAAAAATGGCAGGCCGTGCCGTTGGTCAAATGTTCGCAGGCTTAACGCTGGCTAACGTTCTTGGCGTTCCCGCTGGTACATGGATTAGTTTGCAATTCGGTTGGCACACCACCTTCTTTACCGTGGCTGCACTTGGCACCATCGCGATGATTTCTATCCTAACGTCAATCAAATCAAGCGGTCATAGCGAAGCAAAAGACATCAAAACTCAGCTGTTAGCGTTCAAAAACCCAATGCTACTGATTAGCTTGGCAATCACTGCTTTTGCTTGGTCTGGCTTCATGACGCTTTACGGCTACCTTGCACCAATCGCTATGCACATCACCGGCTACGGTCAAGAGTCTGTTACTTGGATCTTAGTGATTGTAGGTGTCGGCTTAATCATAGGTAACACATTAGGTGGCCGCTCTTCCGATAAAGATTTAGGCAAAGCCTCCATGTTTTGGGCTGTCGTGATGATCGCTTCATTGGTTGTAGTTGGCCTTGTGGTAGACAACAAAATCCTCTTCGTTGCAGCGGCATTTGTCTTTGGTATTGCATCATTTGCGAACGTTCCTGCCATGCAACTTCGAGTAATGAACCACGGTGGCGAAGGCCAAGAGCTAGCAGCAACAGCGAATATCTCAGCGTTTAACTTGGCGAATGCCTTCGGTGGATTCCTTGGTGGCATGGTACTCGACAGCCAGCTAGGCGCAGGCATGATTCCATTCGCAGCCGTTGTTGTTCCTGTAATTGGCTTGCTACTTATCGCCAAAGCCAACCGAGCTGATAAGCCTCAGAGCAAATCGATTTTTAGCCCAGCGGAAAGCAAGTAATCCGCTCTATAACCCGAATACAAAACTATAAACATTGAATTAAAAAGTACTGAATTAAAACAAGGTGGATACCATGAACAAATTATTCGAAACATCAGCACTCAAAGGTCTAGCACTGCAAAACCGTGTCGTTATGGCACCTATGACTCGCGCTCGTACCAGTCAACCGGGCAATGTACCAAACGACATGATGGCGACCTATTACCAACAACGTGCTAGCGCTGGGCTTATCATCACTGAAGCGACACAGATCTCTGATGACTCTCAAGGCTACTCATTCACTCCCGGCGTTTACACCGATGCACAGATTGAAGGTTGGAAGTCAGTAACCAAAGCAGCCAAAGAACAAGGTGCTGCAATATTCTGTCAGCTCTGGCATGTCGGCCGCGTGTCTCACCCTACCTTTCAAAAAGGCGAACTGCCGATAGCACCCTCAGCTTTGGCTCCAATAGAAACTCAGGTGTGGATTTCTGATGAGAATGGCAACGGCAACATGGTCGATTGCATCCAACCAAGAGAGATGACCCAAGCAGACATCGATCGAGTGGTTCAAGATTTTGCCAACTCGGCCAAGAAAGCCATCGAAGCAGGCTTTAATGGTGTCGAGATCCACGGCGGCAATGGCTACCTAATCGATCAATTCCTAAGAACCAACTCAAACAAGCGCAACGACAACTATGGCGGAAGCCGTGAGAACCGACTTCGCTTTCTGATTGAAGTGGTTGATGCAGTTATTGCAGAGATAGGTGCCGATAAAGTCGGCGTGCGTTTGGCTCCGTTCATCACCTTCAAAGACATGAACTGCCCAGACATAGTGCCAACCATTTTAGATGCGTCAAAGGAACTGCAAGCTCGTAATATCGCTTATCTGCACCTATCAGAAGCCGATTGGGATGATGCACCCGTGATCCCTGAAAGCTTCCGAGTAGAACTAAGGGAGCTATTCTCCAACACTATCATCGTCGCTGGCAGCTACACACCAGAACGCGCCGAAGAAGTGTTAGGCAAAGGCTACGCCGATCTCGTCGCATTTGGTCGCCCATTTGTTGCCAACCCCGATCTGGTATCACGCCTGCAAAACGGCAGTGAGTTAGCACAACTCGATGGCGCGACTCTATTCGGCGGCAATGAAAAAGGCTATATCGATTATCCGGCGTTGTAGTGGTAAAACATTAAATAAACACCAAGCCTGCATGAGTCCTGCAGGCTTGCCTCTTTAGAAACGTGACCGAACCGATACCTTTTCACACCCAAGAATCCACTTGCATATTTTAATTTAACCCACTGTTATATTTGAACTTTATATGAAATTTAAATTACAAAAATATCAATAATATTTAGAGTTTAAACGAATAAACGAGGACTCTCCATTGTTCAACGTAGGACAGGTTTACAATCGACGCACAGATATACACGGTCGCTACAAAGGTCAGCAATATGGTGGTATCGCTACGCCTGCAGCCCACCCATATGTATTTATCTTCACTAGCGATGCTGGTGAAGAATTTGGCTACTCTGATGGTTTTAGTGCAGACGGCACTTTCCGATATACAGGAGAAGGACAAGAAGGTGATATGCAGATGGTTAAGGGAAACTTGGCGATCTTTGAACACCAAAACAACCTTAAAGAGATTCTCTTATTTGAATCTGTCTCAACTGGTTTTGTTAGATTCGTCGGAATCTGCAACTACATTTGTCATCACATTGAGCAACGCCCCGACAGGAACGACCAACTCCGTGATGCGATAGTTTTCCATTTAGATATCGTCCCGCAAACTATTGGGGATTCAGTTCAATCTCCAAAAATGTCATACCTTACCAAGCCGACCAAAAGTAAATCTCTGAAGCAATTACGAGACATCGCTTTAGCTTCAACACCACTTCAAACTGGCACTAAAGAACAACTCACACATGTAAAATATCGTAGTGAAGCAATTAAGCTTTACGCCAAAAAGAGGGCAAATGGTATCTGTGAAGGTTGTGAAATGCCTTCGCCTTTTGAAACCAAGACAGGCCCTTACCTAGAAGTACATCACCTGACACGGCTAGCTGATGGTGGTGCAGATTGTCCTGAAAATGTAATTGCGCTTTGTCCGACTTGTCATCGTGAAGCGCACTACTCAGTGGGAGCTGTCGATTTCAATGCAAAACTCATCGAGAAAGCACTCAAGATTGAAGAGCAACTGTTGTAAGAATTTCCTTCAGGCAAAAGAAAGGCTCGCGTGACTAGTGCGAGCCTAATGCAGTTTAGGGGGTAAACCACAATCTGATATTAATTTGGGCTAATTATTTAACTTATGCGCCATTATGCACTTGCGCGCGTTGATATTCCATTTTTAAATGATTCACTGCAATTAATCAATCGATAAAAGTTAGCGTTTGGTCAATTTAAACCACACAAATAACAGTGAATTAGTGAACTATGTCTACTAATTCACCAAAAAGCCCAAACAAATCAGTCTTATAGACTTTTCATTTGCCAATAGCCTTCGCCATTGGTTGCAAGCTGACTATGTAAATAATCGAGCGTGTCAGCAACCGTCCCTGCAATGCCTTGTGGTGGGTTAAATAGCAGCAAGCCACTGCCAATAAGGCGGTCATCTCCTTTCGGATCGCGCAATCGTAATTCCGACTTTATCGGACTTGGCAACAAGCCATCTTTCACCGCTGTCACACAGTGGTCCAATATTAGAGAGCTTCGATCATCTGTGTATAACGGATACCAAATTAACGCAGAGACTCTCTCCGACTGCTGATAGGCCTTAACCAAAGCATCAATCACCGCGAGATATTCGGAATCCGTTTCGTAAGGTGGGTCGATAACTATCAGGTGATGGCTGTTATGTTTCGCAACATCGTCAGGCAATGCTTTAAGCCCATCGCCCGCAGTAATGGTCAGATTACTGGAGATATCAAGATCACGTTGCAACTTCTCAATATTGGTTTGCAGTAAGTCGGCTTCATCTTGCTGAATATCAGAGAAATAGAAGCTATCTTGGCTGCGACCTTGTTGATAGGTAATCGCCGCCGAACCGGGGTACAGCGTGATAAGTTGATTCGGATTGTAGTATTCCAACACCGACATAAAAGAAGCGAATGACTCAGGAAGGTAAGCCTTGTTTCGCCAAAGGTACCCAACCCCTTCTGCAAATTCACCCGCGTGATTACTTGGCGCAGTAGTTAGGTCATAACACCCAGTACCTGAGTGAGTGTCGATAACATTGAGGCGCGAATGCTGCTGCATTAATGACTGAACCAGAGCACTTAATACAGGGTGCTTCAGTGCATCACCGTGGTCGCCTACGTGACATTGATGTCGATATTCCATTCCCTTGCCTCATTTCGACTAACGTCATATAAACATACTTCATATCATTAGTACTTGCCTGCTCAATCCGTCGTTTTTTGAAATAGGCTCTCTTTTCCTAACTGTTTGACTCTTAAATAAAATAAAGCCCTTCGTTCGGTTAAAAACGAAGGGCCTAAGTGAACTCACTTACTGAGTTGCAGCATTATCAAAATAGATAACCTAAGGGTACTCACCCTCAACTTCTACAGGTGGTTTTACTTGATAGTGACAAGGCTGTAAGCCAAGTAATTTCGGAAGGGTGATACCGACCGAAATTGAAGACCATGTACCACTCGCAATGCCCACAACCAATGCAATCGCAAAACCTTGTAGCGCTGCGCCACCAAGCAACCAAAGCGCAGATACCGTCAACAACGTCGTACCTGAAGTCACCATAGTACGAGAGAACGTTGCTTTAACTGATTCGTTAAGCAGGTTGTCGGTATCGCCGTTAGGGTTGCCACGCAGCATCTCACGGACACGGTCAGCGATAATGATCGAGTCATTGAGTGAGTAACCTAGAATCGCTAATACCGCCGCTAACACCGTTAGGTTGAACTCAAACTGAGTCAAGGCGAATAAGCCGAAGATAATCGTCACGTCGTAAATGATCGCAGCCAGAGCACCTAGAGCTAAACGCCATTCAAATCGTACACTTAGGTAAAGCATGATCATTAAGAAACACACCAATACCGCTAAGCCACCTTGGTCAACCATGTCTTGACCCACTTGAGGGCCAACCACGCTGCTGTTCAGTACTTTCACTTGGTCACTCACCGATGCCAAGGCATCAACTAAGTTGGCTTGCGGTGCGTCTGTCAGTTGGCTGTAGCGAATGGTCCAGCGGTCTTGCTCTGCCATGCCAACCACTTGCACGTCTTGTTGAAACGCAGCATCAAGTTGTGTTTTCAGCGCGTCTTTGGTCACTTGATCAGAAAGTTGAACCTCAGCGACCACACCACCTGTAAAATCCAAGCCCCAGTTGAACCCTTTCACGGCCACCAGCATTACTGAGCTCATGAACAACACAATAGAGATTACCGACATCACCTTACGTAGGAGAGTCATATTACTATTTGAAAAATAGCGTTCTGAAATTGTCATTTTTGTTGAAGTACTCATGCTTAAATCCTTACATCGTGGCGTTGGTCACGCCCCCAAACCAAATTGATGATCGCTCGTGAAGCAAAAATGCCCGTAAACATACTGGTTAGAAGACCTAAGCCCAGTGTCAAAGCAAAGCCTTGAATTGGCCCGTTACCAATGGTGTAAAGAGCGACAGCTACAATCATTGTGGTGAAGTTAGCATCGAAGATAGATGAGAACGCGCTATCGAAACCTCGATCGATGGAGCTAGCAAAGCTTCGTCCTTCTTTCATTTTGTCTCGAATACGTTCGAAGATAAGTACGTTAGTATCCACCGCCATACCAACGGTTAATACCAAACCAGCAATACCCGGCAGTGTTAATACCGCACCCGGTAGCAATGCGATCAGACCAAACAGCGTTACCATGTTAACGATAAGCGCACCATTCGCTACCCAACCAAGGCGGCGATACCATAGCGCCATAAACGTAAGAGTAAGACCAAGACCAAGCGCCAGTGCAGCAAAGCCGTTAGTCACGTTTTCTGCGCCCAAAGATGGACCAATGGTACGCTCTTCAATGATGGTCACAGGCGCGGTTAATGAGCCTGCGCGAAGCAGTAGAGCCAACTCTTGCGCTTCAGCCATAGTGCCAGCACCAGTAATTCTAAAACGGCTGCCCAATTGAGATTGGATGTTCGCTACGCTGATCACTTCACTGGTTTTCTCGCTGTTACCAGCTCTGTCGCGGCTGTACTCGCTGTACACAGTCGCCATTGGCTTACCGATATTATGACGAGAGAATTCAGACATTTTCTTACCACCCGCAGAGTCTAGGGTGATGTTTACTTCTGCGCTGCCCATTTCACCAATGCCACTACGTGCATCAATAATGTGTTCACCACTTAGTACTGCTTTACGAGCGACAACCACACGGTTGCCATCGGTATCTTTTAGCGTTTGAGTGTTGCGCGTTGGGTTGTCGTAAACCGAGTAGAATGCCAATGATGCCGTGGCACCAATCACGTCTTTTGCAGCTGCAGGATCTTGTACACCCGGCAATTCGATACGGATACGGCTTTCACCTTGGCGTTGAATTGAAGCTTCGGTGATACCAAGCTCTTCAATACGGCTGCGCATGATCTGCAGGTTTTGTTGAACCGTTAGGTTACGTAGCGTTCTTTGCTCTTCTTCAGACTGAGTTAACGTTAGCGATTTATCTGAACGGTCACGTTGCCATTGTGGGAACTCTTCACGAATCAGTTTTTGTGCTTTTTCGAAATCTGCATCTGTACGGAAGTTAAATTCAACTTGGTTGTTCACCACTTTACCGCGTGCATAACGCACTTGGCTGGTGATCTCGTCGACCACAGATTGCGCTTGTGCGTGATAAACCGGTTCCATGTCTACTTCGAGTAAAAACTGCACACCACCACGTAAATCAAGGCCTAACTGAATCGGCGCGAAGCCCATGTCAGTCAGCCATTTTGGTGCTGCAGGCTCCATCGCTAGCGCAACAGTCGCGTTGTCCAATAGGCGCTCATTCAGCACCTCTTTAGCCTTCGCTTGTTGTTCTGCATCTTCCAATATCACAACTAAACGCTTGTCTTTCTGATAAGCCGATTTAGCTTGGATGCCTTCGCTCGCGAGGTATTGAGTCACCTGCGTCGCGTCGATGGTTTGCTCAGAGCGATTGTTAATTTGAACTGAAGCATCTTCGCCATACCAAGAGGGTAAAGCGCTCAGAACCATGATGATAATGGTGGTGATAAGTACCACGTATTTCCACTTCGAGTAGTGGTTGATTTGTTTTCTTGGAATGCGTTTTTTCACAGTCAAGATCTCTTATTTCTTAAGCTAATATGTTGCGAACAGGTACGAAACTGACGACAACCAGACCAAACTGATTAAACGACAGCAGAGTGCATTCGCGAATTGTTTTGAGGATTGGATAGAACAACGGACACAAAGGATCGTCGATACGACCAATCAGGGGCAAACGATTAGCTAAGAAGTTCTCGGAAATGTGAATATTGGATGTTGCCCTCTTTCCACCCCGACAAACGGGAAGGCGGAGAGCTGACAATACTGGTCCAGTGCTGTTTGAGGTCCAACATTGGGGTTGTCGCTAACAGCGAAGCCAGTAAAGAAGGGGGAGAGAAGTCAATCAGCAAGTGATAAGCAGGCTCAAGGTCGGGCGCGCTTTCTTGCTCATTGGTTGATATACGTCGGTAAGTCGTCGCTTGAAGGCTAGATTCAGTATCGTGATAGTTGGAGCTGTCACCTACTGACGAAGCGCCTAGCTGAGCTTTATCGCACTCTAAATAGGCCAATGGGTCATCAATTGCAGCGTTCTTACACTGTTTATTGACTGAGGATTGCTGTTGAGCAGTCTCGATTTGAAACGGCTTAGAAGGAAACGAATAGCCGTTAGAATTCACTAAGCCAAAGCTCAGTAAAAATAACATTAAGACTAATCGGGTACCCAGTTTAAGCAATCTAATATCCAAACAACATTCTCGTAGATCGCCAATCTACAACACAATTGAAAAGCTGTCTTGATTTAAAACATTTTTTTAGAAAATGGTTCAATGCAACCGATTAAGCTTCAGTGCTTCTAAAAAAAGAAAAAGCCAAGCAACTAAGCTTGGCTTTCCATTACGTATGCGTCCAACGCTGAGCGTTATGACGTTTTATAGCTATTACACAGTATCAAAGCGATTAAGCTTCAGGACGCATGATGTTCTTAACCTTACGGCTATTCTCGCCAAATAGGTGATGGAGCAGAGCATTCATGTCTTCAACCGATATTGATTTAGCGACTCGGTCAACATCAGCCAAAGCTTCCACTCCATACCCATACAATAGATAACGAGACACAAACCACGCCTGATCGATAGAGCTTGCCTCTAGTGGCACGAAGTCAGCTTCAAACTGTTTTACTATCGAATGCAGTTCGTCTTCAGAAATACCTTGTAGGAGGTCTGAGATCACTCTATCAATCGCCATTTCAACAGTATCTACGTTCTCCGGCGCGATCATTGCTCCGATTACCCACTCATGAGTCGGTTCACCATCATTCGAAGCCGCATAAGCATAAGGTGAATAATCTAAACTCAACTCTTCACGAACATAAGAGTCTAAACGAGATGCGACTAAACGTTGCAATAAGTCTTCCATGAAGACATCTTTTGCAGTCCAGCCTCCACTTTCTATCGTCGTCGGCTCTGGAATCACTCGTAAGATATATTCCGCACTATTTACGTTGTTGATCGCGACATCAATACGTGGTTTCGCTGGTTGCTTGTACTCCACTTTGAAGTCTGGCACCGTCCCCGCTTGCAATGGAATTGAAGCTAAGTACTTACGAACTAGAGGTTTCAACTCACTTGGGTCGATATCACCAACGACCACCAACTGGTTGTGTCTTAGTTGACCAAATAATTGTTGATGAACAGCACGGACATCTTCAACAGAAACCGCTTTAACACGCTCTTTATTTACGAATAGATGGCGGCTTCCCGAGCGATAAATATTTTGATTGATCGCTTGTTCAAATTGACCAACAGGCGTACTTAGGAAGGACTCTTTATCTTGCACTAGCTCTTGCTTCACAGCTTCAAGCTGATCAGAATTCACTTTAGGAGACACCATGAAGGTATATAGCGCAGCAAACGCGTCACTCACCCCATCTTTTTCGATATTAAACTCAATGCCATGTCGCGTCGAAGAAATAAAAGAATCGACTAAAATCCCTTCACGATCAAAGTAGGCTTTCAGCTCAGATCCCGTAAAGTCACCAGCACCACTTCGAGCAATAACAGGTAATGTCACATTTGCAGCTGCGTATAAATCCGGATCCAACGCCGCTTTACCGCCAAGACTCACGTACATTATTCCAACATCGTCTTTCGCGTATGAATCACGTAGGTACCACATGTCGATACCATTACTTAAAGTCCACTTTTGAATATTTGGATCGGCGTACATTTGCTCTACCAATTCAACCTCGCCGGGTACGGTAGGCGAAGCAAATGCACTGGCTGTTGCCGTTACGAATGTCTGTGTACCCTGCTGACTATAAGAAGCTTTTAATCCATCTAGAGAAGCCAGAACCGCTGTGCGATCCTCATTGTCATCCATGCCGACAATCAAAAAGTAATCACTCGAAAGGACTTCTTTGATATTTTTATTAATCGCTTCAAGGCTTAAATTAGCAAGAAAGGCTTCCATGCTGGCCTGATAGTCTTTTTGAGATTGGACAATATCGCCAGACAGTGATGCGTTCACTTTATCGTTCACGTGATCCACACTGTCCCTTTTATCCCAGTCGTGCTCAATATCATCCAGTGAGTCTTGATAATAATGGAGCTCACTCGCAATTTCTCCTTCAGAAACACCGTAATCACGTAACGACGTTAAAGTAGAAACCAACGCTTTCTGAACCGCATCACG
Organism: Vibrio sp. T3Y01; assembly: GCF_013114525.1. Lineage (NCBI taxonomy): Bacteria > Pseudomonadati > Pseudomonadota > Gammaproteobacteria > Vibrionales > Vibrionaceae > Vibrio > Vibrio sp. T3Y01. The sequence goes on along the minus strand of NZ_VTXJ01000002.1, from coordinate 243,831 downwards.
GCTGCCTGCTGGGAAGCCAACACTTGTCGATGAATAAAGCAGAGCACCCAACCTGATGTTATCTGACGTTATCCATTGCGTCGGTAGCGCTGCATCATTAAAGTCTGCCTCTAAACGCTGCTGAATAAGAATCTGAGTGGTTTCATCCAACCAACGCTGATGTTGTTGAGCGTGGGTTTCAACAGTGTTTAAACCTCGGTTAAACGTCAAAGAAATACTCGGAGCTTCTCTGCCAGCATATTCAATGTAGTCACCTTCATTGAACGAAGTCGTATTCTGCTTTTGTGGCTTTGACGTTTTACCGCGCTCCCAGCTCGAAAATTTCTCTTCAATCATTGGGATCACTGTTTTAAGGTCCACATCACCAGAAACCACTAGCTCAACGATTTGAGGTTGATACCAAGTTTGGTAAAAGTCGGTAAGCCCTTCCGACGTGGCAGCCATAACCGAAGCTTTAGTTCCTAGCGCATCTTGCGATTCATAAGGGCTGCCTTCGAATAGGTAATCAACATATTTCTCGGGGAACGACTTATCATCGAGACGAGCCATACGAAACTCACCAAGAATCACTCCCTTTTCTTTTTCAACTTCCGAACTAGAGAGATCGAGGCCATCGCCAACGTCACGCATCCAAGTCAAGGCTTGCTCTAATTGGAGGTTATCTGGCAAATCTAATTCATACACCGTCTCTTCATAAGAGGTATAAGCATTTAAGTCCGCACCGAAACTAGAACCCGCATCTTCAAATAGACGAATAACATCGTTTTGAGAGAAGTTCTTGCTGCCATTGAATGCCATGTGCTCGACAAAGTGAGCATAGCCTTCTTGTTGAGGTGTTTCTTGAATGGAGCCCGCGTGCACAACTAAGCGCACAGATACCGATGCTTCATGATCAGGATAAACATGGTAGGTAAAACCATTGTCCAGTTGAGCAGATGTCCAGGCAGGATCTGTTTGAATTAAAGTTTCATTGGTTTTTGATGTAGAACTGCAACCAACCAGGGCAAAGCATATTGCCGTCGCTAAATAATATGTCTTCATAACAACCTCTTAATGTCATTCACTGACAATATACAGATTGAGCTAATGATTATTATTTAATATTGAACCAAATGAGTATAGTTGTGATCTGGATCGTCATTTTATAAATTGCAATAAACCATGTGAAATCAGCCATATTCAACTAGAAGTTCAGGAGTAAGGGTAAGAAAAACAGACTACATGCCTTTAAACAACGTCTCTACATGCCTTTAAACAGAGCTTGTGAGGCACGGCTGATTGGCAGCTTCTCACCAGATACATACGCCGACATCTGACCGGATAGTCCTTTTTTGACCTTATCAATGGCCGACACTTTCACCACCACTGAACGATGGATCTGCCAAAACTCATCCGGATTAAGTTGAGCGAGTAACTCCTTTAGAGATACACGAAGAATAAACTCCTCTAATAGCCCGCCCTGCCCTTTCTTGAATATCGATACATACTTATCTTCTGCTTTGAAATACGCCACATCATCAACGGCGATCAGGTGAATGTCTTCGCCAACGCTGGCTTTAAGCCACGTGAGATACTTTTTCTGCGACAGATAAGGAGGCTGCGTTTGCTGTGACGCCGATTGTGACAGTTGCTGAAGTTGACTCATGAGTGCAGCGATGTCGGGTTGTTCTGGCATATGACCGGACTGTGTTTGATTACTTGATAAGCGCGCTTGAATCTTCTGACAGGTAGCAAGTAGGCGCTCTTCATTGATTGGCTTAAGTAGGTAATCTATCGCATTGTGCTCAAAGGCTTTAACCGCATACTCGTCGTAAGCCGTAATGAAGACCACCAGCGGCGGTGATGCAAGCTTGTTCAACTGTTTGGCTAACGAAATACCATCAAGCTCTGGCATGCGAATATCAAGAAAGGCAACATCTGGTTGTAGCTGCTGAATGCTCTGCATAGCCTCTGTCCCATTTTTGGCCTTGCTGACAATCTCTAGCTCAGGCCAAACCTCAGCAAGACTCTTATCCAAGTGATGTCTTAACAGTGCTTCATCGTCTGCGATAATTGCCGTCACGCTGGGCTTTAGTCCTGAGTTGATCATTATTCTTCCTTTAAATTCACACTGTAAATCGTCTGTTTTCTTAACAGTACTTAGAGTTTCAGAACTGCATTCTCGGAGCTAGTTTCGCTGATGAGCGGCAACAAGATAGTCGACACCACGCCGCCAGTCACTTGCTCTGTGATCGTCAGGTTCGCCTTATCTCCGTACAGGGTAGCAATACGCTGACGAATATTACTCAATCCAACACCATGGCCAGTAGCAATAGACGGTGCTGTTAGCCCCACGCCACTGTCTGATACTTCAATTTTCATCTGATCATCTTGTTGAACAATTCGGATATTGACTTCACCACCAGCAGCCTTGGGCTCGATGCCGTGTGTTAATGCATTCTCAACCAAAGGTTGAATCAAGAAAGGTGGAATCACTTGCTGGTCGCTGATTTCATTGGTTTCAATCGAGAACGTTAAGCGCTCACCCAAACGTATCTTCTGGATGTTGAGATACGCGTCTAGCAAATCGACCTCTTGTGCGATGGTCGATTGCTCAGTACGACTGTTCTTGAGGGTCACACGTAACAAGTCAGTCAGTTTTTCAAGCATCAGCTTAGCTTTGACGCTGTCACTCTCAATCAATACATTGATGGTCGCAAGAGTGTTGAACAAAAAGTGCGGCTCAATTTGGCTTTGCAGCTGTTTTAACTGGCTAAGTACAACAACCTTTTCTTGATCAGCTTGGCGACGCTTAGCCACCTCTAATTCATTATCGGCACGCAGCTGCTGCTCTCTTGTGTAGAAATAGTAATAACAAACGGAACAGAAGATCACACCAAGCAGCATCACAGACTTAAGATCGGAAAGGTTAGAGCCGAAAAAGCCGTTCAACCAATAGTGTGCATTCAAGGTACCAATGGTCATTGCAATCACCATTGATACCCCTACATCAAATGCCTTTGATTTCCTTTTGAATAGTTCAACCAACACAAACGAAGAGCCAACTGCGCTGTAGCCAAAGCCGAAGCTGATGGCCAAGTTGAGCGTAAACCCGCCTCCCCAAATCGTATTGGTTGTAATTGCAATAAGAACGCAAAATAGCGTAGTGAACGCGAAGCTTTTAATCCATGAAAAGCGACTGTTTGAAGAAGTGTCCATTAAAATCGTCCTTTGATATTTAAAAGAATCATATGACTATCCGGTAAGTTGGCGTAAGCAGAATCACTTTTACCGCCTAGAAAGCGTGCAGCAAGTTCCAATTCCAACGATGAATCACCATTATCGAAAGCCTGATAATTAAGCCACTGCGTAGCAATAAAGCCACCGTCCTGTGGAGACAGCATGACATCAAATGTAGGCGTAATATCTTCAAGCCAGCCATGTGCCAAGTCCAAAGACCAGTGAAACATGAGATTGTGTTGAACTAAATTGGCGTGTTGATAGCCTTGAGCGTAAGAGCCCGCCAACGATGTTGTCATGGGATTAAGAGACAAATATTCCGCATTCACTAAAGCACTTTGCCACTCAGAATCACTCCAAGCGCGGCTATCAAACCAGTATTCCAGTACCACATTGTGGCCCGTCTCGTTGGCCCATGTCAGTCCGACTAAGGCTTGGTAAGCCTCGCCCTGCTCTTGTAGATAAACTGGTTCAAGCAGTGAGTTGGGCTGGCTGTAACCCAAACTTTGTCGCTGATAAACCAACGAACCGTGAAACTCCCACGCGAGGTTTAATACCGACACCAAGCTTGCTCCAAACAAACCGTGGCGTACATCGTCGTAATAAGCGACCCATTGATATTCGTGATCGCCTACTAAATTGTAACGACGTAAGCCAACCCCTTGTTGCTGATTCTGCTTTTCGAATTGATTCACATCTTGGGAAGTCCATGATGAATCGCTGTAAAGCAGTGTCCATTCGCCCGTCATATCGAACAATGACGCTGAAGCCACACCTGCGCCCTCTTCTGCGACAATGCCCACTGGATTTTGTCGGTAAGGTTTGATGATGTCTAAAGGTCGGTAGCCATAACCAACACCCCAATCTAAGCGAACCTTGCCGAGCGTGACATCGAGGTAGTGATCACCGAACGCTGAATTAGACAGTTCAACACCACCTTGCCAAAACAACTCGCGTACAATGAATTCCGATTCAAAGCTCGCGTCTTGGTCTTGAGGAGCATTAGTCAAAATGTCATTGGCTTTCACTGCAAAAAGGCCCAGCCAATTGCCATATCCAACTTCAAGATCCAGCAAGCCATTGAGTGACTGACGGTTGTCAGATTCGAAAGGGCTAAATGGCGATTCTCGCGATTCAACAGCTTCAGCACTCAGTTGCCAGTCCCACGCTAGGCTCAGATCGTCCGCTTGAGTCGTATTACTCATACAAGGCAGCACAAGGAAAGTAACGATTAAAGGCTTGATGTGGAATCGACGACTAGAAGCTTTCATGGCACCCACCTAAAGCCCAGACACACTATTACGTGATAAGTAAGCAGGGTTGTAGTATTTGTCCGCTAAAGCTTGTTCGCTTACCTCGCGGTACTCAATCACGGTTTTCTTACTTGGTTGAATCTTATCGAGCAAAGTCATCGAAACTACACTTGGCAAGCCATCTCGCACGCCTTCAGTAAACCAAGCTTGCTTGGCTAACTTACCTGAACGCAGATACAGATCCGCTTTAACAGGAAACGCTCGGTCTGCCGTTAACCACAAATCAATTGATTGATAGCTGGCACCCTTGGTTTTCGCCGTTAGCTTTAGATGATAAGTATCGAGTGTCTCGCCAGTCGACCTCTCAACCTGTTGCTCGGCAACCCACTTACCTTGGTAATCTTCGCTCCAAGTGAGCGTCGAAATGTCCCCTACCGAAGCTTCGCCAAGCAATTTTTGCATCGGGGTGATACGAATTGGACGGCGAGATTTCGGCATCAGTAACCAATAGTTGTCCTCTATCATCAGCATCTTTTGACCCGCCTCGACCGCCGACTTGAACACAACCAGCGACTCTCGGTTTGGTCTTGTGTAGACGTTGTATTCGCGGGTTTTGTCTAGTTGCTCGTCTTGATATAGCGTGACCAGAGACACCACTTTCGACGCCTGTTCGCTGTTCAAACGGTAGCTGTCTGCCTTAGCAATCATCTCGGTAACTTGCTGTGAATCGATAGCCCAGCTTGGTGCTGATACTAGAGCCAAGGCCAACGCAGAACCTAAAACAGTGAGTGAACGAGTAAATTTATACATAAACCAGCGCCTCCGTGATTGGCTTATTTACGCCTTTGCGAGCAGAGAAATAAGCAGCCAGCAAACAGATCGTCAGCACACCCAAAGTAGCGTAACCAACCAATTCCAATGAGAAATAAATATTGAGTGGGTAACCTTCGGTTCGCCCCGGAGGTGGTGGCATTTGCACATCAATCACCAGCAATAACACCGACACTAAACCACTCACTAATGCGCCTATCGCACTGCCAATCACCGCCAGTAAGCCCGCCTCTTTTAGAAAACCCGCCACGATTTCAGATGGGTAACTGCCGAGTGCCGATAAGGTGCCGATTTCACGAGTACGTTCCGTCACCGACATGGTCATGGTGTTGAACAGCGACACAAACACGACCAATGCCATCACTGCCCCCATGATGCCGAAGATACGATCGTAAAGGTCTTTAACCTTGGTGTAGAAAAAGGCGCGATCTTGCCATGGGGTGATCTCAATATCTGAGCCCTGTTGACCAACTTGCTTGTCCAAAGCCAATTTGATGCGTTGTTGAACCGTAGAAGTCTTTTTGGTTTCAAAAAGGAATACCGATAAGGTGCTGACTTTATCCGACGCTAAAAGCTCTTGGGCGGTGGTGATGTGTACGTACAACTGACGTTTGTCCAACTCAGGCACACCAGTCGAGTAGATACCCTGCACCTTAAAATCAAAGGCATTCAATGCGCCATCACTGGTGGTCGCAAGCAATGTGACCCAATCACCAACGGCCACTTTAAGGTTACGAGCAAGGTCGGTTCCGAGCATCACTTGTGGCTCTTGGCTGTCGTATCTTGGTGATTTCACATCCGAGAGGGTTTGACCGCTGCGCACGTCAAGAAAAGGTCCTTTCATGTCGAACTCGCGCTCATTAACGCCTGTTCCCATAAAGATGGTCGACTTGCTTCCGTTAGACACCAAACCGCTAAAGTAAACTCGAGGCTGCACACCACGCACATCGCTGTCGCCAATAATGCTCTTGGTGAGCGCTTGAACATTATCTAAACCATTACTCAGCGGCATATCTTCGTCTTGTTCAAAATAATCCGGCGTGCTCAAAGTAAGATGACCAGTATCGCGCGCGGTCGACTCTCGCAAAGATTCATAGGTATAGAGTCCATACCCACCTGCGGAAGTGAGCGCAAACACGGCAATCGCGATGATCAACACCGAAAGCAGACTACGTCGGCCATTTCTCAATAGATTGAGCCACGCCAAACGAAGCGATTGCAAAAAGCCAAACTGCATTAACTTGCCCATGAGACTGCCTCCTTGTTTGACACTGAAGAAACCAACTTACCGTCCACCAACTCAATCACACGGTCGCAACGGTTAGCCATTCTTGGATCATGGGTCGCAACAATAAAGGTGGTGCCAAACTCGTGGCCAAGCTCGTGCATAATATCGATCACGTTATTAGCAGTGTGGCTGTCTAAGCTCGCTGTCGGCTCATCGGCGATTACTAAGCTTGGGTTGTGGATTAGCGCTCTGGCTATTGCGACACGTTGCTGTTGGCCACCTGAAAGATTGTCTGGACGGTGATAGATGTAATCTCCCAGCCCAACACGCTCTAACATATCTTGAGCTCTGGTATGCTGTTCTTGCTTAGAACATTGGTTCAACATCAATGGGTAAGCGACGTTCTCAAGCGCGGTCATCACCGGAACCAGATTGAAACGCTGAAACACAAAACCCAACGACTGGCGGCGAAAACGCGCAGCAGCAATCTGCTCTGTTGGATACGCTTTGCCAGCAATATTTATCTCACCTCGATAGTCCATATCCAACAAACCTAGGATGTTCAACAGTGTACTTTTCCCCGATCCCGACGGGCCGCACAGTGCCACCATTTCACCACGTCTGATCTGCCCATCGACTCCCTTGAGTGCGTCTACACTTTGTCCACCCGTGAGATAAGACTTGCCGATTCCTTTAAATTCAATCATCCCGTTTTCCTCTGATTACTAACCAACTGTTTAGCTTCCATGCCCTTTATTTCTCTTTCGCAACTATTACTTGGCTTTCGCTATAAGGGCCTTCGCAGTCATCGTTTCGATGTTGTCGGCATCGGACATTTCCATTTGTTTTAACCACGCTTGTGCTTGCGTTAGGTCTTCAGCACGAATCGATGCGGTAATTGCGTAGCGATAAATCCATGAAGTTGCAGAGAAGTGCTGTTGTTGAAATTCATCTTCCGCGAGTAGCGAGAGGAACAGGTCGTAACCGCGATCAAAGTGGTTAAACATGTCAGGTAGAGAGGTGTAAGTCACCGCGGCCATGGCACGAGTCAGGTAAGAATCTGGCAGCCCTTGAACACGAGGTTGCTCATGAATCGGTTGGTCTTCGTCTTTCAGCAACACCAATGATTTATCTATAGTCGATAAACCCTTTTCTACATACTTCATCTTGTTCCAAGGTAAGAACGCATCACGCCCCATTAAGGTTTCTGTGCTGCCTAGATAAACCAAAGTCAGTGGTGTCGCGCCATCTTGTTGCAGTGTGTCATTGAGGCGCTCATAGGCCACCTCGACTAGGTCTTCATTGCCTTGCGCGGCTTGGTTGTAAATATCAAGCACGTCTGAACTTGGATTAGCTAGCGCCAGCGTAGGAGCGATTGAAGCTAACCCAATTAAAAGTGAACGACGAAACAGAGCAGTAAATAAGTTGTAAGTGTTTGAAGCAGTCATGATTTCAATCCCTTTCAAATGTTGACGTTGAAAGGTTAACCACAAACTGTCACGTCGTTTTATCAATGCGACGAATGGTAATAATGAGGAGTGAATGGCTGAGAGAGGGGGTGAATGGGGAAGATAGTGATTAGAGGTGGTAGTAATTACCCTTCTCTGCAAAGAAAGATTCAGATTTAACCACCAACATACTGCACTGATTAATAGCTAACTATTTCAATTAACCTAAATAATTCAGATCTTTACAAAGCTAGCTAGAACAATTTAAGAGACTTTAGTACATACTTTAATCAGTCCAACAATAACCCACAAAAATGATAGATAACCTCGTCCTACTTTCCAGGGTATTAGCTTGATTTCATACTAAATACTGATGTAGGGTGCGAACCGAAAGTAACCCATTACAAGTAATTGATTTAAAAGAACAAAAGACCGCCAGGTTATTTAATCAATGCTTTAATAGCTACAATTCATGTACGTCGGTCGTTCTGACCAATGGCTAGTTTTATAACAATTCAACGAGAACAAAATGAATTTAATTAACAAATCGGTTATCGCAGCTATCACCAGTGCATTAGTAATGACATCAACTCAGTCAATGGCTAGCAGCGGCTGCTACTTTGGAGAAACCGATGGCTCTCAGTGGTTAGAAAGTGTCATCGAGCCAAATAAACCACTCCTTATTAACTACAACACCAGTGCATGGAATGAAATCGAAAAGTTTGATTTTGACTTCGGCTACGACAAGATTGAAAATCCACGAGGCTTTTCAGTTGAGGTTCTGTTGGCTAACCACACTACAGAAGCAATGTCGATTTCAGGTATCCTTGAGGGAGAGAGTGGAGCAAGCGGCGGTTCGAATAACGCTGGTAGAATTGAACTTCACATGAATCTAAACAGTGACCGTTATTTTTCACGTTTAGTTGACGGAAAACTGAATCTTGGCTTAGGTCGCACAGGTTCAAATGAAACCATCGAAGTAATCAAAGTAACAGCAAGATTCTGTGGTTTACCTGTTCAAGAAGGTGTCGCTGTTAGCGCGTCTGATCACAATATTCTTGTAGGCAACGCTCAGCCTCTATCACATTTTATTGATGCGGATACGACGTATCGAGTTTCGGCGACGGGAAGCGCAATCGATGAAAACGGAAATGCTATCACCGCAGTATCGATCAACTACATTGATTCTCGAAATTCTGAAAATTCGACGCTTCAAGTGAATACAGGTGAAGAGTTCTACCTTCATTCAAATGGTAAGGTATCTCTGTATTACGCAACAGAATCAAGTCAAAACACCGGTGGCCACACTGTCAAATTTGAGCGTGTTAACCTAGATTAGTCTCTAGCTCAAACCCGATAAAAAGCACTATGTGTACCGAACTACTCGGGTATACATAACCACCGATAGGCTTGCCTGAATTTATACAAGCCATACAAAAATAGCCGCTAATCAGCGGCTATTTTTCGTTATCCAAGTGACACTCTAACTAAGCACTCGTTAGCCTTAATAAAGTAATGACAATGCTTTTTCGAGCACAACATCTCGGCCTTGCTGACGATCTTCTAACACAAAGTTTCTAACCACGTGATCTGGCTGTACCCCTGTGACTTCATGGTTTTCAAGGTCGCGATTCTTATAATATAAATTACTTAATGAATACTCCCAGCCATTAGGCAGCATTCTGCCAAACGCATCTGAGGTGGCGCCTGATGTCGATTCACCAACGATGGTCACGTGAGAGAGCGTCTTCATCGCCGATGCGAATGTCTCTGCTGCACTAACCGTTCCAAAAGAGGTCAAAAGTACAATCGGTTTTGTATATGAAATACCATCGCTCGGAGTCATCGTGACATCGACATCATGGCTGAATTCACCCTTGAAGTAAGAGCTAACATGCCAAGCTAACTGCTGCTCTTCAATCAAATGTTGCAATAACCATAGACCTTGCATATCAAGCCCACCCTCATTTTCACGGATATCGATAATCAACGACTGGGTATCATTTAGCTGCGTTAATATTTTAGTCACTAATTCTTCAAACTGACGATGAGCTTTATCTGTGTTTCGTTTAGGAGTCCCTGTTATTAAACCTTCATCGATATAGCTCATGAAGTCGCCAATTCTTAAGTATCCAGTCGGTATGCCCTTATTATCAATGATGCCCCAGTTAAGACGATGTTCCTTGCTCTCACGAGAAGCTCGTTTTTTAAAACCTTCCTGTTCATGTTCAAACAAATACTTCATGATATTGAGCGTGATTTTATCCTTCTGACTGATTATGTAGCTTTCTTTTTCTGATTCAGGAATATTTAACTGGTCAGCTTCCAACTCCAATTGTTGTTCCAAGGTGGCTTTATTGCTATACCATATCTGCAACTCTTTTGAAGGGATAGAAATAGAACTATGATCATCCTTTAAGTGACGCAGTATTTCATCGAATACATTAATTAACTGTTCGTCGTCTGCACCGTATAAGTCATCATAATATTTATCATAAACCTCATCCCAGTCAATGTTACGTTCATCAAAAAAGGCATAGTGGTTGTTCATATCTTGCCAATATATATCGAACATCGATTGAGCATCAAAATCAAAGTAACCATCGCGAACCATAGAGTGGCCAAGACCTTCAGTACATACATCATTGATATTGCTAACTAAAGTATAAGTAAAAGGTCTAGGTCGAAGAATATTAAGAATCAATTGATTATCTTGACGAATGGAATGCTGTTTTATCGCTTCATAACTCAACTCTGTGCCATAACTCAGAGAGTTAGACACTTCATAACAAGTGCTATTAACCACTTGTATTGTTCTTGTAGTCTCATTTTCGATAACTTTAATTTCGCCGTCTCGTTGGCTAAACCAAACCCCATTAATATCATGGGTCTGGTCTTTTTTAACTTGTTCGCTATGACATGCGAATGAGCCTTGAATTAAAGCAAGTGTCATCACATATTTAAGAGGTTTCATTTTATTACTCCACTATACTGAAGTTAAAAATGATAAATTAATTTAATGATAATCAGTGTAGGTATATGTATATTTTATGTAACTAAGCCTATTACATCATTAATTAGAATGAAATAAATTAACATTATCAAATTTAAAGAAACCTAATTTAAATCTGACTAATTTAGAGGGTTTAGAATAAAAAAGAGCCTATATTAAAATATAGGCTCAAAGCAGTGGCAGTGCATAAATTAAAAAAGGTTTCTATATTTTTAGCTAATTAAATAAAATCGTTTAATTAAGCCACAATCGCTGATACTTTAACGGCATCACTGATTGTTCGGTAATTCGGAGAGAATTGTTGGACCCCAGCAATAACTTCATCGTAATCAGCTTGAGTACCATCACCTTGAACTTCAAACTGAAATTGGATCTCTTCGAAGCCAACCGGAGCTTCTTCTGCTACATTCAAGAACCCACGAAGATCCAAAGCACCTTTGATGGTCAACTTTACAGACTCTAAACGAATGCCGCGGGCACTGGCGCCTGCAACAAAACCAACCATCATACAGCCAGCCATGCCACCCAACAGGTAATCTTGTGGCGTAGGGTATGCGTTATTGCCAAGAAGCTCTTCTGGTTCCCCCACGTCGAAAGTAAAATCTTTAACGATTTCTGTTCCACCTACCTTTTGGTTCAACGTGCGAATTTCGCTATGAACACCACCTTTCCATTCAGCAACAATGCCGTATTCAGATACCGCTTGTGTTGCATCATCAGTAATAACTTTCGTATAAGCTGATAGGTCTTCTAAGTTAAGGCCATTTAATGGTGCATTACTCATGTTAAATCCTTTAATTATTTCTTGTTTATAGTGATTAATATTCATGTAGCGCCTCCCACACCGCGTGGAAGGCGACAAGTAATTTAGTTTCGACCCGCCATCACGCCGCCATCGACATTTAGAATCGTGCCCGTTACCCAAGAAGACTTATTCGATAGTAGATATTCAATCGCGTCAGCAACATCGTCTGTAGAACCAATTCGACCGATTGGGTGGAAATCGTTAAAGCCTTGTAGTGCAGATTCAATCTCATCTTCAGCGATGAATGACTTATAAATTGTCGACATCACGACTGCTGGAGCCACAGCGTTTACACGTACACCGTGGTCGCCTAGTTCAATGGCCAGGTTTTTTGTCAGTGCATGTAGTGCCGCTTTCTGCATAGAGTAAGCTGAAGAAGGCGTTGCTTTAATTGCTTGATGTGCCCACATAGAACCGATGTTTACAATTGCGCCACCACCGTGTTGTTTCATATTTTTCGCAACGGCTTGTGTAATGAAGAAGAAAGCACGGTTCATATCTAACTGAAGGTCGTAATCTTGCTCAGAATGCTCAAGGAAATCGACAGGTTTGAAGAAACCAGCCGCATTCACCAAGTAGCCAATGTGACGTTTTTCTGCATTTAACTGTTCAATAAAGCTTTGAACAGCAGAAGGATCGTATAAATCAACCTGAGCAGTTTCAACATGACCATTCGTGGTTGATTCCAGATCCAATTTTGCTTCAGCAAGATTCTGTTTGTCATGAGAGAGAATCATTACAGGCACACCAGACTTAAGCAGTCGCTCTGCTGTTGCTTTACCCATACCAGAAGAACCGCCAACAATTAGTGCAATAGAAGATGTGTTAAACATAATGAAATCCTTAATTCAAAACCTACCTACTAGTAGATAGGTTAATTATTCAAAAAAATGGAGGAGTAGTAGAGACCATCTCCTCGTCAGTGGGTGTACTTTAAGATCGGATCGGTTTCACGTCAACAAATTTATCTACCTACTGATAGGTAGGTAAAGTGCAATCCAATAAAAATTCTTATTTATCAGATATATATATGATTAAATTATTTTATAAAAATGAGTGTCAGTCTCATAAAAAGTGTCTACAACACCATTTAGTGAGTCATATCCATTACGAATTTTGTCCAATGATCAGTTTTTAGACATAAAAAAAGCGAGGGCTAAGCCTCGCTTTCAAAACTACAATCTCTTTTGGGTTGCACTACGTCCAACATATCTACAGCGCGATGACAATGTCTCCTACAAAGCCGATTGCTATACCGCGCCGTATCAATCTGAGCGATAAACTATGACGCCTTCAGAATGTTTAAACAGCTGGCTTTCACCGAACGGATATAGTCTGTGTCCTTGAATTGAGACAGTAAAATCCCCCCCTCCAAGGCGACAAAAATTAGCCTCGCAGCTTGAGTCGCTTCTAATCCAGAACGGAAATGTCCACTCGCAATCCCCTGCTCTATGCTTTTACGAATAAAGTCTTCATTGATTTGAACAAATTTAGACAATAGGCTTTCCAAACCATCCGCCAAAAAATAGAAGTCAGAAGCATACATACCACATAGACACAGTTTGTTGTTCTCGCGCACATCAACAAAAATGTCGGCTAACGCTTCAATTTTACCTTCTGCAGAGATGTCTTGACTCTCGATCCGCTTTAACGCTACTTCGTAATTAACAAGGTAACGTTCAAATACCGTTTGAGCCAGGTCTTGTTTCGTTTTGAAATGATAATGGATACTCGCAGTCTTTATCCCAAGCTCATTTTGAATGTCGCGAAAACTGAAGCCATTAAAACCTCGGCTTTGCATATAACTTTCAGCTAAATCGACGATCTTTTCTGCCGTTGGATTAAGTTCTTTCATATTAATTCCACCTATATTTGGGGGGAATATAGCATAATTCACAGGCATCGCCTATCTATCAGTAGGTATGGAGTTCCAAGAGGTGTAAAGTTCGAGTGTGGGTGGGCAAAAAAATAGCCACTGATTAGCGGCTATTTTTAGTTATCTAAACGAAGTTTCTATCTTTCTAATTCTTTGTCTCTTCAACCACAGCTTTCATCAATACAGAGGTATCCATGCGGCCTTCACCTTGTGCAGACAGAGCCTTGTATGCGTTGTTGGTCTTCTCCGTCAATGGAAGTTGAATGCCTTGGCGCTCAGCTTCATCTAGGCAGAAACCTAAGTCTTTGATCATCCAGTCAATGGCGAAGCCGAAATCAAACTTGTCTTGCGCCATTGTCGTAGCGCGGTTTTCCATCTGCCACGAACCAGCAGCGCCGTTTTTAAGGCAATCAACCAGAGTTGGGATATCCAAGCCTGATTTCTCAGCAAGCACTAAGCCTTCAGATAAGCCGTTCAACACACCCGCGATGCAGATCTGGTTAACCATTTTCGCGCGTTGGCCTTGGCCTACTTTACCCATCAGAACTGACGATTTACCGTAAGCTTCAAATACAGGTTGAAGGTCGTTGAATAGCTCTTGCTCACCACCACACATGATAGTTAGCACACCGTTTTCTGCGCCCGCTTGGCCACCAGACACTGGTGCATCCATAAAGCGAACACCTGCTTGCTTCGCAGCTACTTCAAGCTCTTCGGCAAGGATTGCAGAGGTTGTCGTGTGATCAACAAGAATCGCGTTTGGCTTCATCGCGGCCAATGCACCTGTTTCGCTGGTTGTCATGCTGCGTACGTCATCATCGTTACCCACACAAACCAACACAACATCAGCTTCTGCCACACACTCAGCAACGCTCTCAGCGGCTTTACCTTGGTGTTTTTCAGCCCAGTCCAATGCTTTGCTGTGAGTACGGTTAAATACCGTTACCTCGAAACCGGCTTTGACTAGGTGTCCTGCCATTGGGAAACCCATAACGCCTAACCCGATAAAACTTACTTTCATTTCTTTCTCCTTTTGTTTAACTCAGCTCATCGCTATGGAACGACTGAACGCTTTTAATTAACGCCTCAATAAGCAGAGTTAAAGCCTTCGGCTGATATTTTCTTTCTTTGTACACTAAATACGCTTGGCGATCACCCCGATGGTACTCAGGGAGCACTTGAACCAGATTCATTTCCGGATACACATGACGAAAAGGCAGCGAAGCGATACCCAGCCCCTTTTGCGCTGCCGCCGCGACCGCATGAATATCGTTCACAATAAACTTGGGTTTGATCGTCACCATCTGTTCCAAGTGACCCGCTTTGTAGAGCGGCATATCAAACACATCATCAACGTTAATCCAGTCTTGATGTTCGAGATCTTCCGGTTTAACGATCGGCCCACGTGATTCTAAATAGGCTTGGCTCGCAAAAAAGCCATGTTTCGCTCTAAACAATGGTCGAGCGATCATGCCGTCCATGTCGGAAATCTGAAATGTGATCAACAAATCGCGATCGGTTTGAGGCACAACTTGCTGCTGGCTCAAAATCAGATTGAGCTGCACATTTGGATATTGAGTAAGGTATTGCTCGACAGTCGGGCGAAGAAAACCACTATAGAAATTATGAGGCACGGCGAGTTTTATCTTGCCTTGAATAGCGTCGCGCTCTTCAAGCAGGCTACTAAAGCCTTGATGAAGGGACTCCATACAACTGCTCAGCGCTGCAAAGGCCGCCTCACCATCTTTCGTCGCTACAAGCTCCCTGCCCTTCTTTTCTAGCAAGCGGATGCTCAAACGCTCTTCTAAAGCGGTTAACCGGCGTGACATGGTCGACACAGGCAGTTGAAGCCGCTTCGATGCCGACAGCAACGAGCCCTCTTCAACCACAGTACAAAACAGGAATAGATCGTCAATGTTTCCGAATATGGAATTCATACTTCTATTTATGCCTATTTTTCTCATTAATGGATAGTTGTAACCTTATCTCATCAGTTACAGAAAATCACGGGAGAAACATATATGAGCAAAAAACAATTTTGGGTAACCGCGATTTTATCCTCCCTCACCATGGCAACCATCATGTCTGGGTTAATTTCTGGCTATAAGATGGGATTCAGCCACGATTGGCCGCCAATCTGGTTACAAAGCTTCTTTCTTGCTTGGCCGTGTGCCATTGTGCTGAACCTGACAGTGCTCCCTTTGGTTCGAAAGCTATCTGAGTGGATTTGTCGCCCGCGCACGCTTTGCTAATCAGTGCTGTATAAACGGGCTCTTTGGTGGCAAAAATACGGAACGATGATCAAGGCTTGATCAATACTAAAAGCATAAAAAAACCGAGCACTAGGCTCGGTTTTTTATTAACTGTTGTCACTGTAAAAATTACAGCTCAGCGTTGTGGTAAACCTGCTGAACATCATCACAGTCGTCAAGCATGTCTAAGAACTTCTGGAACTTCTCAGAATCTTCTTCCGCTACCGGCGTCATAGTTTGAGGAACGAAAGTGATTTCCTCAACATCTAGAACTAGCTCAGGGAACGCGTTAGTTAGTGCAGTCTTCGTTTTGAAGAACTCAGTTGTTGGAGCGAATACAGTGATTACGCCATCTTCTAGCTCAACGTCTGTTACGTCTACGTCGTCCATCATTAGTGTTTCTAGGATGATCTCGTCGTCTTCACCTTTGAACTGGAATACAGCTTGGTGAGCGAACATGTGAGAAACAGAACCTTCAACACCGATTTTCGCGCCAGTTTTAACGAAACATTGGCGAACGTCTTGGAAAGTACGGTTGCCGTTGTCAGTTAGACAGTCAACGATTACGCTTGTGCCGCCTGGGCCAAAGCCTTCGTAACGAGCTGGAGCGTAGTCTTCACCACCGCCGCCGTTTGCTTTGTCGATCGCTTTGTCGATAACGTGTGCAGGAACTTGGTCTTTCTTCGCTTTAGCAATAAGGTGCTTTAGCGACAGGTTCATGTCTGGATCTGAACCACCATTCTTCGCACACATGTAAATTTCTTTACCGTATTTGGAATAAACTTTAATTTTTGCGCCAGCAGTTTTAGCCATTGAGGCTTTGCGCACTTCAAAACTTCTTCCCATCGGGATCTTCTCTCTGATTCAATTAACGGGGCAAATTCTAGCAAATTACTGTGTCATTTCAATTCTACAGCTTTGCTGAGCAAGGTTTGTCTGCGGTTATGCGACGCCCATTACTCGTTTGTATTTTTCTACAGACTGTTCAAACCACGCCTTTTCATCTGGGTCACCGAGCTTCATTGCTTCTTCAACAATGGCTTCAGGGCCACATTTAGCCTGCTTCAATTTCCATACTAGAAACGATGCCTGCTTATCCAGTTCGATTTTGTTTTTCTCGCTGGGTGGAAGGAGTGAAAGGTTGATAGACATTAGTCGCCTTCGTCTGTAATACACTTGGCCGAGAAATATATCATAGAGCAGCCTCATAAAACCAATACTATGAGTAGTAGAAAGGATTTATGAGACAAGAAACCAAGCAAGTCGCTGATGCAGGTCAAGCTAGGTTTGGAAATTGCGTTTGGGTAAAGAGGCCATTACAATATAAAAAGTAGGGGGGAATGTTATCTTTGTATGGTCAATGGTTCGCATTTTTAGAAAGACAGCAGCATAACTAACACGCTTACTCTACATTACTAAAAGCTTGGCAAGGGAGGTCTAAAGGAACTTCAAAAGTTACTCTATGAGCAATATTTGATTCATCTAAGTTTTTAATACCGCCTCCGATAGAGAAAACTGATAATTTGGCTTTTGCGCTAGCATCAACATCAGTGCTTTCTTTTACTTGGATTGCTATATCAAATTTAATAGTTTGCTTTGGCGGCTTTTCAGGGTGTACATCAAAAACAGCATCAATAAACGTTGCATGAGGATTAACAGTGCCACCTAACGAAGACACCTCTTGAGCAGCATCATTCACGCCTTTTACTATCTGCACTAACGTTTCTTTAATATATTCATCTAACTGCATAATTTAACTCGAATAATCACGCTTATCAAAGTATCCATAATACCAATATAGAACATCCGTTGCATAACATTATTCTTTTGATATTTATAGATTTCTCACACACGAAATTGAAAGCGGAGCAGAGTTATGTGGTCGCTAATAGGCAGGTCGAACTAGCCCTGAGATGCATCAAAGGCCTAAACCCTACTTCGGCAACAGATAGCGGGTGCTTCTGCCACCAGAACCAGATTTAACTAAGCAGCCATTCTCAGTCAAAGCGCTCAAATGACGTGTTGCTGTGGCACTACTCACCTTCGCTACCTTTTTATATTGACTAGCATTGATACCTTCAGAAAAATCACCATCAAGCATTCTATTAAGCACTTTCACTTGCTCTACAGTAAGCTTAGTTTGATCTACACTTCGCCAATAATTGGTCTTATAAACGGTTTGGTCGACCTCAGAAAAAACTCCTGTAAACGTCTCGTCTAATGTATCTAAAAACCACATCAACCAATCGCTGATATCGAGTCCCCCTTTCTGGGTTCGCTCCAATATCTCGTAATAATGTTTGCGATTAGCAAGTATCCCCACCGACATCGCATAGAAACGTACCGATTGCTTCTCTGCTTGTGCTAACGCCAAGTCGGTCAACAATCGAGTAATACGACCATTACCATCATCTAGCGGGTGTAAGGTGATAAACCAAAGGTGAGTTATCGCAGCTCTAAGTAAGGGATCGAGTGTAGCGTCGGTAAGTGAATCATTAAACCATGTGATAAATGTATCTAGCTCAACATCAAGAATGTCTCGGCTAGGCGCTTCAAAGTGCACGGTTGGACGGTCAATTCTTCCTGATACCACTTGCATCGGAGCGTCACCTCGTAGCTGACCTCCAACTACAGGGTTAAACATGGTGTAGCCTTGAGGAAACAGTCTATCGTGCCAATGTAAGATCCTATCAAGCGCTAGTGGCTCTGTTAGGTTCTGCACCGCATCCAACATAATTTCAGCTAGGCCATCGGTTTGCTCTGTCGTAGGAAAAGGTCGCTCTTCACTCACGCCAAGTTTGTTGGCTAAAGAAGAACGAACAGAGAAGGCATTCAGCTTTTCTCCTTCTATCGCACTGGAGTGGACAATGTTCGCTAGCAAAGTATCGAGCATTGTTTGCGTTTGGTCTGCAGATTGAGAGGTAATCTTGCCCAATAAAATGCCCTGATTAAGCCGAACTTCTCTTAACCTCACGCCTATTCTCTGATTATCCCAAACAAAGTTTGGCCAATTATCTTGCTGCCAAATCCACATATTACGCCCCATGATGCGAAAATATCACTTATTCAAATCACATTATGAGGTGTTTAAGGTTATTATTCAAATCACAAAGTGAGCCGAATAATGGGATATTCAAATCATTGAGGCTGGAGAAGTACTTCTCCAGCCCAGAAAGACTATTCACTCACCGAGAACACATCACAGCGTGAGGCACAGATGAAGTCATTTTTGTGCAGGCCTTTGATTGAGTGGCTCCACCAAGTGACGGTAACTTTGCCCCACTCTAATAAGATAGAAGGATGATGGAACTCTTCTTCTGCCAACTCTGACACTTTGTTGCTGAATGCCCATGCTTGCTTGTAGTTTTTAAATTTGTACACCTTCTCAAGCTGCGGAATACCGTCTCTTTCCATGATTTGCCAGTCAGACAACTCCAACAAAAGAGACTGCTGCTCATCTTTACTCAGGGCAATCGCGTCAATACTGCAGGCTTCGCATTTTAATTCATTCAACATGTGTCGGTTCCTTAGGTTCAAAAAGTGGTGGTAGTAACCCCGCTTCAATTGCGAGATCAGCTTGCTGTAACAGGTTTTCTTGACTGATTTGAAATAGCTCAGCCAGATCATTAATCACATAATATTTCGGTTGCATGATGTCGATGCGATAAGGGGTTCTTAGCACCGTTTGTAAATCGAAACGCTCACGAACGGCCAAGTCCCCTTCCAGCGCATAGTTAGTTTCTGCTGGAGAAGAGAGAATGCCGCCGCCGTAGATTTTCAATTTATCTCCCTCTTTTACTAATCCGAACTCAACCGTAAACCAATACAAACGGGCAAGGTAACCTCGCTGTTTAGAGGTGGCTGCTTGGCCTAGCTTTCCATATTGCTCAGTGAAAGCGGCAAAATCAGGGTTAGTGAGCATGGCACAGTGACCAAAAATTTCATGAAAGAAATCTGGTTCTTGTAGGTAATCAAACTCGTCTCGCGTTCTCAAAAATGTTGCTACAGGGAATCGCTTATTGGCGAGCAAATCAAAGAAACGGTCGAAATCGATCAACGCAGGTACGGGCTGTACTTGCCAACCTGTTGTTTCCTTTAGAACTTTGTTTATCTCAGGGAGTTGAGGAACTCTGCCTAATGGCAGATCAAGCAGCGTCAATCCATGCAAATAAGCTTCACATGCGCGATCATCAATGACGTCCAGTTGCCTTTTCACCAAGTCGTGCCAAATGGCGTCTTCTTCGAGGCTCCACTCAACCCATCCCTCTTGGCTCACGGGCTTAGAATGATATTGAGTCATTACGTACCTCCTTTCGAATGTCTCCCTTTAAGCCTATCCCCACTCATTGTAAGCGCCAAATTTACGCTATTTTTCGAAACAGCCCTTTATGTAACATTTTATTTACATAAATATATCAAAGCCTTATTTCACTGATCTTTTGACTTTGTAAAACCTTCATACCAGACTGAAATCGTTAAGTTTTTGTTAAAGGTAAAGGAATGTACGAAAGCAACAAGCCAGTTTGGCAGCCAAGCGATCAGCGTATCGCTGATGCCAACTTAACCCGATTTATCGACACCCTTGATCTGTCTGATTTAAACCTAGATAGAGGCATACAAAGCTACGCCGAACTCCATCAATGGTCGGTGGATCAGCCTGAGTCGTTTTGGCAAAACGTGTGGCAGTTTTGTGGAGTGGTTGGCTCGCAAGGGGATGACATCAAAACCCAAGGTGAGAGCCGCTGGCAGCAACCTAAATCCAATCGTGATGCAGCTTGGTTTCCGAATGCGCAAGTAAACTACGCCGAGAACTTGCTGCGCTTCGCGCAAACCATGCCTGACGAGCACGCAATTTGGTTTGAGAATGAGCGTGGTGAGCAGCAGAGCTACACATGGAAAGCCCTATGTGAGGCTGTGTCCAACGTTCAGCAATGGCTTGTTGATAGCGGCGTAAGGCAAGGTGATGTGGTTGCTGCGTATACGCCCTACCTACCACAAACCGTGATCGCCATGCTCGCAACCACCAGCTTAGGGGCGACTTGGACGTCAACCTCGCCTGATTTTGGCGTTGAGAGTGTGATTGAGCGATTCGGCCAAGTGAAGCCCAAAGTGCTATTCACCTGCGATGGTTACACCTTCAATGGTAAAACATTTGATATGGCAGACAAGAACAGCGCCATCATTGAACATCTCAGCGAGCTAAAACAAGTGTGTCAGATCGGCTATTTAAAAAAGAATGATTTTGAGCATGACGTGTCGCTGCAAAGCTGGAACAACATCATCAATCATTACCAGCCACAGCCTGTTCGATTTGTGCGTATCGGCTTCAATGAGCCGCTGTTTGTGCTCTACTCTTCTGGAACCACAGGTAAGCCAAAGTGCATAGTGCACTCTGTTGGTGGCACCATCATTAACCACCTAAAAGAGCATCAACTGCACAGCGATGTTAAGCAGAACGATCGCGTTTTCTACTACACCACATGTGGTTGGATGATGTGGAACTGGCACGTCTCTGCACTCGCCAGCGGAGCTTGTTTGGTGATCTTTGATGGCAGCCCTGTTTACCCGCAACCTAATGTGCTGTGGGACTTGGCACAGCGCGCCGATGTGTCGCTGTTTGGTACCTCAGCCAAGTATCTAGAAGCGATTGAGAAGGCTGAAGTCTCGCCTATCGACAGCCACTCTCTGCCTCATTTGAGGACACTGTGTTCAACTGGGTCAGTGCTTTACCCAGAGCAGTTTGATTTCGTTTACAAACACATCAAGCAAGACCTACATTTAGCATCCATTTCTGGCGGCACGGATATTTGCGGATGCTTTGTGTTAGGTAATCCTATCTCGCCGGTGTATCGCGGCGAATGCCAACAGGCAGGGCTTGGCGTCGACATCAAGGTTTTCAATTCAACGGGTCATAAAGTCGATCACGAACGTGGTGAACTGGTGTGTACAAATTCCCTCCCCAATTTCCCAGTTGGCTTCTGGAATGACACCGGAGAGCGCTATCACAGCACTTATTGGGACAGGTTCGACAATGTATGGCATCACGGTGACGAGGTCGCACAGAGCGTGCATGGCGGTTATCTGTTCTACGGGCGAGGCGACACCACGCTCAACCCTGGTGGTGTGCGTATTGGTACTGCTGAGATCTACCAACAAGTGAACACCATTGAGGGCATCATCGACTCCATCGCCGTCGGTAAAGACGTCGACCGCAATGAGCAGATTTGGTTGTTCGTTCAACTGCAGCAAGGTGTGGTTCTCAATGAAACGCTATTGGCCGCCATTAAGCACAAGCTCAAATCCTCTTGTTCACCTAGGCATGTACCAAGCCAAATTTTTACTATCAGCGACGTACCAAAAACACGCTCAGGAAAACTAGTTGAGCTGGCCGTGAAACAGATCGTGAATGGTAAACCCGTTGAGAACCTCGGCGCGATAGCCAATGCGGATGTGCTCGATGAGATCAAGCGTGTGATTTCGCTTTAAACTTGAAACAAAAAAGCCCTCCACGAATGAACATCGTGGAGGGCTTTCTACTCTTAATAACCGTTGGGGCTTAATCTGAGCTATACGTTCGCATCCGCCTGATTCTCCGGCATCGCATCAATAAACGCAGGCAACTGGTTACACGCTGCAACAATCGAGTTAATCAGCGGATAAGGCGACATATCGAGGTCAAAGCGCAGCGCATTGTAAACTTGCGGCACTAAGCAAATATCGACGATACAGGGTGAATCCGTGAGGCTATATACCGAGTCGCCGTGCGCTTTTCTGTGTTTAGCCAGTTTCTCTTCTAATGCACGGAACCCTTGGCTCATCCAATAGTGAAGCCATTCCATTTTTGCTTCTTGTTCGCACGACAATTCTCGCTCCAAATACTGCAACACGCGCAGATTGTTCAGAGGATGAATTTCTATCGCAATATCCTGAGCCATCGCCAACGCTTGATAACGTAGTGGTGTTTGCTCAGGAATCAACAAGGAGTCTGGGCTGCTCTCACACAAATAGTTTTCGTCCAAGTATTGCAAGATCGTCAGCGACTGATTGAGTTGAACATCACCATCCACCAGCACTGGCACTAATTCACTGGCATTGAGCTCGCGATATAGTGGATCATGCTGCTCGCCGCCATTACGCACCAAATGTACCGATTTCGACTCATAGCTAAGTTGCTTTAGGTTCAAGCCAATACGCACTCGATAGGCAGCCGAAGATCGCCAATAACCATAGAGTGTGACCTTCTTGTTCATAAAGAGCCCTCGTTCATAACGTGCTTCTCTGCAGTTTTACTCTTGTCATTGTAATTAGCGCAGTCGATATTGACTGACTTTTTGGTCAATCGCGCCAAAGATCGAGTCACCAGCGGCATCGAACATCTCTAGACGAATCGAATCACCAAACGACATAAATTGAGTTGAAGGCTTACCATCACGAATCGTCTCTATCATGCGTACTTCAGCAATGCATGAATAGCCTACGCCGCCCTCGGCAATTGAGGTGCCGTGGTCAGTACCTTGTTTATTGGACACAGTACCCGAGCCAATGATTGCCCCTGCAGACAGTGGTCGAGTTTTCGCAGCATGCACAACCAACTCAGCAAAATTGAAAGTCATATCCACACCAGCATTTGGACAACCAAAAGGCTGGTCATTGTAGGTTGAAGTCAGTGGCAGGTGCACCTTACTGCCTTTCCAATGTTCCCCCAACTCATCAGGCGTAACGGCAACCGGAGAGAACGCTGAAGAGGGCTTAGACTGGAAGAAACCAAAGCCCTTGGCGAGCTCAGCCGGAATCAAACCACGCAGCGACACATCATTCACCAACATTAGCAGACGAATCGAATCATGCGCTTGCTTGGCACTGGCACCCATTGGCACATCTCCGGTAACCACCGCGACTTCACCCTCGAAATCGATACCCCACTCGTCACTGGCAAATTCAATGTTGTCACGAGGGCCAATAAAGGCATCTGAGCCACCCTGATACATGAGCGGGTCAACCCAGAAGCTTTCTGGCATTTCAGCGCCACGAGCCTTACGCACCAGCTCAACGTGGTTTACATACGCGCTGCCATCTGCCCATTGATAAGCACGTGGCAGAGGCGATTCACAATATTGAGGTGCAAACACTTCACTGCCTGTCACATGGCCAGTGTTGAGTGAGTTGTATAGCTCCTCTAACTGAGATGCCACACTGTCCCAGTTATCCAAGGCGACTTGCATTGTTGGCGCCAGATGCATCGCGTGAAAAATCTCCGTCGCTGGCACACACTGTTTGAGATCTCTACTCACGACCATCAACAGACCATCGCGAGTACCATTTTTCTTGGTTGCTAATTTCATCCTTGTTGCCCCTTACTTCTCTTGCCAACTGTAGACATATTCTTTGTTCTCAACACTGTCGAGTTCGTCAGAGAACTGCAGCGCGTGGCGGGTATCAATCATCACAGCCACTTCGTCGGTGAATTTTTTCTTATACGCTTGCCCAGCCTTAAAGGCTTTCGGGTGAGGTCCATGAGTGAAACCCACAGGGTGAAAAGTCACCATGCCCGCTTCAATATTGTCGCGACTGAAGAAGTCCCCTGCGTGATAGAAAAGCACTTCGTCGTAATCATCATTGTTGTGGTAAAACGGCACTTTCAATGCGCCTGGATCGCTCTCAATCGGGCGCGGCACAAAGGTACACACCACAAAGCCTGCGCCAACAAAGGTCGTGTGTGCAGACGGTGGCAAGTGGTAACGATGTGACATCAGCGGTCTAATATCGCGCCAATTCACTTTTACCACAGCCAAATCACCATGCCAGCCAATTGCATCTAAAGGATTGAACGGATAAGTGATCACGCTGACTTTGTCGTGACGTTTCACCTGAACTTGAGTTTGATCTTCTGAATACTGAGCGCGGAATTGATCGTTGATCGACGGGATTTCAAGAACCGCTGGATCAAACACCGCGTGATTGCCGACCATGCCCTTCTCTGGCAAGGAATAAGCCGCGTCGGTGTTCTCAATCATCAAGATGAACATCGGCTCACTTGGCTCCAAGCGCCAATTAGTCGAGCGCGGGATCATCACGTAATCCCCTTCACTCACCTCTAAATGACCATAATCGCAATAGAGATCAGCGCTGCCTTGGTGAATGAACAGTAGCTCATCGCCATCGGAGTTACGTACCAAGAAATCCATCTTCTCATCCATACGCCATACACGAATTTTGCAGTCCGCGTTGTGCAAAAGATGAGGCACCGCCCAAGGGGTTATCTGGCTGGCTTTTTCCACCAGCGTAAAATCAAAAGCGCGAGGGCGTAAGTCGCCCTCCCACTCTGACCAACCTGTTGGCGCATGTTGGTGATGAAAGTGAGCGGCAGGGCCGAAGAAACCACTTCGGCCCGCCTCTCGCTCATAGATAGCCTCTTCGGGGAAATCAGCATGCGCTTGTTTAGAGCACACACCCTCCCGATGAGGAAACGAGATCCATTTATGCATCGTCTAATACTCCTCGACGAATCTGGTCCTCTTCAATCGATTCAAACAGCGCCTTGAAGTTACCTTCACCAAAGCCTTCATTGCCTTTACGCTGAATGATTTCAAAGAACACAGGCCCAATAACCGTCTGTGTGAAAATTTGCAACAAGATGCCGTCTTTAGTCGGTGCGCCGTCAATCAGAACACGCAGTTCGCGCAGCAGATCAGTGTCTTCACCATGGCCTTTAACGCGCTCATCGACTTTCTCATAGTAAGTATCTGGAGTTGGCATAAAGTCCATGCCGCGATCACGCAGAGTTTTCACTGTTTTGTAGATGTCATCCGTAGCAAGCGCTATGTGCTGGATGCCTTCACCGTTGTATTCGCGAATGAACTCTTCAATTTGTGATTTATCGTCTGAAGACTCATTAATTGGGATGCGGATTTTGCCGCATGGGGAGGTCATTGCGCGGCTCACAAGGCCTGTCAGCTTACCTTCGATGTCAAAGTAACGAATCTCGCGGAAGTTACCGATACGCTCATAAAAACCAGACCACAGATCCATATTGCCTTGTTTCACGTTGTGCGTAAGGTGGTCGATCTCGTAGAGGCCTACATCAGCTTTTGCCATGCGCTCTTCCGCATCGTCATAGAATCGGAAATCAACATCATAGATGCTCTGCTTGCCGTAACGGTCTACGAAATAAAGCAAACTTTCACCAATACCGTAAATAGCAGGAATGCTCAGCTCCATTGGCCCGATTTCGGTCTTGTACTCTTCACCACCGCCGCTAGACGCCTGCGTCATTGCCGTGGTTGCATCGTTAACACGAAACGCCATGCCACACACCGATGGGCCGTGAACTTTAGCGAACGCTTCAGCTTGGCTGTGTGGTTGTTCATTGACGATAAAGTTGATGTCACCTTGTCGATAAAGCCAAGCCTCTTTTGAACGGTGCTTAGCAATCTCGGCAAAACCAAGTGACACAAACAGCGCTTTAAGTTGCTCAATTCCCTTGTGGTCGACAGCTGTGTATTCAACAAACTCGAATCCATCCGTACCAAGCGGGTTGTATGACTCCACCATGAACTTTCTCCTTGTACCTATCGGTCTTGTGTTACGTTTTTTATGAAATGGTTGTGTGTTTTTTGTCCTTAATTAAATTTGGCTCACAAGCTGACAGATTGGAATGGATGGAGAGAAATGGGCAATCACGCTAAAAATCCGTCAAATTGTAAAATATTTGTTACACGCAATCTCTAGTAACAAGAAAGTGAGCGCTATCAAGGGATTGAAAGATGGTGGTTTGATTTACAATCAAGCAAGAGATGTTATTAAGTTGTTACATGTGAGATTTTCAATGGAAAGTACAGATTAGAGAATTCCACCAAATCTCATTCACTGGCAAACAAAAAGCCGCTGTAGTCAGCGGCTTGATAAGTTCTAAAACGAAGCTAATTCGAATATAGGATTCACGTTAATCCCAGTTTAAAATCGACCAATTCGGTTGATCGGCCAATGCTTTCAAACGCGGGCATGGATTCACTAGGTACGCAAAATCAGCGTGTTCACACAAAGGTAAGTCGTTGATTGAATCTGTATAAAAGTGAATGTCTGAGTAGTTAGTTTCTTGATTGTCTAACCACTCTTTCAAACGGGTAACTTTACCTTCTCGATAGCTTGGCACGCCTAATATTTGAGAAGTAAAGCGGCCTTGGTTTTCGACCAAATCGATACCGAGTGCGTTCTCGATACCAATCTTACGACCCACTGCTTCTACTAGGAAAGTGACGCTCGCCGAGATGATCAACATGTCGATATCGTCACGCTCCAGCTGCTCTATCAAGGGTTTCGACTGTTTGAACTGCTTAGGTAAAATATGCTGCTCAACACACTCTTCAACCAAAGCGCTGACTTGCTCAGTTGGCATGTCGGCCAGTGGATGCATGGCGAACGCAAGGTAGTCTTCCATGTTCAGCTTACCTTCCGAATACAAGCCCATTAAGCGCTGGTCTTCTTCAATAAAGTTCGGTGCTGTAGCTATGCCCTTTTCAACCAAGAATTCATTCCAGAGCATCGCTGCATCAGCGTTGATCAGCGTTTCGTCCATATCAAATACATACAAAGGTTTGAACATCTTAGGCTCTCACAGGTTGAATTTCGTTCAGGTTAAACAGGAGTTCAAGTTGGCTGCCATTTGCCAATAGTCGTTCAGAAGAACGGTTAAGTAGGTCGACCGTTAGCTCGCACTCATCGACATCCACTTGGTAGCGAATCACGTTGCCCAACAGCTGGTGGTTACGAATGGTGCCGGTTTTCGGCGCAGAGATATGTTCGCCATATTGTCGACCTTGCTCTTTAACGTAGATAGATTCAGGTCGAATCGCCACTTTCCACTCGGTTTCAATATTAAACAGCTGCTTAGCCTTGTTCGCTTGTACCAAGTTGTAGTGTCCCATGAACCCTGCCACAAACTCATTGGCTGGTTGAGTGTAGATCTCTTCAGGTGTTCCCGCTTGCACGATCTCGCCTTTATTCATCAAGAAGATACGGTCAGACATGATCATCGCTTCTTCTTGATCGTGAGTCACGAAGATCGTGGTCAGATTCATCTCTTTTTGAATGTCTCGGATCTGTTGGCGCAGATGTTTACGAATCTTCGCATCCAGCGCTGAAAGTGGCTCATCGAGCAATAGAATACGCGGCTTGACCACCAAGGCTCTTGCCAAAGCCACACGCTGACGCTGACCGCCAGATAACTGATGCGGGTAGAACTTCTCTTTGCCCGTTAAATCCACCAGCCCAATCACTTTCGCCACTTCGCGCTTTATCTCATCAGCAGCAAGCTTTTTCATCTTAAGGCCAAACGCAATGTTACCCTCAACCGTCATATTCGGGAACAACGCATAAGATTGAAACACCATGCCGATGCCACGCTCTTGCGGTACTTGATGAGTGATCTCTTCACCATTCACCCAAATCTCGCCACCATCGACCGGATTTAGGCCTGCTAAGCTACGTAGCAACGTTGACTTACCGCAGCCACTCGGGCCAAGTAGCGTGATGAATTCACCTTTCTCGATGGAGAATTCAATGTCTTCAAATACTGTGTTGTCACCAAAACGCTTGGTGAGGTTTTTCGCATTTACATAGCTCATTATTTGGTTCCCTGGCTGAAACGACTTGCCAACCAAGTCAGTAAGAAAATAAACAGGAAGTACGTCATCACAAGGGCTGACGTGAAGTGGCCACTGGTTTGACGCATGTTGTATAGGTAGATTTGCAGCGTCTCGTAACGTGTACCCACCAAGATATTGGCAAACACGAACTCGCCCAATAGGAACGAGAACGACAAGAACAGCGACGCCATTAAGCCTTTCTTAAGGTTTGGCAGAATAATCAACAAGAACGCCTTGGTGGTTCTTGCGCCGAGCAAGTGTGCCGCGTCCATCAAGTCGTGCAGGTTGATCGCTTCAAAGCTGTTGGCAATCGCGCGATACATGAATGGCAGCGCGATGGTGAAGTAAGTACCAATCAAGATCCACGGTGTGCCTATCAAGGAAATTTCACTATCGGCATATAGCTGAAGCAAGCCAACCGACGACACCACGGGTGGCACAGCGAATGGCAATAAGATCAGGATATTCATCACCTTGTCGAGCTTCGGGAAATAGTAAAACACCACGAAAATCGCAGGCAGAACCAACACCACACTCAATGACAGCGCCGCCACACAGATAAACAGTGAACGACCAAAGGCTTGTAAGAAGCGAGGATCGGTCAACAGGTTGATGTACCAATCTAACGTGAAGCCATCCGGCAGGATCGTTGCGCCCCAACGAGAAGAGATCGAGTAGATAAAGGTCGCTAAGATCGGGATCATCATGATGCCGACAATCGAATAGACCACGGTTTTATGAAAGTGAGTATTTACAATATTCATTACTTTCTCTTCCCTGCGTAGCTTTTGCTGATCAGCCATTGGTTAATCACAGTGATGAAGGCCAGCATCGCCATCAGAATCACGGAGATCGCCGCAGCTAGATTAGGTTCTAGGAACAAATCGCCCGATACCAAGCTCGCGATACGAATCGTAATCACGTTGTAGTTACCCGAGGTCAACGCATACACGCTTGCATACGCGCCAATCGCATTAGCAATCAAGATGATGAAGGTGCCAAATAAGGCCGGAGACAGCACAGGAAGCGCAACTTTGGTCCAATATTGCCAGGTTTTCGCACCAAGCAGTGCTGAGGCAGCTTGCCAGTCGTCGCTAAGGGCATCAAACGCTGGATACAGCAACAACACCGCCAGTGGAATCTGGAAGTAGATGTAAATCGCCAGTAAGCCCCACTTGCCGTACAAGTCGAAGTCCCCCAACAATCCGTACTGCTTGAGCAATAAGGTGATTGCACCGTTAGTGCCTAAGATGATGATGAAGGCGAACGACAAAGGTACGCCAGAGAAGTTGCTGCTCATGTTAGTGAAAGCAATCACCGCATCGCGGATTTTAGAATCAACGCGACGCAATGAAGAAACGAGCAGAGTCGCAATCGCCAAGCCGACAATACTCGACCAAATAGACAACCATAAACTGTTGCCAAAGGCCTGCATCATAAAAGCAGAGTCGAATATTTCAGAATAGTTTTCTAAGGAAAACTCATCGTCGTAGAAGAAGCTGTTGATCAGCACCCAAACCATAGGGGCCAGCTGAAACAGATAGAAAAACAGGGCGAAAGGCGCAAGCCACAAAGCGGGCTTGAAGCGTTTGAACCAAGATTTGGTTTGAGGTTTAAGGGCAGAGCCATCGCTCTGCGTGATTACAGAACTGCTCATAGGGCCAACAATTCCTGAGTGTAAGATTTATCGTGTTCAAGGTTGAGTAGCTGACACACACTGCCGCAAATATCAGTCTGTTTCACTGAACAGGCTTGGTGTGTGAACTTATCGCCAATCACAAAGAATGGCACTTCACGTTCTTCAGGCAGAATGCCACCGTGCGATAAGTCATTGTTCATGCCGTGGTCACTGGTGATGATCACCTGATAACCATCGTCAACCCATTTCTCAAGGTAGTTCGATAGGTAAATATCCGCGCCACGTGCACTATTGCGGTATTGGCGAGAGTCCAACCCGTGCTTGTGACCCATGTCGTCAATGTTCATTGGGTGAATCAGTAAGAAGTCCGGCTGATGAGTGACACGCAAGTGCTCTGCATCCAAGAACAAGGCTTCATCTGGGTAGTGGTCCCAGTGATAGAAACAGCCATGTTGAATATTCATGGTTTCGTCGTTGGTAAATCGGTCACGGACAGCGTCAAACGGTGCTCGGTTATACAACTCGCTCACCCAGTGATATGCGGCTGCAGCCGTCACTTTGCCCTGCGATTTAGCCAAGCTAAAGATCGACTCGTGATTCGACAAACGCACGATTTGATTGTTAACGATGCCACTCTCAAAGGGGCGGACTCCAGTTAAGATACACTCATACAACGGACGTGACATGGACGGCAGCTCGCACTGCATTGGGTAAAGCGTCGCGCGCAGCTTGTTTTTCTGCGTGCTCATGTTTAGCGAATCGCCTTGTTTTTCATGAAGATCACTCAGTTCTAGAAGACCGTTCAGGTAGCCCATGCAATCACGGGCTACCTGATAATTCAGTCCATCTAGAACAACAAGGATAACCTTATTGCTCATGGTCTATTCTCTGTTGCTTGTTTTGAATATGGATTACTGCTGGTGAATCAAGACGCTTTCTTGCCATTGGCGCGGCAGACGACGTGCTGATTTTTCCCATGCTGAGAAGTCAGTGACGGGATGAACGTTGCTGTATTGCTCGTTCGAGATCAGCTTGTCTTGTACTGATTGAGGTAGCGTCACGTTGCTACGGATTGGGCGTGCGTAACCTTCTGCTAGGTTGATCTGGCCTTGGTCGCTGAAGATGTATTCACGAGCTAGCTTCGCTGCATTCGGGTTCTTTGCGTATTTATTGATGATGGTGGTGTAACCAGAGATCACTGAACCATCTTGTGGGATATTTACAGTAAAGCGCTCACGGTCAATCTTGTCACGGTAGTTCAGTGCATTGAAATCCCACATGATCGCTACTTCCACTTCACCTTTTTCAAGGTTCGCAATGCTTGGATCGGTGTAAGATAGGCGGCCTTGCTTCGCTAGCTCACCAAAGAATTTAATCGCCGGTTTTAAGTTCGACTCATCACCGCCATTAGCAAATGCCGCCGCGAGAATCGCGTTGTTTGCTTGCGCTGCTACGCCTACGTCACCAACAGTGACTTTGTAGTCGCCTTCAAGTAGGTCGCTCCAAGATTTTGGTGCATCTTCAACAAGGTTGTTGTTTGAGATGAACGAGATAGTGCCCGTATAAGCCAGAGCCCAGTGACCATCTTTATCTTTCGCCCAGTCAGGAATGTCATTCCAAGTGGTTGGCTTGTATGGCTGTGTTACGTCTTTCTTCACCGCAACACGTGCAAAGGCGAAACCAACATCACCGATATCTGCGGTTGCGTTTCTTTTCTCTGCTTCAAATTTCGAGATCTCTTGTGCCGAGCTCATGTCTGTATCTTGATGCTTCAAACCGTAGCTCGCTTTCAGATCAGCCCATGTGCCTTTCCAGTTTGCCCAACTGTCTGGCATGCCCACACTGTAAACCGCACCCTCTTTTTGAGCGGCCTCAATCAGTGACTCAAGATCAGCATCCTTCGCCATCGCTGGCATTGAAAGTGTTGCCGTTATTAGCGTTGCGCCGATTAATTTTGCAGGTGAACCAATCAGTTTGGCTGGCGATACAGTTGAACGGCTAAGCAAAGTTTTCATTGTCTCTATCCCTCTGGACTAGGTCAGTAAGTTCGTTTTGTATGCTATCGCCAGAGTGTGACGCTTTCGCGCAACTTATTTGACAGTTAGGGTGCATTTTCGTGGCAGTTATATTTCACTCATATGACAGTAAGCCTTTGTTTACTGTCACATTCCTGTTAACTCCATGGTTTACCTTATTGAGCACACGAACTTATGGACTAGATCAGTAATGAGAACATTGGCAACAGCGCAATCAGGGACACAGCTAGGTAGAATTAAGGCGAGCATCAGAGAACAACTTCAATCAGGTATCTTCACCGAGGGGCAAAAACTGCCATCCGAACGAGAGCTCAGCGAACTGTTTTCCACCACACGAATCACGCTCAAAGATGCATTGGTGTCGTTAGAAACTGAAGGTCTGATATACAGAGAGGAGCGCCGAGGCTGGTATGTGTCACCCGAACGTATTCGCTACAACCCACTGTCTCGTTCTCACTTTCATCAAATGATTCGCGAGCAAGACCGTATCGCAGAAACACGGCTACTGAGCACTCGCACAGAGATGGCGGCAGGCGATTACGCCAAAGCATTAGAAATAGAACAGATAACGCCAATACACGTGATCGAGCGATTACGCTTTATTGATGGCAGAGCGGTACTGTTCGTTGAAAACGTATTGAAAGCGCCCCTGTTCGAAAAAATATTGTCGGAAAACCTCACCATGTCGCTGACAGGCATTTATAGAGAGAAGTATGGCTATGAGACCAAACGTTCGCGCTTTGATGTCATTCCCACTTCAGCCCCAGCCTATGTCGCTAAGGCGCTAAACTTGGCTGAGGGCCAGCCAGTGCTGAAGATCTGCCGTGTGAACTACAAGCAAGATGGCGAGCTAATGGACTGCGAATTGGAATACTGGCGACCAGACTCAGTAGTGATTCACATCGATAGTATTGGCTAGTGCCGCATCCGTTGAAAGAATAACCCCACATATACAAAAACTCCGACTGATTAGGTCGGAGTTTTGGGTTCTCACGATGAGATTTAATGGCGCGCGGACTAAACAATCTTCTGTTCACCTTCACCTGTTAGTTCGCTTTTATCAGACAAAAAACTCGCGACAATCTCTCTCAATTTACCTTGATTCACGGGTTTAGGTAAAAACTCATCCATACCCACATCAAAACATAAGTGCTTATCTCTCTGCACTACGTTAGCTGTCAGCGCCACAATAGGAATATGTTTCGACGTCCCTTCTTCGAGTGCTCTAATTTGTTTTGTCGCTTCAAAACCATCGAGCACTGGCATCTGACAATCCATGAAGATCATTTGATATTCGTTGTGCTTAAACTTATCGACTCCGACTTTACCGTTGTCGGCAATATCCACTTCAAAACCAAGCTTCTTAAGCATCATCTTGGCAACTTGCTGATTGACTCTAGAGTCTTCAACTACCAGTACTTTACCGCTAAACAACCCAGTTTCAGATTGAGGCTTAGACTCTTCAGCCTTAACGCTCTCTTTCGCCACTACCGCTGGTTTAGTGGTTAGTACAGGCTCATTGTCCTTAAACGCGACTTCACCTCGGTTTGGATAGGTGAAGGTCGAGGTGTCCGCCGATCTCGCTAATACCTCACAGATGGTCCACTTAAGCTGGTTATCTTGATATGGGCGAGCAATGTAGGCAATAAAACCCACTTGTTTGGCATGCATTTCGTCTTGCTTACGAGGGTCGGCAGAGATCATAACTAGCTTAGGGCAGGCTTTGCCCAAGCGCTCTATCAGGTTTCTTGCAAGCTGGAACCCGTCAATAGAAGGCATCACTTTATCAATCAACACTAAGTCGTAAGGCGAAGCGTTTTCGACAGACTCTGAAACGAGCTCTAGCGCTTGGGTTGCGGTTTCACAGCATGTAGAGGACACACCAAAAGACTGTAGCTGTGTCGAGGTGATACGCATGTTAAGTTGGCTATCATCCACCAGCAACACCGAGACCTTATTGAAATCGATATTACTCTCGTCGAGCTCCAAACACGGATCAAAGTCAGCCACAAAGTAAAAGGTACTGCCCTTGCCTTCGATACTGGTTAGCTCAAGCTTGCTGCCCATTAAGGACACTATCTTATCGCATATGGTCAGGCCCAATCCTGTGCCGCCGTAAATACGAGTGGTGCTGCCGTCGGCCTGCTGAAACTTATCGAATACCGATTTTTGTTTATCTTCTGCGATACCAATACCGCTGTCAGCAACTTCAAATCGAACTCTCAACTTCTGCTCAGGCTCGATCACTTTTTCTAAGCGAAGAGAAAGCGTCACATGACCTCGCTCGGTAAATTTGATGGCGTTGCCGACTAAGTTATTCAGTACCTGTCTGAGCTGGGTTCCATCTCCGATCACCATGGTTGGGATCTTAGGGTCTATCTCCAATTGGAATCGTAAACCTTTTTGTTCGGCTTTCACTCTGAAGGTCGATTCAACATCGGCTGCAATACCCATCATTTTCATTGGTTCTTGTTGCAGTTCTAAACGTCCCGCTTCAATTTTCGAATAATCCAAGATGTCGTTAATAAGGTCTAGAAGAGTTAACGAAGAGGTATTGAGCATGTTGACGTACTCTTTTTGCTCTTTCGGCATATCCATTTCTGAGAGCAGAGACGAAAGTCCGATAATTCCATTCATTGGAGTGCGGATTTCGTGGCTCATGTTAGCCAAAAATTCACTCTTGTTGCGGTTAGCAACTTCAGCCGTCTCTTTGGCTTTAATCAACTCTTGATACTGTTGACGAATGCGTTCAATTGATTGGTTGTAGCTGTTTTCCAACGTCGATATTTCATCTTTATAAGTAGAGTCGGTTGGCGTTAAAAAACGTGGTTTATTGTCTTCAACTTGCTGCTCGTTTATCTGAGAGGACATGGTCATTAAACGTTTGACAACCAAGCGATAAACAATGGCCAAAGAGACCAATGACAGCAAAAAGATTTTCACGGCTTCAAAAGCGAGTAGCAACAGTACTCGTTCTTCGAAGTCATTGAGGATCATACTTAAATCGGATTGCACCGTGAGGGTGGCCAGTGGGAAGTCTTTGCCCCCCATCTGATACACCATTTCCCATGACTGAGAATATGACTGCCCTGTCGTTGGGCTGCCAAGCTCTAAGATTTTTTCATCAGGGCTTTCGATAAGGAGATAACTGACCGAAGGAAGGCGGGAGATGCCCTCTGCTTGCACAAACAACTGAGCACGATCTTCAACCCATAGACTTGACGTCAAGCCAGAAAGGTAGCCTGCTTTAACCTGTTCGATCTGAGAACTAATAAAAGAAACTCGATTTTGGTACTCCACATACAGCCCCAGACCTGTCACTATAACTGTGAATAAGGTACTGATAGCAATGATGGCCCCGATCAACTGTCGAGAGAGTCCAATATAGCGTTTTCCTTTTTTCACCATATAAAAATTACCAATGTTGTTATCTTAGTAAACTACAATTACTCAACTAGTATAGTAGTAGTCATTCATCAAATAACTAGGGAAGGTTATGAAAAAACATCTTATCGTTGCATCCATAGTCAGTTTGTTTTCAAGCAGTTATGCTTTATCAAGCGAGCCTCTTCACTACTACATTATTGCGAGCCAAGCGCAACCTTTTCAGATAGAAACTGACGGGTCATCCCACAGAGGAATCGTTTCTGATATTGTTGAAGCAGTGTTTGACGATAGCCAGTACGAGATTAACTACCATACCTACCCTTTTAATCGAATGATTGACAAGCTAGATGCGAGAGAGAACCCAAATTGGGTAACTTACGGCAGCCCTAGCTGGGGGAACATCCAATCAGTCAACCTATCTGAAGAGCCAATTTACAATGTAAAACACGTATTGCTGAGTAGCGGTAAAAAGCCGTTCGAGTTCAATACGATTGACGATTTAGATGGCAAGGCTGTGGTATTGCTGGTGGGATTTGAATATCCAAACTTAGAGCCTTACATCCAACAAGGTAAGCTCAATGAGATCCGAGTAAAAGATTACACCGCAGCGTTTCGTGTCCTGAACCGAGCACCTGGTGATACTGTGTTTGTCGAAATGGAATCACGAATCAAATACAACCTCAACGAACAGAAGCTAAGCATTGATGATTACCAAATGCAGGATTTTGGTTCCATCATCAACAACTACCCTATTCATTTAGCTTTCGACCCAGAAATGGATCCTAAGCTCGAGACTTTTATTAACCAACGCCTAGACCAAATGAAAGACGATGGGCAGCTCGATGACATCGTCCAAAGTTACTTATAGTACTAGCGTCAATCTGTGGCTCGTTAGAGCACTCTAGCGACTTCGGATACCGGAACTACAGAAATACAAAAGGCCGCTCTGTTTTTAGCATACAAGCTAACCAGAGCGGCCTTTTTAATGTGTGCTTAATGTGATGTGATCAAGTGCAGTTGTTGGGTACGAAGTTGTTGGCGTACTGCCATTAGAATCTCACCCAAATGGTTCTCACCACTTCCGTCTCCCCCATCCCCCCAAAAAGGGTCTTTATGTGAGTGCTCTTTGATCACTGAGTCACCAGTTCCCGTCAGGAACAGAGCAAATTGTGGGTTCTGTTTAAACTTTTCGGTGACAATGAAACGCATCACCTCAACACGAACATCGTACCAATCGTCTCGAACTTGGTCTTCATATTGGCGGCTTAATGAAAATGCTTCTGCGGGTGTGCAGGCTTCAAGAATCATGTTTCTAAGTGCTGGTGAAACAAACTTCATCGCCTGATAGTAATGTTCACTGGTTGCCCAAACTTGACCATCCACTTTGATAGGACAAGCGGCAAAATTAGACAAATATCCATTCGGATCTTCTGGTTCATAAAACAAGACTTCTTCAGCTTGAGCCACAGAATTCGACATAGCCTTCTCCTCACCAATGACATCGCATATTTTTGCTTTGCCTTTAAAATTAGTGGCGTCACATATTGCTGTCAAACAACTTAGTTCAAGAGTATGCCGTCAGCCTGTTTTTATACGTAGAAAGAGAGTTACAGAGAGGAGTAATACGATTGAATAGCGACCAAACAAAGTTAGGAAACCAGCTTGAATGGGGTAGGCAGTAAATAAAGTACTTATAAATCAAAGGGTGGCACTGAGCCACCCTCTTAAATGCAATTGGGGATATTAGTGAATAAGACCCAGCTCCCTCGCTTCTTCCAGACTCAAACCGCTTTCTCTAATTTCTCTTAGAGCCTCGATACGACGACGAGCTTCAGCGGACTTCATTTTCTTTTCTGGTTTGAAAGATACTTCTTCTTCAGCATCCCACTTGTTTGCAATATTTGTCATTTCATCATGGTTGATAGAATTAATGGACATGTTTTCCTCCGAAAAGCACCATGTAATGGACAGGTAATCTGTAGCAAATGCTATTTCGCTTGTTAAGAAATTCTGCACTGAAATGTGATGATTCCGACGCTTCACAAAGCTAATTAATAAATAGCTCATTTAAACTTTGCCAAAGCCATTTTCTGCCATTACATTTAAAAGATTCCCCATAAGAAATGTGGTTTGATCCAACTCTCACTTTCCTCCCTCTCATTTCTTGTTTTACCCTGAAAATTCCTGAAATTCTCCAAGATAAATTTCGAGGCACTTCATTGTTTTTGCGCTGATCGCTTTCACTAAATCCAACACATGCTAATGATAATGGTTATCAATATCATAACTGAGTATCAATCATGTCTATGGAAAAACCAGATACACCGCTTCTTGAAGTGAAGAATCTATGCGTCGACTACATCACCGACGACGGTGACTTCAATGCCGTAAAGTCCGTCAGCTTTAGCATAGGGCAAGGAGAAATCTTTGGCCTGGCCGGCGAGTCAGGTTGTGGCAAGAGCACCATCGCATTTGCTATTAACCGACTTCACAAGCCGCCCGCATTCATCTCTGGCGGTCAAATACTTTTTGATGGACAAGACCTACTGAGACTATCTGACAGCCAGCTTAATACATTACGCTGGAGTGAGATCGCCATGGTGTTCCAGAGTGCCATGAACTCACTCAACCCTGTATTAACTATCGAAGAACAATTTGCTGACGTACTACGCCACCACAAAGGAATGAGTGATGAACAAGCCAAGGACCGCGCAGAAAAGCTGCTCGACCTAGTGAATATTCCTCGCCATCGCCTGACCGAATACCCTCATCAATTTAGCGGCGGTATGCGTCAACGATTAGTGATTGCGATTGCTCTCGCGCTCAATCCCAAACTGATCATCATGGATGAGCCAACTACGGCTTTGGATGTCGTCGTTCAACGAGAAATATTGCAACAAATACATCAACTCAGAGAAGAATTCGGCTTCTCAATCCTGTTTATCACCCACGATTTAGCCCTGATGAGCCAGCTGTGTGACCGCATTGCCATTATGCGTCATGGCAAGATAGTTGAAGTCAATCAAGCCTATGAGATTCGCAATAACCCTCAGCACTCCTACACCCAAAAGCTGTGGAGTTCATTCCCTAATATTCACGAACATGCTCACGCCACAGCGTGCTAGGAGCCTCAATGTCACAACCAATTATGCAAGTAAAAAACCTCGTTAAAGAGTTCACCGTAGGTGGTGGATTTGGCAAAGAGGAGATATTTAGAGCCCTACATGGCGTGAGTTTTGATTTATACCCAGGAAGAACGCTAGCACTCGTTGGCGAATCAGGCTGCGGAAAGAGTACCTGTGCGAGGCTGATGACCAAAGTTTACCCACCGACAGAGGGCGAGATCCTTTTCAATGGCAAAGACATCTCAACCCTCAACAGCCGCAAAGACATCTTGGACTACCGCAGCCGAGTACAAATGGTGTTCCAAGACCCGTTTGGCTCGTTGAATCCGACACATACTATAGAGCACCACTTAACACGCCCTCTCAAGATTCATAAGCAAGTCGCCAACAAACAAGCGCTAGCAGAGCGACTGGAAGAGTTATTAACGCTGGTGGAGTTACCCATTGAAACATTGGCTAAGTACCCTCACGAGCTCAGTGGAGGCCAAAGACAAAGGGTTAACCTAGCAAGAGCACTGGCTGTTGGCGCTGAGGTCATTCTTGCCGACGAGCCCACCTCCATGCTGGATGTTTCGATTCGACTTGGCGTACTTAACCTAATGCAAAGAATGAAGAAAGAGCTCGGGATTGGCTTTTTGTACATCACCCATGATCTCGCCACCGCACATTACATCGCAGAAGAGACAGCAGTTATGTACAAAGGACAGATCGTCGAATGGGGATCCACTCAGTCGATCTTGACCAATCCTCAACACCCATACACCAAGCTATTGATATCTGCGGTGCCAGATCCTGATCTACCGTTTGGCGAACTCGTTAAAAATGAACCAAACTATTCAATAGACGCTGATCGTATTCGAGAGCAAAGCAGTGAAATACAGCATAACGTTAAGCAAGTTGCTGATAATCACTTTGTAAAACAATGGGATAATGTTGCATGAATGAACTAGACACTTGGTTAGAGCGGATCGGAGATTGGTACAAAGCCCGAAAGCATGATCAAGTGGAACGGTTAGAACCTTTGATCTTAACGCCTCCAGATGCACTCTGGGGGCCGTTGATCACGGATGAACAAAGCAAAGGCATCGCATGTTGGTTAGATGGCTGCCTGAGAATCTTTACCTTCTATCGACAGCCGAACGAAAATGCACACCATCAAGAAAAGGCTTACCAATACCTAATGTTTGCTTACGGCAAGCTGCAAGCAGTGTCGTGTGACCCTAAAGCAGAGCCAGACTTGCAAGAGTGGTGTACTCAGCGGGTTCAGCACCTGTGTGTGCTGGCTCTAGAGTTTGCCAATCAGCAGCAGGAGCCGCGCTGGCAAGCAGAATCAGAGAAGTTGATCGAGTCACATGTCCGCTTTATGGCCAGCCATCCCCGAAACGATGATCAAGGTAATGTAAAACATCAGATTCACTGATCACCGAGTTATTGATCTGATACTTTTTCGTAAAAGTTTTCATCGGTAGCGATGAGTTGGATCCATGAAAGCATGATCTAGCCTTGATCATGCTTCGGTAAGGAATATCTTAAGCTGTTGATTTTTAATAGTTAGGCGGATTTTAGACAAAAAAAAGCGAGTCCCTTGGGGGAACTCGCAAAAATCTATTCAGTATGATGTAACAAAATATGAGCCAATCTATTAATCATAAGAAAGGACAAAAGGTTGTCTATTCGGGATAAATAATAATCAACCGAGTGCGCTACTTTGTCATCACTTTGTCAGCGTTAGGTGCGGTTCTTATCAACACCTAATGTGTTTCAAAGACCCATTCATAGCACTGAAAACTGGCACAGAATTAATGACCTATCGCCATTTCATCCAACGCTAGGAACACATTTTCATCCAAATGCCCTTCGTGAACTTGCTTACAGACCTTACGACGCACTGCTAAGCCTGAGATAAGACGTTCAATCGAAAGGTGGCGATTACTGCTACTATCGCGATCGTTATACAGCTCAATTAACTTACTTAGTGTTTCGTAAGGAATGATCTCATCCCCTACTCTCAGCCAATCAAGCTTCTCAATAAGCTCTGAACACTCTTCTTTGATTGAGGCATGTGAGTGCCCTGTCATAGCAGATAAAGCCGTTATACTGCGTTCTAGAGCCTCTGCAGAGGTATATTTAGAGAGCGTTATCATGATCTCATCAGCGTTAATCTCTACAGAGTGCTTACGTTGTTTAACGCGACGTCCTAACTTGCCTCTTGGTGATGGTGCTTTACGTTGGATTGGCTCGAACTCTCCATCAATGATTTCAGACAGCTCTTCCAGCTTCTGCTTGGAAACCATTTCGTTACGAAGCGGGTTCGGTAGCGTCGGTGCCATATTACGTTTGCCGGCGTTAGTAGTTCGTGCTCTTGAGTAACGCAGTACTTCTTCCACGTTACACTTGATATCTACTTGATAATCCGTCGTTTTGCCTTTTTCGATCAACGCGGTGATCGTCAAGTGATAACCCCAAAGGTTAACCAGAAAGGTATCTTCATGATCCCCTACTTCGCCCAACTTTCTGAGTTCACGGATCAGATCCATCGAGAACCGACGCCAATCAATGTTACGCGCCAATTTCTGGTTGAGCTCACTGAGCAACATACAATCTGAATGACGACGTGCCATACGGCTTCTAAAGTACGAATACATTTGGAAGACCAAGGTATGTTGCTTCAGAATTTCTGGCGGAAATAGGAAGAAATAATCACGCGTCAGCAGCTCTTCGTAGAACGAAGGTTCCCAAACCAAGATGTATAGGTTCGGTTTAATGCGAATTTCGCCGTCAGAGCCTTCTGTAGGCGCTTCTTCCGATGCGGTAATGGTTCTAGCTAAGAATCGGAAACGATCACTCTTAAAGCCTTCTGGCATGTTCTCACTAAGCCAGCGGCCTGTAAGCTCATGCAGTTGGAAATCAGTGAATTCAATACGATCAATACTGTCGCGGATCGAATCACGTGCAGGGCCGCTGTCTTTCTT
This sequence comes from Vibrio sp. T3Y01, assembly GCF_013114525.1. Classification (NCBI taxonomy): domain Bacteria; kingdom Pseudomonadati; phylum Pseudomonadota; class Gammaproteobacteria; order Vibrionales; family Vibrionaceae; genus Vibrio; species Vibrio sp. T3Y01. Next base: position 202,103 of record NZ_VTXJ01000002.1, on the reverse strand, counting down.
GCCACGCAAAGACAAAATATCAGTGATGTAGAGTGGTGTTTTGTTCGGTGTGTGTTTCGCGTCTAGATGGTAATCATCTTGGTGATGATCATGATATTGAACGGTGAGCGTGAATAACGCGAATAGCGTCATCAGATCGTCAACAGTCATGATGTTTTTAGAAGATCGTGTCTCGATCACCGCTCGAGTGCCAGAGATCGAAACCATGGATTTCTGGTAGCTCTTACGAGTTCTAGGCGGCGCTAACGCTTGATCAATAATCCCCGCCCAATTGGTTGGCGAAACAATGAATTGATCCGCTTCATCTTTCATCGTTGGTGGGGTATTCAGTCCATGTTCATTCAGTAAGCGCTTGTTTACTTTGGTTTGAGCTAGGGCTTTAGAGCGCTTTTGCTTTTCATTTTGCTTCACGCTTTCTGTTACTAAGCTGGTGGCACCCAGTACCGATATCAATTGGTTTGGGTTCACAAAGCGATGCAACATGGTTTTACCAGCAAGGCCTTCTTCAAAGCGAACGGGGATTTGTTTGAACAATCCGATATTGACTGCTGCTCTCAGCCTTTGCTGTAAGGCCGCACGAGTGACTTGACCATCAGTTGATTCAATAATCTCAGTGGTGGAAACGTACCCGTCTTTGCTACTAAACCCACGAAGTGAAATTAGGTTAAGAAGCTCAACTATGCTTTTGGTGACACCTTTAAAGTGTTGATATTGTTCTATCCATTCAACGGCTGTTTCAGATACCTCAAATAAATGACCATCTTTGTGGCTTCGTGCCTTAATTAACAATTTCTCTTCTGGTTTCATTTTTGATCCGTATCACACTAACCGTAATTTCACTATAGTTCCTGAATGATAAAGAAAGAATGATCATAAATAAAGAGAATTTATTGGCTTTTAAATAACTGATCTTTTTGATTAATATGATCTTAAATGATTAAGTGATCTAATGATCTGGCTGTAAGTTTGCTTTTAAGTTGCTGAATTTAAACTGTTAAATAAAATTCGCTTGGAAAGCATGATCATAAGTTACTCGAAACGATGATCATAAAACAGAAGAAAGCATGATCACAGCGAGTCAGAACGATGATCATTAAGTCATTGTAAGCATGATCATTATTGATTCGAAAGCATGATCATTATGGTTATACAGCTTATCCACAGCCGATCTTTGTCTACTTTGCTTCGAAGTACTTATTTGCTGGCAATGTGGATATTTTTGATTATCAATGTATCGGAACGATGATCAAGTAAGTCGGTATTTTTATCGTTCCTACCCCCTTTCGTACAAAATCCAGTCAATATTGATTACTCATTACTGATTTGGAGCTTCGGAAAGAGAACCCGTTAAATATAGGAAGCATGATCATGAAATTGTCATGTTTACGTATTCTCAGCTCGTGTCGATTGAATTTCCTAGTGTTTAAGCCTTATGAGCCTTGAATCCCCATTCCAAAAGCATTCGTCCGTAAGTTAGCCCTGAAAATATATGCTTCCGGAACGATATCTACTTGATCATTTTTCCGGAGATTGATCATTTGGAGCGCGCATTTTAGTGGATCAATATTGGGGACCATAAGCCTTGATCATGCTTCATAATATGCAGTTATCAATCCAAGTATATGTGATGAAACCCATGATCATTCTTCCGTCGTCGTCGGCGACACGATTGTTCGTTTGGCCAACTGACGACTAAATTGTAGGTCTACGAGTTATTTATCTAGCATCAATCAACTCTGTTATTGAGCGTGTATGTTCATCACCTGTTCCATAATCAATATTCGAATACAAATCACATCTACCGTAATCTATGGTTGTATTTCAATCGTTCCGAAGGTTTTTCTTCATATTCTCATTTACATTGTAAATAAGTGATGCTGTAACATTTAAAATCTAAGGGGAAATTAGGCTCGTTATACACTATGAAAATGGTCAAATTTGTATTCGTTTTAGATACTATTTCATCAAACTGTAAAAAATCAGTCTATTTTATGTGATTTTACTCATAAATGTATGTTCATGTTTTTGTTGTTTTTATTGTTAATCGCTGTACAATTTGTACTTAGTTAATCATTACGGAAACTGGCAATGAAAAGAGAACAAACGATTGATAAGCTCTATCAGCTAGCCGAACAAACTCAACAAGTTCAGGCTGACCGAATTGAGATTATTTTGGAAGAGCGAAGTGATGAGCATTTTCCGCCTATGTCTAAGGCTATGATGGAGACTCGTTCTGGTTTAACTCGTCGTAAATTGGATGAAGCTATCACTAAGCTTGAGGCGGAAGGCCATCAGTTTACGAAGAATAATGCCAACCATTACTCGATTTCATTGACCGAAGCTCACATGCTAATGGACGCGGCTGAAGTGCCAAAGTTCCACCAACGTAAACAGCATGCGGGCAATAAGCCATGGATTATCAACGTACAGAACCAAAAGGGTGGTACGGGTAAATCAATGACAGCGGTTCATTTAGCGGCATGTTTATCTTTGAATCTTGATAAGCGTTACCGCATCTGTCTGATCGATTTAGATCCACAAGGCTCACTGCGTTTGTTCCTAAACCCACAAATTAGTGGTGCTGAGCACGATAGCATTTATTCTGCTGTTGATATCATGCTGGACAACGTGCCTGAAGGCCAAGAGGTTGACCAAGAATTTCTGCGCAAAAATGTATTGTTGCCAACACAATATCCAAACCTAAAGACGATTTCTGCGTTCCCAGAAGATGCAATGTTTAATGCTGAAGCGTGGCAAAGCCTTTCTCAAGATCAGTCTTTAGACATTGTTCGTCTTTTAAAAGAGAAGCTTATCGATAAAATCGCGGACGATTTTGATGTGATTATGATTGATACTGGCCCTCACGTAGACCCGCTTGTATGGAACGCAATGTACGCGTCTAACGCACTGTTGATTCCATGTGCGGCGAAGCGTTTGGACTGGGCTTCAACGGTTAACTTCTTCCAGCACTTACCAACCGTCTACGAAATGTTCCCGGACGATTGGAAAGGGCTTGAGTTTGTTCGTCTGATGCCAACCATGTTTGAAGACGACAACAAGAAACAGGTATCAGTACTGACTGAAATGAACTACCTGTTGAATGACCAAGTCATGATGGCAACCATTCCAAGAAGCCGCGCATTCGAGACTTGCGCAGATACTTACAGCACGGTTTTCGACCTTACTGTGAGTGATTTTGAAGGTGGTAAGAAGACTCTGGCTGTCGCTCAAGACGCGGTACAAAAAAGTGCTCTAGAATTAGAGCGAGTATTACATAGCAACTGGCCTTCACTTAATCAGGGATAACAAGAATGGCAATTAAAACATCTGACTTAAATGCAAAGCTATTTGGTAAGGCGAACAAACGTCGTGTTGCTACGCCTCAAGAAGCGCAAACGGCTGCTAAAGAACAGGCTCAAGTGATTGAGCTTTCTGTTGCTGGCGAAGATTTAGTTTCATTTGAATTGGTTCGAATTCCTGCTTCTGAAGTAGCAACTCGCACCGTTGTTTTTGAAGAGAATGCTCGTGAGCAATCTTTCCTAAACGAACATGCTCTTTCTGATGTTCTTACAACATTGAAAGAACGCGGTCAGCAATATCCAGCAGTTGGTCGTAAAAACAAAGACGGTAAGATTGAAGTTCTTGATGGTAGCCGTCGTCGTATGTCGTGTATTTTGGCTGACAAAGAGTTCCTTATCTATGTTGCTGAAAACATTAACGGCGAACACGCTAAGTTCTTATCTGATGTTGCAAACGCTCATAAACCACTTTCTCTGTACGAGAAGGGGAAAGAGATGCAAGCCAAGCTTGATAAAGGCGAAGCTGAAGACCAAAAAGCGCTAGCAAAAATGTTCCAATGCAGTGAGGCGCTAGTAAGTGGTGCATTGAAAGCAGCCGCTTTACCACTGGAATTACTGCAAGCTTACCCAAATGTGAGCGATCTTGGTCGCCCAACTATTGTTAAACTGCATAAACAATTCAGCGGCCTGACTGACGACCAACAACAATCGCTACTGACTAAGTGTGATGCGTCTGAAGGCTTTGTGTGGCAGCGCAGCGAAGCACAAGGTGTAACTCGTTTAACTAAAGACGTAACGGAAACACTAGAAGGTTGGATTCTTGAACTGGCTCCTGCGCCAGCGAAAAAAGCATCACCTAAAGTCGAGCTTATCAAAGGTCGTGCTTCATACAGCCGCAAGGGCTCAAATCTAGCGCTAAACCTGAAGAAAGTTGACGATGCAACGATGCAAGAAATCCTAGCGTTCGTGCAATCGAAACTCGACTAAGTAAATTTCTTTCCAAACTTCTCTAAAGCCGCTTTATGCGGCTTTTTATTTGGCTGTGATAAACTGTGTTTAGATGAATCTGGACACAAATTATGACAAGCCTAACCAACACGTTTCTGCATACACTTTCCGATATCGCCCAACATAATGACCACCGTTACGGCGTGGTGTTTAATGGCAGTGCGACATGGCAAAATTCCGCTATCTCTACCTATCTAATTGGCGCAAACACACAAAGTGTTTTCCAAATCGGTGGCACTCCGTTTGAAGGGGGAATGCATGCACCAGTAAAGAAAGGTCAGCAACTTCTCGGTCGCGAATGCCAAGTGTTGGTGTGTGATTTTAGAGAGCAGTTTGATGCAAACGGTTTTAGCGCTGCGCTTGGTGCGTTAGTGGGAGGTGGATTATTGTTGGTGCTGCCACCAAACATAAAAGATCCTGAACACACCGAAGATTCGGCGTTTGGTGAATGTTGGCTCAAAACTCATTTTGATAAACTCATCTCAGTTTCCCAAAGCGATGAAGCGTCGGGATTGAAGTGCAGTTATGATTCGCTTCCGCAAAAACGCATTGAAGCAACCCGTCTAAATCGATTTGAGCAGCAGAATATTGCTGTTGAGTCGGTCAAGAAAGTGGTGTCTGGTCATCGAAAGCGTCCTTTGATTTTAACTGCAGACAGAGGCCGTGGTAAAAGCTCGACGTTAGGTATTGCAGCAGCGCAGCTTTTGGCTGAACGTCCAAGATTCAAAATTGTTGTGACAGCTCCATCTGTTAAGGCCATTGAGCCTGTTTTTTCGCATGCGCAGCAAAGACTCGACGGTTGTGAAGTTCTTAATGCCACTCATGTTTGCTACCAAGGTGGCAGCCTTAGATTTGTCGCGCCAGACGAATTACTAAAATCCAAGCCTGATTGCGATCTGTTGTTGGTTGATGAAGCAGCGGCGATTCCCATTCCAATGTTGAAGTCTATGGTTGATAGTTATCACCGTATGGTTTTTTCAACCACGGTTCATGGCTATGAAGGGAGCGGTCGAGGTTTCGGAATCAAATTCGAAGCATGGCTTTCTAAGCATCGCCCAGGCTGGAAAGGATACAGACTTGAACAGCCTATCCGTTGGAATAATAACGACCCGCTTGAAGCTTGGTTGTTTGATTGTTTCTTACTTGGTGCAGCCTCATCAATTGATACGGCAGAGCACAAAGTTGAAGTGCTTTCTAATGAGAAACTCAACTCACTAAGTTTGGTCGAGTTATCCAAGCAAGATTGTTTAGCTAACCCAAGTAAGCTCCATCAATGTTTCTCTCTGCTGGTTGATGCTCATTATCAAACATCTCCAAATGACCTGATGCAGTTCCTAAGTAATCCTGCGATTCAATTGTACGCCGTGTGGCAGCAAGAAGAGTGTTTGGGTTGTATGTTGGTCACGCAAGAGGGTGGGTTAGACAGTGAATTGATTTCCCAGATTCAAATTGGAAAACGCAGACCACAAGGTCATCTTGCTCCTGTGTTGTTAGCTAATCAACTTGGAGCCACACAAGCAGCAACGAGCCACTGTATCAGAGTGATGCGTATTGCTGTATCAACACGTCATCAAGGTTTTGGTATTGGCAGTTGGATGTTGGATAAGTTGTCGCAACACATCGAACAAGCCGACTACTTAGCGACGAGTTTCGGCGCGACCAGTGATTTGATTGCATTCTGGCGTAACAACGATTTTGCTCCAGTACATATTGGCCACCAGCGTGATCAGGCAAGTGGTTGTCACTCTGTGCTAATGGTTAAGCCTCTTAATGCCAATTCTGAAATTTGGGTCAGTCAACTTCTGCACCATTTTGAGCGCAGCTTTTGTTTTGTCGTTTCGGGTTCACTTGCGTCTCTTGAAGTCGATATGGTGCGTGCACTGTTGCCCACTTATTGTGAATCAATCTGCGAGCTTGAAGCCCAACTTATCAAGAACTATGTTGATGGAGGCAATAGTTACGACAGCATCGGCTACAGTGTGTTGAAGTTGGTGCTTATTAGTAATGCACGTCAAGCTCAGGTAGTCCCCCTCGATTCTACGAATATTACTTATTCTACGAATATTGCTTATTCTTGCGTTTCTGATTTGTTGCTTGCTAAAGTCGTTCAACAGAAAGGGTGGGGGAGCTGTGTTGAACAGTTTAACTTTATTGGGCGTAAGCAAGCAGAGGCTCAATTTCGAAAAGATGTCGAAGCCTTACTCGCTAATTTACAGTGTAAATAGCGACAGCCGATTTCAAACGAGATTTACAGTGTAAATTAGAAGGTTGAATTTACACTGTAAACTGCTTCTTATCTTCTTATCTTCTTATCTTCTAGCCACAAAGCCCATTTCCGATTTCATTGTCTCCGTTTCTTGTCGAGCTAAGGTAAGTTGCCACGTTAGCGAAGTGTAAAACTTCAAATTACAACGTTCAGAGAATAACGCTTTGTATCGGTAAAGGTGAGGCAAATCATAAAATGGGTAAGTCTTAATTATGAGTCATCTTTGCAATAACGAAAGTAAGTGATGTGACGCTGATTATTATAATGTGACGATTCTAAGCTCAGATTGATTTATATAGACTGAATAACAACTGAGTCATTAGGGATACTCAATTCGAATGTGGGATAACATCGTTACACTGTCGGAAGATAAGCAACAAGTGATGGCACGTCTGCCGTCAGGGTTTGTGGTCGACGCAAGCTTTGACAATAAGACACTGCCACCAGCCTTGGAAGCGATAGACGCATCAAGCTATTTTCTTTTAGAAGAAGAAGTGCTGCGTTTTGTCTCTCTTGCTAAAGAAGGTAAAGGGGAAGCTTACGAAGGGGTTCTGCTTGCTGAAGTTCGTGATGCCAGTGTAGAGGTGCAATTATCAGATGACGAGATGTTAGCGAGTCTTGTTGTCACAGGTCCATACCGCGGAAACCCACTGCGTGGTAGTGACATCATTCATTGCCTTGCTCAGGCCCATATCACGAAGGGGATTAACAAGTTAGCTCTAAGAAAAGTCTTGATGATGAGCAGTAAACTTAGGCCTGGTGAAAAGTTTACTCAACCTGTCGCCAAAGGTACTCAGCCGGTCAGGGGCAAGGACGCTAAGTTTGCAGCACTTGTAGAAGACATTACACGCCAAGTTCTTAAGCCCCGTAGTAAAGACGAAGGCAAGATTGATATGCGGGATTTGGGAGAAACCATCACCGTTGGATTGAATGATCAACTGATGAAGCGTACTCCCGCGACCAAAGGCGTCGCTGGCTTTACGGTCCAAGGTCGAGTCATCCCACCAATCCCTGGACAAGACAGTTTAATCAAGCCTGGCAAAGGCACTTACATTTCTCCAGACGATCCCAATCTATTACTCGCTTCCCACCCTGGTTTACCCATCATTAAAGATCGCACCATCGAAGTCGATGATGCTCTGTGTGTCAGTAATGTCGATGTCACGACTGGGCACGTAAAGTTTAAAGGTAATGTGTTTGTCTCTGGCAACATTGAACCAGGAATGGTTGTGAAAGCCACGGGCAGCATTACCGTCGGCGGCTTTATTGAATCAGCAGAAGTTCAGGCTCAAGGTGATATTAAAGTTGCGAAAGGTATTATCGGCCACACAACCAAAGAGGGAGAGCCGAAAAGCTGTAAGGTATTTAGCAAAGGCTCTATCACGGCAAGCTATGCCCAAAACGCCGAGTTACAGACAGCGAGCGATATTCGCCTTGGTGTACACAGTATGAGTAATGAAATTCGCTGTGGTAACAACCTTATCGTGATGGACTCTCTCAAGAAGCACGGCACACTCAGTGGCGGTGAAGCGAAAGTCGGTGGTAAGGTGGAGTGCGTTTTCTTGGGCGTTGAGGGGGATACTGCAACTAAGGTTCATGGTTTTGCTCGCTATGATGGATACCGACAGAAGATTGTTGAACTCAAGGAAATCTACAGACACGCGCAAGAACAGACAATGGACGTGATTCGCCAAGAGCTCGAGTTTAAGAAATTACCTAAAGCAGAGCGAAGTGAAGAACAAGCGTTACAAATAGAGCAGCAGCGCGAGAAGAACAATCACGCCATAGAAAGTACTAAACAAAAGCTGGATACTCTGGAAGCGGAATTTGAAACGAACCTTGCGGAGTGTACAGTCGAAGCACACGAAAAGGTTTATACACGAGTCACCGTGCAGTTTGGTGATGAAACTGTGACGACCAAGCGCACCCATGGGGGAAGCGTGTTTTCCTTCAATCAATACGAGATTCAATGTTCCTTTAAGATGGAACAAGAAGACATTTCACTATAAAAGGCGCCAGTGTGCGGCGCCTCTATCAAAACATCCTCATCGCAACAGTTCTTTAATCAGAAGACCACACCGAACGAATATCTGGCCATCCCCAATTAGTGAGTGCGACATCTTCTAAGACACCTTGAAAGCGTAATGTTTGCGTGTGATGAAACATTGGGGCAATCCAGTACTCACTGACTAACGTTGAGGCGATCGGTTCTAGCGCTGTTAGGTAATCTTCTAACGGAGTGCTCGCTCTTAGATTTTCTAATTGTTGATCAAGCCAGTTGGCATTTGTCTCTCCTAGAGTGTGGTACAGCACGTTATTGCAGTAGAAATTAGAAAACGCTGAAGCATGACGGTTATCGTCTAAATTGATATTCGTTAAGATCAGTGTCTCATCGAGTGTGCCGCTGTTCGCTTTTTCACTCAACTCCCGATAGGAGTACATCACCATTTCAACCACACAGTTGTGCTCGGCAAGTACTGAAGAAATAGCCCGAGCGCATCGGCGCAGCGCTGTGTAGTTGTATCCAGCAATGGTAATGGTTTTTGGTAGCCCGCTGAATTCACCAAATGGGCGTAAAACGGGGTTCCAAACAGGTAATAAGTTGTTGGCAACGACACTGCCGTAATGAATCTTCTCTTTCTGGAATACTTCGAGCAGTCGCTGCGGTTGGATCAATTCCGTAATACAACAGCGTTGGGCACGTGTTAACGGATGCTTTGCATGATGGTTGAATAACGCGAACAAGCAGCCGTCTTCAGTGCGACTGTGTTGACTTGAGTGAGTCGCATTGGGTGTTTGTATTGAGACTTCAATACCGCTTGTCGTTTCAGATACTTGGATCGGTGCATTACTGGATAGCGACGGGTTCTCCATTTTTTCGTCGTTGACACTCCAAATCGTGACTAAGTCGACTAACATGCGACACGAATAGTAGCCATCGAACGCTTGCAACTTAAGTCTGTTTTTATCGTGTTCGATCACCGAAAATGGCCCACTACCAATCACCGAATTATTGTTTGCCATGTTCACTTGGCTCGGCGGCTGAATACCGTATTTGACTCCGGATATAAGGCCTGCAAACCCTTGATCTGGCTTGCTTAGTGTAAATACCACTTTCAGTGGATGTGGGGCGCTGATGTCGCTGACATGCGCGAGCTCTTTTTGATAACAGGGAAGGGCACAGAGTTTAGCAAAGAGACTCACAATGGTATCAGCGTCAATTGGCTCGTCGTTGTGGAACGTAAGCCCAGGACGAAGGTGGAATGTCCATTGATAGCTCGCTTCGTCATAGCGCCAGTGGTGAGCGAGTTCTGGTTTGATAACGCCATTGTCATGGCTGGATACCAAGCAGCAATACACCTGACGCAAGAAGAAGCGCTCGCTACAGCGGTGTAATTGGTGGGGCACAATGCGCTCGAACATGCGCTTGTATGTGAGTTGGATACTTACACGGCCTTCCTGAACAGAAGCCCCTGACGTGGTTTTCAGCAGGCGGCCAAACGTTGCTTCGTCTTCATCAACAATAGCCAAAGCTTTCTCATACTTGCCTTGTTGGATTCTCTCTAGAGCAAGGCTCTCTTTGAGTGCGCCTAATTCGATATTTAACAGTAGCGAAGATCGTTGGTTTCGGCCGGCTTTAGGTAGCCAGGTTAACCACGCTAGTTCTTGCATTTGTGATAACAGGTTGCGAGCATGTCGAGGAGAAGTACACAGTAAATCAGCCACTTCCTGAACTGTGGTTTTCATTTCGCTACCGACACCCATGGGTGCGATTCGCTGATAATACCTAAGCAGGTTGAGATTAGACACCAAGAGCCCTTTGTTAATGGATAGCCTGGTATTTTACTCAACTTAACTTCGAGAAAATAAGAAAATGTTCAGTTACTTTGTTCCCCTTTTGTCACGGTTTAAGGGAATAAAAAAGGGGAGCATTCGCTCCCCTTTGGTGATTGTGTTGATGACAGGCTTTAGCTAACTGCTCTTACGCGACCTTGTTTTAGATCGGACAGCACCTTCGCTTTCGGACCATCAGCAATTATGCTGCCTTTCTCCATCACGATGACTCGGTCTACAACATCTAACATCGAGGTTTTGTGAGTGATAAGGATCAGCGTTTCGCTTGGTAACAGTTGGTTAAGCTGGTGCTTGATGTGCATTTCTGAACGGTTATCCATTGCACTGGTTGGCTCATCCATTAGCAACACCGGAGGACGGCCTAAGAAAGCTCTGGCAATCGCAATTGACTGGCGTTGACCACCAGAAAGCAAACCACCACCTTCACCCACTTGGCGCTCTAGGCCTGCAGGATCTTGCTGAGTAAAGGCTGTCACACCCGCACGGTTCGCTGCATCCATCACATCACGATCGTCCACCAAAGGGCGGCCTAGAGTAATGTTATCTCTGACTGAACCATAGAATAGGTTACTGTCTTGCGGTACACAGCCTATATTACGTCGTACGTCGACATGGTGAAGTTGCTCCATATCGGTGTCATCAATGCGTACATGGCCTTCTGTGGGCTTATAGAGGCCCATAATCAGGCGTTCTAGGGTAGTTTTACCTGAACCAATACGACCGATGATCGCCACCTTCTCGCCGGGTGTGATGGTCAGGCTGAGATCTCGCACTGAAGCGACGGGGGAATCAGGGTAGTGGAAAGTCACTTTATCTAGCGCAATATGACCTTGGATGATTGGTCGGTGAATGTAGCGCTTACCTTCCTCCTGCTCATCAGGCATCGACATCACTTGTTCAATCAGCGTCATTGAAGATTTGGCTTGGTTGTAACGTGTAGAAAGCAGCGACAATTGAACAAGAGGACCAATCGCACGGCCGCTCAACATGGTTGCAGCGATCAAACCACCCATTGTCAGTTCGCCTTCAGCAATTAGATACACACCAAAAATGATCATCCCTACATTGGTACTCTGCTGAACAAAGCCTGCGGTGTTTTGGATGCTGTCGGTAATGCGTCGGCTTTTAATATTCCAGTTCGCCATGTGAGCAACGGCTTCTTCCCAACGGAATTGGAACTGGCTCTGTGCGCTGAATAGTTTAACGGTTTCTAGGCCCGCCAAACTTTCAATCAAGTTTGCGTATTTCTGAGAGGCTAGGCGTGAACCTTCTTCAATGGTGCGACGCAATGGACCTTGAATCAGCAACGCGTAGATGATCAGAATCACCACACCAGCGACTGGAACAAACACTAAGTTACCCGCCATTAACCAGATTAAGGCGAGGAACATGATGGCGAAGGGTAAGTCGATCAGAGAACCAATCGTAGCTGAGGTAAAGAACTCTCGAATTGACTCAAACTCTTGCAAGTTCTTCGCGAAGGCACCAACTGAAGCTGGTTTTGCTTCCATACGGATGCCAAGTACCTTGCTGAACAATTTAGATGAAATCAGGATATCAGATTTTTTCCCCGCGACGTCGATGAAGTAGCTACGCATCAATTTTAAGAGTAAATCGAACAGGAAGACTACGAAGATACCGCTCGCTAATACCCACAAGGTTTCAAATGCGAGGTTGGGTACTACTTTGTCGTACACCAAACGCGTAAACATCGGCGCGGCAATCGCGAAAATATTGATAAGAATTGATGCGATCAAAACATCACGATAGATGTTTTTCGATTCCCAAATGGTGCTCCAAAACCAGTGACCTTTGCGTGTTTTCAGGACTTCTGGTGAGCGCTCGTCATAGCGGAACTGCTTTTTAACTAAGAAGTAGCGGCCAATGAACTGCTCTTTAAGTTCGGCAACAGGAATGATGATTGGCACCATTCCACTCTCAGCTGTGATGATTTCAGCTTCTTGTTTTTCAAGGTCGATGCTGTTGAGCACACACGCTTCGCCCTGCTTTAGCAATAATACCGCCGGCAAAATTAGGTGTGGGATGTTATCTAAGTCGGAACGGTTTTCTTTTGCCACTAGCCCCGCACGTTCTGCCGAACGTGGGAACAGGAAAGGGGTTAGCTTTCCGTCTGATAGTGGCAACCCATTGACCAACGCCTCAGGCGAGTTCGCTAATCCGTAATATCGGCTAACGTAGATCAATGAGTTCAATAGTGGATCTTGCATGCGATATAACCCTTACAACTATTTATCAACAATGAAGCCTTGGAACACTTCTACGTAGTTATCAGACAAGATATCTAACTGAGTCTGAGTTTCGATTCGAGATGCGATGGTGGTGACACCAAGGTTATGAGCCGTTCGTGAAATCGACGTGAGCGTGAATTTCTGCTTCTCATCGTCCAAGTTATGCGTGAACAGGTAATCTAGCTTCACGTAGCTAGGACGGTACTCGTTGATGTAGTCCAGTGATTGGAAGTTACGTCCGTAGTTATCGACACCAAACATGGCTTCAGCATTACGAATGGTGTTACACAATAGTGCCGTGTAGTGCGGAACGTTGATGAAACAGTTTTCTGGGATCTCAAAGTGCAGCAGGTGAGCAAGTGAAGCGTTTTGCTCAAGCGTTTTACCAATCCAACGGATAAAGCTTGGCTGAGAAATACTGCTTGGTGAGATATTGATTGCGATTGGGCTGGTCACCTCTTGTGCTGTTAGCTTCTCAATCATCTTCTCGATAACGTATTGGTCGAGAATGTGGCTCATTTCAAGCTGTTCTAGTGCGTATAGGTACTGGTTGGCACCGTAACGAATGCCATCTTTCTCAATCGCAGAGAACACCTCTTGGTGATAGGTTTTGCCAAACGCATTGTTTGCAGCTTGTAGGCGGAATGTGACTAGGTCATTGATGATCGCCTCTTCAACCAACATACGCCACTGTTGTTTACCCATTACTGCGCCGTGGTCGTCAGCAGTGACGTAGCCGTAAGCGAGTTCACGGTTCGCTTTAGCACTAGACAGCGCGTTATCGACCAGTGACATGATTTCGGTGCTGGTTTTACGTTTGTTGCTGTGTGTTACACCCAATGCAATGTGTGGGTTTGCCATGCCTGTTGGATCTGAGCCTAGGCTTTGAATACAGTTTACGATGCTGCTTGCAACCAGTTTAAGTTCGCTTTCATCAATGTTCGGCATAATGAAACCAAACTCGTCACTAGAAATACGTGCGATGGTGATATCTGGCGATGAGATGGAAGCTTGCAGTTGTTCTGCCAATTGATGCACTAACGCATCACCTTCTTGGTAACCTTTCTCGTCGTACTCTTCACTGATAAATTCCGCTTTCAGTACTGCAAGACCACCTAAACTCGACTCTTCTAACCACTGATTTAATTGCGACATGTAGTAAGCGCGATTACCCAGCTGAGAAACCGGGTCAATGTACGCTCTTTCGCGCAGTTTCTGGGCTTCTTTCGCTTGGTTTTTAAAGGCTTGTTCAACTTGAGTCGACATGTGATTGATGCCATCAACCACCAAGATCAGATCTTTTGTTTTAGGACGTGTTAATGGCTCACCGAATTGGTTCTTAGCGATCTGATCCATTTTGGTGATGATCATCGATAGTGGGCGTAGTGCTCGCTTAAGGATCCATGAAATCGAGATCAAGCCGAGTAAAAAGATCACACCAAAGATGCTTAATAAGCGGGTAAAGGCTTGCCACAGTTGATCATAGGCCGGACCCGGATGGCTGACGATCTCTACCTCAGCAAGTTGCATCCAGCCGCTGGTGATCACTCGGCGATCATGAACGGGTTCAAATAGGTTGAGATTGGTAAACCAATGGGGCACGCCCGAAGGCTTTACAGGGTATGAACGGATGATGTCTTCACCGCTGTCGAGAAAAATTAATCGTACGACCGAGTAAGAACTGCCATCAAACAGAGCGTTGATAACAGACTCTACCGATACCTTGTCCTTTTCTTCAAGGTAAGGGGCAAGAGCCAGTCCAACAGTATTAATGGTATTACTTACCTCAGAGCGTTGCTGCTCCTCTAAGTATCCACGAGTAGTATTGAATTCGATCATAAAGACTGACGTCATCAGTAATATGAACACCGCAACCATCCCGACCACAAGCTGTTTATATAAAGTCATTGTACCTACTCATCGTAATTGATAATGGGTTTGTTTAATTTTAGAGAGCGCTCACGGGAACGTAAGTCGTTCCATAAGCTCAATCTTGAAGATTTCCCTGCTAGCTTGCCGCTGCCTGCTGCCGACTTGATTAACCAAAGGTTTTTACCGTTGAAACTGTAAATTGGTCGTAGGTCAGGGCGCTTAGAACCGCGCTTTATCTCAGGGTTTAAATTATCCAAAATTAGTGGCTCTGCACTCGGTGTGGAGTAGTAAGCCAACACCATGTGGAATTGGTTTAGTTCCAGTGCTTTTACGTACACTAATCGCAATTTCTTATCTGGAACGCCTAGTTCAAGCAGAGAGAAGTATTTGGCAATGGTGAAGTCTTCACAGTCGCCTGCGTTACTGCCTAAAAATTCCAGCGGGGTCGCCCAGTAGTCGTTTTTTCCCCACAGAATGCTGTCGTCGACAAAGTACATCTGATTGAAGAACTGATTAACTGACGTGAGTTTCTCTTTTTCGCTTAAACCATCGTATGACGTCATATTTGAACGCCAGGTTGCCACGCGTTTTCCGGCTCTCTCACCGTAGGTCTGCGTGACCGCATCGATCCACCTTTGGTCGTTCTTATTGAGAGCGACAGAAGTAAAAGAGGTGAGGACGAGCAGTAACAGCGATATTCGAGACTTCATAGCCTCAGCTCTTGTTGGTTCACTATGTATTGAAAGGCATTGTTAACCATCAAACGTCCTTACTCTTTCAGTGCGTTGTTTTGTGCACTGAGGATAGGTTTCAACATGTACTCAAGTACGGTTCTTTTACCCGTGATGATATCGACCGAGGCTGTCATACCTGGAATGATTGGCAGCTCTTCGTTTTGTCCAAAATTATGTTTCTCGGTACGTACACGCACGATGTAAAAGCTGTTGCCTTCTTCATCTTGTGTCGTATCGGCGCTGATGTGTTCCAACACGCCTTCTAAGCCACCATATTTAGTGAAATCATAAGCACTGAACTTAACAATGGCGGTCAGTTCTGGGCGCAGGAATGCGATGTCTTGTGGGGCAATTTTTGCTTCAACCAGCAAGGAGTCTTCGGTCGGTACAATCTCAACGATGTCCATACCTGGCTGGATTACACCACCCACGGTATTGATACCTAACGTTTTAACGGTGCCGGTTACTGGAGAAACGACAACTGTACGGTTTACTCTGTCTTCGAGGCCAACCGCAGATTCAGTCAGTGCCGAGAGTTTATCTTGTGCTTGGTTGAGCTTTTCTTGCTGTTCAGAGCGGAAGTTGAGCGCCGCATCGATACGGCTGAGCATGGCTTCTTTGATTGCAGAGCGTAGCAGAGGGATTTTAAGCTCACTTGAGGTCATTTCTCGGCGAGTATCGTTGACTTGTCGTTGCAGCTTAAGCAATTCAATTCTTGGTACCACGCCTTCGTCGGCAAGCGGTTTGGTGATGTCCAGTTCTTGGCGAGCAAATTGGTAACTCTGCTTTAGGTTTCGCACACGCGCTTTGATCTCGACAAGGTCTTGTTGTTTCTGTTCAACTTGTTGATCAAAAACGGAAAGTTGGTTTTTAAGGTTGTTTAAATCTTGGCGGTATTCTGCTTTTTGACGATTGACCAGATCAGGTTGAACCTCGTAGAACTTAGGCGGGAAAGCGAGTTTTCCATAATCAAGAGTGACACTTTTCTTCCACTCCTTTTCGTTAAAGTCTTCATTGATTACTACGCTGGTTAACGATGCGGAGAGCATCAATACGTTGGCGGTTAAGTTGGCAACTTGCTGCTCACGCTCACGGAAGTCAGAACGGAATCGAGTGTCATCGATCAATAGCAGTTGCTGGCCTTTTTGAACCTGCTGACCTTCTTTCACCAAGATCTCTTTAACTAAACCACCTTCAAGGTTTTGCACAACTTGGATCTGGGAAGAGGGGATCACTTTGCCCTGCCCGACAGTAACTTTGTCGATCTCCGCCCAAGCGGACCACCCAATAGCAGCAATAAAGAACAGAACGATCATCCACAACATGATACGCGCACTGGTCGGCGTATTGAGTAGTAGTGCCGCGGTTTTATCGTCGACGTACTCAAGTTCGGTTTCGTTCAATTTACTGAAATTCTTCTGGCTCATAACAGTCCTTGTTTGCTGAATAAAAGTGCAAGCCTATTGAGTGTATTCTTACTTTTGATAAATGTTAAGAAATTGCTCCTTTAAATATTTGAATTTATATATTTTTTAACTCTTATCTGTTTTTGAAATCTGTTTTGTCGAGTTGGTGCTTTCTTAGCTTGTCATAGAGGGTTTTCCTCGACACTTGCAGCTCTTGTTGTACGTCTTTTAAGCGCCCTTGATGGCGATGCAGTGCTTCTATCAAGAGGATTTGTTCAAAGCTGTCGGTACGTTGGCTTAATGACTGTTGTTGTTCTTCAATATTGACGTCTAGCGAACCGTCATCCGCTTGTTCTGGATTGTCTGCTTGACCTGACTCTTGATCGTCGAGTGCTGGTTGCTTCACCTGAGTTAGCACGCGCAGCTCGGCATGTTGACGAAGCTGGCGAATGTTGTCGCCCCAGTGAGTGGCTATCAAGCGTTGAATCTCTTTTTCTGTGATTACCGGCGGAGGCAACTGATAACGACTTGCCGCACCTCGAGCAAAGTGTTTGAACAAAGACCCGATATCTTCCGTTCTTTGTGCTAATGGTAATAGATTAAATCGACGCAGCTCATTTATAATTGTAGTCGGTACTACTGTAGTTGCGACAATGATACAAGTTGCATTGGTCTTGCATGAGTTTTCACGAAGTAGAGTCGGTTTTAGAGCCGCTAACCACTGCCATTGTTGTGAAGTTAATGCTTCTGTTTCATGAATATAGAGCGTTCCACCTTGATGCTTTTGAAATAATTGAAGCACGAATTGGTGAAATGTCGATTCGTCATTGCGCGGTAAATTAAATGCAGCAATCGGACAAAGCTCCGCTGTTGGTTGGCTGTGTAAATCGTGGGTGTACTGCGCAGTGATGCGTTTGCCTGTTCCTATATCACCAACAAACAATAACAGTGGGTTCTGTTTGCAATCTAAGGTGATTAATTCGCGGCGTAATGTCTGCATTGATTGAGACTGACCAATCAGTTTTGGGCCAACCTGATTCTGCATCGCGAGCTCTTTTCTAAGCAGGTTGTTTTCTTCAACCAAGGCGAGCTTATCTGCTGCTTTTCTTACTGCGGTAAGCAGGGCATCAACCACAAATGGTTTTTCTAGAAAATCATAAGCACCGGACTTCATCGCTGAAACGGCGGTTTGCACATCGCCGTGTCCAGTCAGTACGATGATTTGAAAATTCGGATTTTGACTCAACAGCTTTTGCGTAAATTGAATGCCATCCATCACTGGCATGTGAATATCGGTGATCACAATGCCTGCTTGCGTGATATTAATCTGCTTGAGAGCCTCAATCGCATTAGGAAAGCAGACAATGTCGATACCTTCAATGAGCATGGCTTGTTCTACTGAGTCGCGAATTGCGGGTTCATCATCGACAAAGTAGAGTTTAGGCATAGAGTGCAAGTGTTGAGTCCTTAATGTTGAAGAAAGCTATTAATAACAATCCTTTAGCCTTTGTCTTGGTACAGTGGAATATTCAGAGAGAATACCATGCCTGAAGGCTCGAGCTGGCTTGCGCTGATCGTGCCGTGATAGGCTTCAATGATTCGCTTCGATATCGAAAGCCCGAGCCCTAATCCTTCAGGCTTAGTGGTAAAAAACGGGTCGAACAAATGTTCCAGTTTGTCACTGGCGATACCAATCCCGTTATCCCAAATGATCAGTTGGCAGGCATCATTATTATTAAGCTGCCACTCTACGCCTATTTGAGGAATGGTCGGTTGCTTCCCTTCTTGAGTTTCCAAGTCGTTTTGAAGTGCTACTTGTTGCGAAAGTGCTTGTGTCGCATTGTGCATCAGATTAACCAACACTTGCTCAAGCTCGGTTGGGTGAATCGCGATATTAATGTCATCTGGCACGGTACTTAACCTTAGGGTGATGCCTTGTTTGATCATCAGCGCGCTGAGAATGCTGGTGGCATTGTTGATCGCTTGATGCAGATTCGCCACATGATGTTCTTGCTTGGTTACCTTGCGCGTAAATACCTTAAGGCGTGCAATGATCTCGGTAATCGAAGTGTTTAGCGCGATCATTTTATCCAGATTGCTTTTTACTAAGTCTGAGCGTCCCATCTCAAGCAGCTTGACGCTGTTTTCGCTATAGGTTCTAAGCGCAGCAAGTGGTTGATTGATTTCATGATTAATACTGGCTGACAGCTCACCCAGCACGGCTAACTTAGCGGTTTGCGTTAGCTCTTGCTCTGTCTGTTTTAACTTCAATTGAGACTCTTGATATTGAAAGAGTGTCTGTTGAAGTTGTTGATTGGATTGCTTTAGATATTGAGTTCGCTTATCTACGGTTTGCTCTAGGTTCTGATTGAGTTCAGTCAGTGCCACTTTCGCGAGGTAGGTTTGGCGCCACGACCAAGCAATCAGCATGACTAAGCTGTAAATCACAATGAAGATAACGTCGATCTGCAGCACCTTGAGCAGTTCGGATCTTGTGTCCTTGATAGCCACAACTTGGTACTGGTTGTCACTGGTAGCGGCAGGGTACAGGTTAAAATTTCCAAGTTTAAATAACTGGTTTGCAGTGAGCGCTTTGCTTGCATCGGTTGTTTGGCTCGAAGAGTTAAACGCATCAATGATCGAAATTTTGTTTTGACCGTATTGGCGTTGCGCTGCGATATCTTGCTGTTGTTGTTCCGTTAATGGTAGCAATGAGTGATAAAGCCAAGGTACCTGACTAGAGAGAAACACCACTTGGTTGGAATCAAGCACCACAATCTCAAAGTCGTCGCTAGTTAGAATGTTTTCTAGGTTTTCTAAGCTTACTTTCACCGTGATGACGCCTACGATGTCATCGTCGATATAAAGTGGTGAAGATAAGAAATAGCCTCGCACATCAGAGCGAGCGCCGAGTGCGACATATTGGGTTTTATGGCCTTTTATTGCAGAGGCAAAGTAGGGGCGAAACGCGAAGTTTTCGCCAACGAAAGTCCGAGGCTTTCGATAGTTACTTGATGCAACCACTGTGCCGCTCGGATCGTGGATATAGATGGTATCGGCTTGGCTTTGCCCCGACCACTCGAATAACAAGGTGTTGAGTTCAGCTGTGGAGATTTTGTCGCTCTTTGGTGATTCATCAAAGTAAGACAGCAGGCGTGGGTCGTGGCTGAGCAAGTCAGGTATTTGTTTGAACTTATCCAATTCAGAATCGATCTGGAGGTTGGCTTTGTTCGCCGCTTCATTGAGTTGTTGTGTGACAACTTGCTCTTGGTATTGACCGGCCAAAAAGTGAGTAGCAGTTAGCCCTGCCGTTCCCAGTATCAATGAGAAAAATACAAAAGGCGTGATCAGGTTAGACAGTTTTTTAGACACGAGAAACTCAAGTTACAATCAGTTTACATATAGACTATCAATATGACGGTTAGCGTACCGAGATCTCGTTAACACAGAGCACCTTCAATGAGACAAAACCAAGGCTTAGACTTGTGTTTCAAAGGATTACAGAGCAGAATCACAAAAAAATTAAAAGGAGCAACCAAATGGAACTGACAGACATTCGTCGTGAATACGCTCAGGGTGGATTGAGACGTAAAGACTTAGCCGCAGACCCAATTGACCAATTTAACCTTTGGTTAGAGCAAGCGATTGAAGCTAAGTTGATGGATCCGACGGCAATGACAGTGGCGACGGTTGATGAAAATGGACAGCCATTCCAACGTATTGTTTTGCTGAAGAATGTTGATAAAGATGGTTTCGTTTTTTACACCAACCTAGGTAGCCGCAAAGCGCAGCAACTTGAGCATAACAGCAAGATCAGTTTGCACTTCCCTTGGCATCCGTTAGAGCGACAAGTTCATATTACTGGTACCGCTGAAAAGCTGACGGCGATGGAAAACATGAAGTACTTCTCGTCTCGTCCAAAAGAGAGCCAATTGGCAGCTATCGCAAGTAAGCAGAGTAGCCGTATCTCTGCACGTGGCATCTTAGAAGGCAAGTATCTAGAGCTTAAACAGAAGTTTGCGAAAGGCGAGATTCCGGTTCCTTCTTTCTGGGGTGGTTTCCGAGTGCGCGTCGATAGCATTGAATTTTGGCAAGGTGGTGAGCACCGTCTGCATGATCGCTTCTTGTTCTCACGCCAAGACAACAGCTGGGACATTGATCGCCTAGCGCCATAGTTTGAGTCTGTTGGACTCAGCAGTAAAGACAGTAAAATTAGGAAGATACCGTTGATCTTGTGTTCATCCACATCAACGGTATTTTTTTGTCTGTCTTTTTATCTCTATGGGCGCTGTGAGTCGTTAATCAGTCGCTGTGTAGAACCACTGAGATCTGTTTCTTGAGTAAGGTTTCAGGAATCACAGAGCCTAATCCTGAATCCAATGCATACTCGATTAACTGACTCTTACTACGTGCATCGAACTTTTGCTTTAGTCTAGCGACATGCCCCTCGACCGTCTTGATTGAGATGTTCAATGTCAATGCAATGTATTGAGGCTTCTTACCGAAAAGCAGTAAGAACAGTACCTCTGATTCACGTGAGGTCAGTTTCTTTTGCAGTTTAGACACTCGCGGAGTTGAGCCTGCGATTGATGCTTGATTGTCTTTGGCGCAAGTTGCCTGACACACCCAGTGACCCACTTCTAAAATCGCTGTGTCTGTGAGTTCTTGCCCATAGAAGATAGTGCCTTGCACGTTGTCGTTGTCATCAAGCCAAGGCGTTTTGGTGAAGATATGGGCGTGCCAGCGTCCATCCGGGTAGGGGTGAATATCAAGGATTTTAAGCGTCGAGCGCGTTTCCATTACATGCTTGTCTTGCGCTCTAAAGTCTTGTGCGCATTCGATGGTTTGGCTCGGCATATCGAAGTCCGTCAAGCCGGTACAACTCTCGCCCGGCTTCAAACCGATCAATTGGTTGTAAGCGAGGTTTGCGTATACGAAAACAGAGTCAGTATCTTTACAGCCCCAGCAGCCTGGAAGTTGTTCGAATAAAGAACGATGTATGGGGTTTAGTGGTTCTGGCAAGGTTTTCTCTCGTGTGTTTCGATGTTGCAATGATATCAGTTTACTATTGCTCTGCAATGGCAATTACAGGTTGGAGTACGTGTAGAAAAGGCTGGGTGAGTTTTCGTTAATCAAAGTGCTGAATAACTGCGTGATTCACGGATGATAGGTCGGCGAACTGCGTGTTCAATAGGCAAAAAAAAGCCAGCCTGAAGAGGGGCTGGCCAAAGACAAGTTATGCCTTGTCGACATGTAGAAGATTTTCAGCTTAATTTACGAGGGTCAGGTAAATTAAGCTGAGGCATCAGTTAGATACCCAGAGTGACTTACTACTCTATCGACGAATTTACTCCTAGGCGTACCTATGCATAAGGGGGGAATTCCCCTATAAACACGATTCAATGCGATAAATGAGAGCCTAGAGTAAATATTTTAAAGTAATGGGCGAGCTATCGAGAGCTTACAGCTCTCGTAACACTCTAAAGCCGAGGTAGTTGGCTGCTGTTGAAGGCGCAACGTATAGCTCGTTAAATGCTTTGGCCTCTTCAGGAGAGAAGCTCCACGCGCCACCTTTGGCTAGGCCCTTTTGAACGGTTGTCCACTCCCATACATTGCCGACCATGTCGTAGAAGCCCGTTGGTGTTGGCATGAATGATTTAACAGGAGACGTACTGACGTTTGACCAAGGTGTACCAGCCCAGCCTGTATTAGCTTTACCTGTGCGGAATTCGTTACCCCACCAGAAGTTGGTGTCTTGGCCTGCTCTTGCTGCGGCCTCCCACTCTTGTGGTGTGGGAAGGCGATAGGTGAAGCCAGTGCTCTCAGATAACCAGCGAGTGTAGGCTTGAGCATCGTTTTGGCTTACACAAACCACCGGAGAGTTGTCAGCTTGTTTGAAGCCCGGTTTTTGCCAGTCATTGTCGGAGACTGAAGTAATCTCGGCATTAGCGAAGGTGTCGCAGGTGTTCATTAGCTCAGCATCTGTCTGATAGCCAGTACTCTTAACGAACGCTCTAAAATCTTGCACACGTGTCGGGGTCGCGGCTAATGCAAATGGCTGTTTTATCGTTACTTGCTTGGCACTGTTCTCACCCAGCAGGTAGCGACCAGAGCCGACCACAATCATTTCAGGGCTCTGAGTATTATCTTCCATCGGGTCCGCAAACTTGGTACCGACGTTTAACGTGTTTTGTTTGGCTTGTAATACCGCTCTTAGGTTGTGATCGCGAGTTATTTTTAGCTCTTGGTGGAAAGAAAGGTAACCTTCTTTCTCGATCGTCACCATGTGTGGGCCGGTTGGTAACATGATTTCAACAGGGGTGCTGCCGTAGTTAACGCCGTTGATTAACACTTTGTCGTTGTACTGATTTGAGCGAACCACTAAGTTGACCCAAGCGACCTCTTTTTGCTGGTCGTTGGCTTGTTGATCGGTTTGCGTGAAACAGTTAGACGATTGAATACCAAGTAGGCGGCAAGGTGTATTCTTATCCGGGCGAGTTTCTAGATTCGCAGCAATCACAGCTCTGTATCGGTTATCTTCTGAGAAACCAGAGGAAGTCACCTTGTGTTGTAGCACGTGGATATTCAGTGATGTCGATGCCAAGTGTTGTTTGACAGTTTTCGATTCTGTCGTGTTATCAACGAGGTTGTGTTGGAACTGTTTTACTGCTTTTTGAAGCGCTAGGGTCACTGTTTGATCAGAACATTGGGCTAATGTCATGTCGCTGCTGCAGCGATTGGTAAAGCTGACCGTTTGCTCTTGTGTTTGGGTGATCTCGTTTCTGAGTCGTTCAGCTCTTGCTCTCAGCTTGTCTTGCTCTAGCTGTGCGATGGCTGTTTCTGTCGCTCTTTTCTCGGCTTGGATAGCTTCAAGCTCCATAGCTAAACCTTGCTGCTTCTGTTCTGAGTCAGAAATCGCAAGTTTGCCTTCTTTCACGGTTTTCCATGCGTCTTGGAAGTGATTTTGAGCCGTCGAGATATCGAAGTCTGGCTCATCAATCATGCGCGTGTAATCCTGCTCTAGGCTTGCTTTGGCCGCTGCGAGTTTTTGTTCTGCTTCCACAGATAGTTTAGCGAGACGTGCCGTTTGCTGCGCTTGGTTATCGACTTGGTTTTGTTTGTCTACGACTTTCTTTTCGATAGCCGTTAACTCGGCGTGCTTTTCGAAAAGCGAACTTTCAAGATCAGTAACAGAGGCGGCCGTGATTGCTGGTGGTGTTGCTTCAGCAAAAACAGCAGGTGTCATTAAGCAGGGTGCAAGTGCAAATAATAGAGTGGGTAAACCTTGGCGCATGATGGGCTACTTCAATCGTAATTTAGGTTAATCGACTATTCTAAACGACAACGCCATTTCGTCTGCAGCTACTGTTTATAAAAATCAACAGTTTATAACTATCAACAAAATGGCGAGTGTTCATTCAGCTTTGTGAAATCGGTATGGCGATCTTCTACTGAGGGAATTAGCTTTCTTTGCTAGGAAGAAGCTTAACCCAGATAGTGTCGCTGCCGTTGATGGTAACTGTGCGGTTGTATGACTCGTAACCTTGCTTAGAGATAGTTACTTGATGACGACCGCTTGGTAGCGCTACCTCAAGAGGTGTGCTGCCATACTTAATACCGTTGATGGTCACAGAGTCGTTGTATTGGTCAGAACGCACGGTTACGTTTGCCCATTTCTTGTCGCTCTTTTTAACTGCAGCCGCATCGCTGCCAGTTAAACAGTAGCGTGTTGAAACGTTCAATAGGTTACATGCGGCAACCGCTTCAGGTTTTGCTTGCAGTTGAGCTTGCATCTGCATGAAGTAAGAGTTGTTGCCAGAGAAACCGCTCTTGATTGGCTGGCTGTCCTGAACGTGGATGTTCAGCTGAACCCCTTGCAAGTTCTGCTTCGCCAGAGTGCTTTCTGTGAGCTGCTCAAGTAACTGGCTCTTGAACGTTTGCACCGCTTTTTGGTTCGTTAGGTATTTACCTTGAGCTGTACACTCACCAAGGGTCATTGTGGATTCACATGTGGTGGTGTAGCTGGTTTCCAAAACTGCACTTTCACGCAGTTCTGTTGCGATACGTTTTACGCGAGCTTCAACTTTTGACTCTCTCAGGCTTGCCAGCTCATTGTTCATTCGAGCTTGCTTCTGTTTGATCTGAGAAAGGTGAATCTCACCCTCATTCATCGCTTGTTGATTGTCTAACTGAGCCGATTGATTTTCTTTAACTGCAGCCCATGCATCTTGGTAGCTTTTTTGAAAAGAGACCAGGTCCGTTTCTGGGTCTTCAAGTAGACGACTGTACTGTTTGTCTAGTACAGACTTGGCTCTGTTACGTTTTGCCTTAAGTTCTTCACCTTCGCGCAACAACTTACTGTTTGTGTTCTGTAGTTGTTTTAGGTTCTCAGTCGCCGATACTTTGGTTGCTGAAATACGCTCAATATCTGAGTTTTTCTCTGTTATTTTTGCATCGATGGCTGAAACGGGATCGACTTGATTCAGTTCTTCAGCTGATACCGATGCAGATACCCAAAGTGGGGATAGCGCAAGTAAAAGCGCTGAAATTCGAAAGTTAGTCATAGGTCCCTGCAACTTATAGATTGAAATTGGCTCATTGATAATGTGTCTGCTTTCTAGTTGTGAGTCACTAGTTATTAGCAATTAACACAGTATCCGTCTTTATACCGTTTTATTGTATTTCAATCTACTCAAATGCCGCGTTTCGGTACTTTGGATACACTTTTTATAAGTTTTATGCGAATTGTTTGAGCTATATAAGCAAATGTTTTAGTGATGCTCTGATGATTAATTTCTCATTTATGAGTCATCTTGGTTGAGTGAATCGTGAGGTTGAGATTTATAAAAAAGCACCGAAAATATTGATTTTACATAGGCCGTAGTTTGTACACTCTTGATCATCTTTCCGGAGGCATGATCAAGATGATCGCGATAATGATCTTTTCATTCTCGCGAGCAAATAACTCTCATGAGCATTTACAAATTCATCTTATGCGCATTTAAGAGTATTATTCTTACTATGTTGACCCGAGTATTTTTCTGTCATGTCTAAACCTTTACCCTTTCCTAACCTAGACCTTTCTCCGCTAGGCCTTACTGGCCCTCGTCCTGCTGAGATTATCACTTTGCCATCGCATATGGATTGCCACGATCACCATTATTCTCAGGTGGTGATTGGTTTAAAAGGTCAGGCGGAATTTGAAGTGAGTGGTAAGGGGAATCTTGTTGGCCCAGGACAAGGTTGTGTGGTGACAGCGAGCTCTGATCATGCTTTCGGTGGTGTGGTCGGTCAGTCCGACATTTTGGTGCTTAACATGCCCGTGCCCAGTGACGACGACCCGCTGATGCTAGAGAAGATTAATCAGCTCGAGTCTTCGAACGTCTATTTCCAATTAGATGCGCAAATTCAAAAGCTTATTCATATGCTGGTACAAGAGATGCAGGCGAGTCCTGATGATCTGTTGTTAAGCCGAGCCTGCAATGACACGGTGATCGCCTTAATGCAAAGGCACATCTCGGCATTTGAAACGTCAGTGAAGGATTCGCGCTTCGATCTTGAAGCGCTTGATCGTTACATCGAGCAACATTTAGCAAGTAAGATTTCAGTCGCGCAACTTGCAGGTAGCGTGTTCTTAGGCGAAAGCCAATTCCATATGTTGTTTAAAGAGCAAATGGGCATTACTCCTCACCAGTATGTACTAGGTAAGCGAATCGACCGTGCTCGACGTCTTATTGAACAAGGGAATTTAAGCCTTGGTCAGGTCGCAGAACTTGCTGGATTCTCCGGTCAATCCTCTTTTACCCACACATTTTCACGCCTTCAAGGCATGTCACCATCTCAATACAAAAAGCAAATTTCTGTTAAATAGTGAAACGAAACGGCATATTATATTAAAGTTTCATATGTGACATTGTGTTTGTTTTGTTAATAAAGCGAGTTTTTAGCAAAAAACTCGGAGTTTTTGACAAGTATTCCTTATATACTCTAAATACACTGCAGCCATTGTAGAGATCCCGGGCTAATTCCGGGTGTGAGATTAAGGAAAACGCATGTTTACAGCTACTGATGTGTTAAAGCCAGAATTCAACGAGCAGTCGCTTGATGATCTATGGTCGCTTATCTCACCATTATATATGGTGGATGAAACCCAATGGCTAGAGCAACTTCTGCCACTAGCTACCCCTTCTGAGTCTGAAAAGCAGCAAATCACAGACAAAACGACTTCTTTGATCGAAGCTATCCGTGCGGATAAGACTTCTATCCAGATGATCGATGCACTGTTGCTTGAATACAGCTTAGATACTCAAGAGGGCATCTTGCTGATGTGTCTGGCGGAAGCCTTGATGCGTATTCCTGATTCAGCAACGGCTGATGCACTGATTCGCGACAAGCTAAGCGTTGCGGATTGGAAGTCTCACCTAAAGAATTCTGATTCGGTTTTTGTTAACGCTTCGACTTGGGGCTTAATGCTAACAGGCAAGGTGGTTGGACTTTCATCGAATGAGCAGAGTGCTGGACAAGCGGTTAACCGTTTAGTGAACAAGCTTTCTGAGCCGGTAATTCGTAAAGCGATGCACCAAGCGATGAAAGTGATGGGTCACCAATTTGTTCTTGGCCGCAGCATTGCTGAAGCGCAAAAGAACGGTAAGTCTATGCGCGACAAAGGCTTTACCTACTCTTACGACATGCTAGGTGAAGCGGCACTGACTACAGCTGACGCAAATAAGTACTTTAAAGATTACCTAATGGCGATTGAAGCCGTAGGTCGAGACACTTATGTCTCTTCAAAATCTAGCCCAGCGCCATCTGTGTCTATCAAGCTTTCTGCACTTCATCCTCGTTACGAAGTGGCGAACGAAGACCGCGTACTGACTGAGCTATGCGACACGCTAGAGCAGTTACTGCGCCGTGCGATTGAGCTTGATGTTGCGATCACAATTGATGCTGAAGAAGCGGATCGCCTAGAGCTTTCGCTTAAGTTATTCGAAAAACTGTATCGCAGCGAGCTAGTGAAAGGCTGGGGTAAGTTTGGTCTGGTTATTCAAGCGTATTCAAAGCGTGCGTTACCAGTTCTAGTTTGGCTAAACCGCCTAGCAAAAGAGCAGGGCGACTTAATCCCACTGCGCCTAGTGAAAGGTGCTTACTGGGATAGCGAGATCAAATGGTCACAACAAGCTGGTTTCGATAACTACCCTGTTTACACTCGCAAAGAAGCGACTGATGTAGCCTACCTAGCGTGTGCGCGTTATCTATTGAGCCCAAGTGTTCGTGGCAATATCTTCCCGCAGTTTGCTAGCCACAATGCTCATACGGTTTCTGCTATTGCAGTGATGACAGACCATAAAGACTTTGAATTCCAACGCTTACACGGTATGGGTGATTCACTTTACAACCATGCAATGGAAGCTTACCAACAGTCGGTACGTATCTACGCGCCAGTTGGTAGCCATAAAGATCTACTGCCATACCTAGTACGTCGTCTGTTAGAGAATGGTGCAAACAGCTCGTTTGTACACCGTTTGGTTGATGCTCGTTGCCCTGTGGCAGAGCTAACACAGCATCCAGTCGACATGCTTTTGGCATTCGATACGTTGAACAACACTAAGATTCCTCTGCCGCCAGCGGTATTCCCTGAGCGTAAGAACTCATACGGTGTGAACATTGATATCGAAAGCGAAGCGCATCAGTTTGAAGAGCAAGTAAAAGGCTTTTTGAACAATAAATGGACTGCTGGACCTGTGATCAACGGCGAATCTCTTGCCGAAAGCATGATCAAGGTTGATCAGAATGTTGAACAAGTAACAGCACCTTACGATCGTCGTATTAGCGTGGGTCAGGTGGCTTTTGCAAACCTTGATCATGTTTCCGCAGCGATCACTGGTGCAGACGCCGCATTTGCTGATTGGAATGCGACATCGGTTGAAACCAAAGCCGCTGCGCTTGAGAAGCTGGCTGATCTGATGGAAGAAAACCTGGCTGAGCTGGTGGCAATTTGTCATCAAGAAGCGGGTAAGACAATTCACGACAGCATTGATGAAGTACGTGAAGCGGTCGACTTCTGTCGTTACTACGCAAAACAAGCGAACAACCTACAAGGTTTTGAGCTAAAAGGCTTTGATGGTCTAACTCGAATCGCTTCGCGACAAGGTCGTGGTGTGTTCGTTTGTATCAGCCCTTGGAACTTCCCATTGGCGATCTTCCTTGGCCAAATTACCGCTGCACTAGTGGCGGGTAACACGGTTGTGGCGAAACCTGCAGAGCAAACAAGCTTGATTGCGGCTCGCGCGGTGGAACTAATGAATGAAGCGGGCTTCCCTGCTGGCACGATTCAACTTCTACCTGGTCGTGGTGCAGAGATCGGCAGTGCGCTAACTAGCCACGATGCGATTGCAGGCGTTGCCTTCACGGGGTCAACCCCAACTGCACAACGCATTAACGTGTCACTAGCAAGCCGCAACGCTAAACCAGTACCGTTTATCGCGGAAACCGGTGGTCAGAACGCGATGATTGTCGACAGTACTGCACTGCCTGAACAAGTGGTTCGTGATGTCATTCGTTCTGCCTTTGCTTCGGCAGGTCAACGTTGTTCTGCGCTACGTGTGCTTTACATTCAAGAAGACATTGCAGATCGCGTGATTGGACTAATTCACGGTGCGATGGATGAGCTAAGCGTTGGTATTCCACATCTTCATAAAACGGATGTGGGCCCAGTTATCGACCAAAACGCGAAGCAGAAGTTGATGACGCACCTAGAAAACATGACTAAGACCCAGAAGAAAGTAGCTCAACTTTCTCTAGGAGCGGATTGTGAACATGGTGACTTTGTTCCACCAAGTGCATTTGAAATCGATGACATTAGCTGTTTGAAAGAAGAGCAGTTTGGTCCTGTACTGCATATCGTTCGCTTCAAAGCGAGTGAACTGGCGCAAGTGGTAGACCAAATTAACCAAACCGGTTTTGGCTTAACCATGGGTATCCACAGCCGTAACGAGACAACTTACCGTTGGATCGAAAAACACGTTCGTGTGGGTAACTGTTACATCAACCGTGACCAGGTCGGCGCTGTTGTTGGTGTGCAACCATTTGGTGGTCAAGGCTTGTCTGGTACTGGCCCTAAAGCGGGTGGTCCTCACTACCTATACCGCTTTACTGATGTTCATTTCTCTCAATCACAAGACAAGGCATAAGGAGCAGTATCATGGTTCATCAAGTGACAGGTTTTTCTGATGCTTTCTTGGCGTGGGAACAATGGAATCTTACCGATTTTGATCATAAGAGTGCTCAGGTACTTGCATTCAAATCAGAGATCGAAAGCCAATCTACGTCTTTGGCGGCAGTGGCAACTTATCACCTAGAGCAGGCCTCTGCGTTGCTTTCTGAGCAGCACTTAATGGCTGGCCCGACTGGTGAAACAAACGAGCTGTATGCTGCAGGACGTGGTGTGGCTTTGGTGATTGTTGATGATTGCCAAGACAAAGAGCCAGCACTGCAAACAGCAACCGCGATGATTACCGCAGCACTATTAGCGGGTAACAGCGTGCAATTGTGCAGTGATGACGTGCAATTCAACACCTTGATTGCTGATGCAGCGAAACAAGCGAATTTACCGACGAACTTGGTGCAGGTTGCTTCGTACGACGCGGTTCAACAGCTGCTGTCTTGCGATGTACGTAGCGCAGGCTACGTAGGTAACTCACAAACGGCTCAAGCTATCAATTTACAACTTGCTAAGCGTGACGGTGCCATCGTCAGTTTAGTAGCTGAAACGGATCTGACAGCAATGCATGTTGCTCACGATCCACACCTATCGCTGCGTTTCATTACCGAGCGTACGCGAACTATAAATATAACAGCCGTGGGCGGTAACGCGACCTTGCTCGAACTTGGAAGCGAAGCTCACTAACCTTCAGTAACATTGGCTCTAAGCACTTTTGTTTTCTCCATTGTTGGTTTCACCACCTTTGGATTTAACTCATAGTGCCTTGGAGCCTCAATACCTAACTCAATGCACTCGCTTGCCTTTACGGTGAGTGTCTTGCATTGAATTAGGCATGGAAGGCTTTTTACAAATGAGGACTATCAAATGATAGAAAACAGTTTTGCAATAACGACGACGTTCATTGCGTATCTAATTATGATGCTGGCAATCGGTGTTATTGCTTACAAACGTACTTCTAGCTCGACAGACTACTTCCTTGGTGGTCGTTCGCTAGGCCCATGGCCTGCTGCACTTTCTGCTGGTGCATCAGACATGAGTGGTTGGCTACTACTTGGTCTACCGGGTTACGCTTACGCTGCTGGTTTTGAAGCATTCTGGCTTGCTGGTGGCCTGCTAGTTGGTACTTGGGCGAACTGGTTAATCAGTGCTAAGCGCCTGCGTACTTACAGCATTACGACAGAGTCACTGACACTACCTGAGTTCCTATCTCGTCGTTTCAATGATAATTCTAAGCTGATCCAAACAATTTCTGCTTTCTTTATCCTTTTATTCTTCCTTTTCTACACAAGTTCTGGCTTGGTAGCGGGTGGTAAATTGTTTGAAACGGTATTCGGTCTAGATTACACAACAGCGGTAATCATCGGCACAGTATGTGTGGTTTCTTACACGCTATTTGGTGGTTTCCTTGCGGTATCTTGGACTGACTTGGTTCAAGGTCTATTGATGTCTGCTGCGCTATTGATTGTACCAATTGCAGCGATGAACGGTGGTCTTGGTCAGCTATCGACTGATCTTCACAACATCAACCCAGAGCTTCTAACGCTATGGAATGATGCGAAAGGTGAACCGCTATCTGCTATCGCGATCATCTCGCTAGCGGCGTGGGGTCTTGGTTACTTCGGTCAGCCGCACATCCTTGCTCGTTTCAAAGCAACACGTACTAATAAAGACCTAGCAACAGCGCGTCGTATCGCAGTGGTATGGACTGCACTGTCTATGGTTGGTGCAATGCTAGTGGGTCTGGTTGGTCTTATCTACGTGACTAACTCTGGCGCGCCTAAGCTAGACGATGGTGAGAAGATCTTCATGCTTCTTGTTAACGCTATGTTCCACCCAGTAATCGCAGGTATTCTACTGGCGGCTATCCTTGCTGCAATCATGAGTACTGCGGATTCACAACTTCTTGTATCTTCATCTGCAATGGCAGAAGACCTTTACAAGCAAGTACTTAAGAAAGATGCGACATCTGAAGAGATCGTTCGTGTGGGTCGCTTTGCGGTAATCATCATCTCTCTTATCGCGCTATTCCTAGCGATGACGCCAGACAGCTCTGTACTTGGCCTTGTGTCTTACGCTTGGGCTGGTTTTGGTGCGGCATTTGGCCCAGCTATCGTGATGAGCCTTTACTGGTCTCGTATGAACCGTAACGGCGCTCTAGCGGGTATCGTGGTTGGTGGTGTGACTATCGTACTTTGGAAGCAGTTCACTGGCGGTTGGTTCGACGTTTACGAAATCGTACCGGGAATCATCCTATCGACTCTATCTATCGTTATCGTGAGCCTAATTACTGGCGAGCCAGAAGACGAAGTGAAAGCGCAACACGCTGAGTTCGAGAAGAAGCTAGTAGAGCTAGACTAATTTACATTGTAAAAATACAAGCGAATTAGCAAAAGATATAAACAAAGAACAATAGAGTCACTTCGGTGGCTCTATTTTTTTGACCACTCTCTGATGCTCGCGACTTCTTGCTCATCGATATTCAAAGATTCCAAAAACTCTTGGTGAGCGGTAGGCTCCATCTTTTCAAACTGCTTGTGCCAGTTCTTCATATCCTTTTCGTCAAACCCAGCATTCTCCATCACCCGTACCCAGCGCTCTTTTGTCAGCATCTTCTGCTCTAGCAACTCAGGTTGTTCAAGCAACATCACAATCGCTTTCTGCTGTTGACGTAGGTTCTGAATTTCCTTTTCCAAGGCGTTGAACTGATTCACTAGTGTCTGCTCTTGTTTCACATCGTCTTTGCGATCAAGCAGAGCGCTGATCTCCTGGATAGACAAACCAAACGATCGGTAAGAGATAATGCTCTCTAACCGAGCTTGCTCTTTTTTTCCATACCAACGATATCCATTATCGGAGCGGCTGTGAGGTAAAAGCAGCCCGGCACGCTCGTAGTAGAGAATGGTGGTACGAGATATGTTGTTGGCCTTGGCAATTTGAGTAACGGTGAGCATTTCTACCTCATTGGTTACGAGAGCGTGAACTAAACAGGCATGTTTAATTGATCGCCGAGTATTCTAATCGTCTCGTATAAAGGTGTATAGGTGAGTAGTTTGGATTCAGCAATTTGAGCAGCCTACGATATCAGTATTTTGTTACTGAGGTGCGACGTTTGTCGTACTTAAGATCGGGATGAAATTAGACGTGAACGAGCGGTTATTGGGGTTTTACAATGTAAATTGAAGCGATCGGATCTTGCGTGAGAAGGGAAAGATCAACTTACTCAATGGCGTGTGATGTCAAAAAATGAAATAGAAAAGTGGCTATTTTTTGAACTTGGCGCTCACTTTTGTTATTAGCTCGGTGAATTGTGGAACCGAATTGGACATCATGTGTCAATTGTCAGTAACCACTAAAGACCTATAGGACAAAGGTATGCCTGATCTCTATTGCAAAGGATGTAAAAAAACAACACTACATAAGTCTATAATGAAACGTTGTGAATCAGAGCCTGAGACAACCTCTGGCCGTATGTTGCAATGGACGTCAAAGCTATTTAGTGGCAATTTATATTACGATATGGAAACGCAGCACTTTTGTCGCACATGCAACTGCCGTTGTGAAGCGGGAAATGCAGTTCCTCAAGTTGGCTTAGCTTAGCTGATGGTAAGTGCTTACTAACTGATATCAAAAAAACCTCCTTTTGGGAGGTTTTTGTCATTTAAGCTGCTTTAAGCGCGATCTCGCTGTTAATGGCATTGCCATCAATTTTTACTTCCCATCCGTAGTTTGAGTATTCATTAGCGAGTGCTTGAGCCACATCTTTTGACACTGTTACGTGTGTCCATGAGCCGATACCGTAGGGTTTATATGCGAGTTCTTGTGTTTTCATAATAGAGTCATCCTTTCTCTTTGATAATTCTATTATTCACTTTGCCATATATCCTTTCTTTCGTTTCTGGCTCAACTTATTTGTTTATCGGGTCATTTCTATAATAATTTGTTAATAGCCAGAGTTTGATCTATAACGATTGTTATCTATTTGTATGAATTTATATTTGGTGTAAATGTGGCTTGTATGTTTAGTTTTTAAATGTGTGAGCGGGGTTTTCTTCGATTGCTCTAGGTATGGAATATACTGAGCCGAATTTAGAATGTTTAAGGAATGTTATGTCTCAGCATCAGCTTGATCGTATCGATAAAGAGATACTAAGAATTCTGCATATGAAAGGGCGCTTGCCTGTGGTTGAGTTGGCCAAGCAGGTTAACCTAACGACCTCCCCTTGCTCTGATAGATTGAAGCGATTAGAAAAAGAGGGTTACATCACGGGTTACCACGCAGAGCTGTGTTCCGAGAAGTTGGGGCTCGATGTTCAAGTGTTTATCCATATTCGCTTGGATCAGACCAGCTTTTCGATTTTTGATAAGTTTGCTCAAGCTGTAGAAATGATGCCAGAGGTGGAAGAGTGTTATTCGTTGTCGGGAGACTTTGACACCATGATCAAGGTTCGAGTGAAAGACATGAAGGCATACCAAGCGTTTATGGCCACCAAGTTAGGTACCTTGCCAGGTGTGATTCAGACGCGCAGTGAAGTGGTGATTGAAGAGCATAAAAAGGGCTTTGGTGTGAACCCTGAGCTGTTAGCGACTTTAAATTAGTGCCCTCCTGGCTTGAGCCAGTTTTGATAGATATAAAAAATGGAAGCTAATGAGCTTCCATTTTTTGTTGAGCGTCAGATAAAAAGTAATCCGATAAACTTGTCCGGCTTACAGCGTAATTGCCGCAGAGATTAAGCCAATCACACCACCGAATACACCACCCCAAACGACTAGCCAGCCAAGGTGCTTCTTGATCATGGTTTGAACCATCTCTTTTACCAGCTTCGGTGTCAGTTCATTCAATCGCTGATCGATGATCGCTTCGATGTTCTCTTTGATTTCGTCCATCATCGCTGGTGATTCCAGTTCTTCCTTGATGGCATTCTTCACTGAATCACTCTTGCTGATTTCGATAACCGATTCTTGCATCTTCTCAACAAATGGCGCTTTCATTGGTTCTAATGCTTCCGTACCACCAAACATTGCTAGCATGCCGCCAAACTGTGAGTTCTCGATAACGTTAACCAGTGAATCGAACGCAGGATTGAAATCGATTTTCTTAATCACAGGCTCTAGGTTCAGTGATTGACCACCGCTCATTTCGCTGCTTAGGAAGCGGTCGATGTTACTTTCAGTAAAGAACTGCTCCATCATCAGTTGCTTGATGGCTGCTTTGAACTCTTCAAAGCGTGCTGGAATGACGCCAGAACCGTATAGGCCGGGTACTTTCTCGAACAACATGTGAATCGCGAGCCAGTTGGTGATGGCACCAGAAAAGGCGAATAGGCCCGCGTAAAGTAGGTATTGATTTGCTGTCGCATAGCCGCCAGCAAGCAGTGCTAACGCGATGACGTTAGTTAAGACACTTTTGTTCATGGTCGATCTCTAGAAAGAATATTGCGCGCATTTTAAGAAAAAAACGCCAAGAAAAAAACAAAAGGATCGATGAAGTTGAAGGAACAGGTGGGAAAGATCGCTGAACTACGGACATAAGAAAGGCTAGCCTCCCCCCGAAGTCTAGCCTTATTCCAGAACGCGCAAGCGAAGCCGTCTTGGTTTGTTGAAGTCATTATATAATTACGACATAACATTCTGCCATGTGTAATTTGCCGCTATTTAGTAAATTGGTGTGAAATACGCCGCACTTTTAAAGTAGCACACAAATTAA
Source organism: Vibrio sp. T3Y01 (assembly GCF_013114525.1). NCBI lineage: Bacteria > Pseudomonadati > Pseudomonadota > Gammaproteobacteria > Vibrionales > Vibrionaceae > Vibrio > Vibrio sp. T3Y01. Next base: position 166,488 of record NZ_VTXJ01000002.1, on the reverse strand, counting down.
TCGTTGCTAGCTTGCTCAAGATCATCGGCTATGAAGCCACCAGTCTGGTGATTCCACAACTGCGCATAGATACCATTTTGGTTAATCAGATCTTGGTGCGTGCCTTCTTCAACGATATTACCTTCATCCAAAACGATCAGGCGATCCATTGCTGCAATGGTGGATAGGCGGTGTGCAATTGCGATAACCGTCTTACCTTCCATTAGCTCAATTAAGCTCTCTTGGATTGCAGCCTCTACCTCTGAATCTAGAGCTGAAGTCGCTTCATCAAGAACCAACAGTGGTGCATTTTTCAGAAGTACACGTGAAATCGCCACACGTTGGCGCTGACCACCAGAAAGCTTAACACCACGCTCGCCCACTTGAGCATCGTAACCAATGTTGCCAAACGGGTCGGTTAGGGTTTCGATAAACTCATGCGCGTGCGCTTGCTTGGTTGCGGCATATACCTCTTCATCTGTTGCTTCCGGACGACCGTAAAGAATGTTGTCTTTGATCGAACGGTGAAGCAGTGAAGTGTCTTGTGTCACCATACCAATATTGCTGCGCAGTGAGTCTTGAGTAACGCTTGAGATCTCTTGATCATCAATCAAGATACGGCCGCTTTCGACATCATGAAAACGCAGTAACAAGTTAACCAATGTCGATTTACCTGCGCCAGAACGCCCAACCAAGCCTACTTTTTCACCGGGTTTGATGTTTAGGTTTAGCTTATTGATAACACCTTTGTTTTCACCGTAGTTGAAGCTCACGTTTTCGAAGTTGATGCCGCCTTGTGGAACCTTAAGTGGCTGTGCATCTTTCTTATCTTCGATAGCGATCGGCTTCGACATGGTCTTAATGCCATCAATCACGGTACCTAGGTTTTCAAACAGGCCACCGATTTCCCACATGATCCATTTCGACATGCCGTTAATACGTAGAGCCAAACTCACCGCAATCGCAATGGCACCCACAGTGATTGCGCTATCGAGCCATAGGTAGATAGAGATACCCGCGATGCTGAATACCAGTAGGTAGTTAGCGAATTCCACACAGATGTTGAAGCCAGTAACAAGGCGCATCTGGCGATACACGGTATCTAGGAAGCCTTCCATGCCTTCTTCGGCATATTCGGTTTCTCTCTTGCTGTGTGAGAACAGTTTCACGGTGGCGATGTTGGTGTAGCTATCAACAATACGACCCGTCATCAATGAACGAGCATCCGCTTGTTCGGAAGAAACATCTTTTAGCTTTGGCACGAAGTGCAGTTGAATACCGATGTAAACGAATAGCCAAATCAGCATCGGAGCCATCAAGCGCCAATCTGACTCGGCAAGCATGAAAAGCATCGCGGTGAAGTAAACCGTCACGTAGACAAACACATCAACCATCTTGGTCACGGTTTCACGAACCGCGAGCGATGTTTGCATTACCTTGGTGGCGACACGTCCGGCAAAGTCATCTTGGTAGAAGGATAAGCTTTGTTTTAACAGGTAGCGGTGCGCCAACCAGCGAATCGACATCGGATAGTTGCCGAGTAAGGTTTGATGAAGCAACAGTGAGTACACACTGATCAAGATTGGCATCACGACCAACAGCAGCACACCAAGGCCCATAAGAGTGGACTTGTTGTCAGCTAAGAAGGTTTCTGGGTTACTTGTTGATAGCCAGTCAACCAGTTGTCCCATGTAACCAAATAGCGCCACTTCGATGATCGCAATCGTCATGCTCATGATACCGAGCAAGATCAGTGGCTTTTCAAAACCTCGTGTGTAGTGGCGGCAGAATGCCAGTATTCCAGTAGGAGGTTGTATCGGTTCTCCCTTTGGAAAGGCTTCAGTAAAACCTTCAAACTTTTTGTACATAGATTTCCCTTTATAAACTCGTGTCTCTATATGCAGCGGCATCGTCGTGCAGCTTTGTTTTATAGTCTCAATTTAAATTTTCACAGTCTTGGTTTGAAATTTTATGAGCGCCCATGCGTTCTTATAAGCACTAAATCATTCGATGGAGTTTGGTTTTCACTCTGGCTCAAACGCTTGGCTCTAGAGCTTGGTTTAACACCGTGTTTTAGTGATCGCGAAAGGTCCAAAACGTATTGTGTATGACGCTTATTTTAGATTGGATCAGATGGGAAGAGTTAAGCTTATTTCAAACGTAATTGATTGTTATGCAACGGTGATAATCCTAACGCTAAATGGATTAAATTGTAACCTAAACTCGCGGTAACACAGAAAAGAGCGCTCGGATATTTATTCAGCAAATCCTCTAATTGATATGCAAACTGTTGGTTCTTTCTGATGTGCTGTTATCTTGCAGTAAAAATTACGGTTTAAACTGGGTTTGGCAGTAAATGTTTGGGATAAATATTCAAATCATTATTCTTTTCAGTGAATCTTGTCGTAACAACTTGTTTACAATCCTGAGGTAAATAAAAGATAGGGACGGTTGAAATGTTAAACCTACACAAAAAATCACTTCACATTACTAATGTTCAAAACGCCAATTGCGTTGTTATGGTGCCGCCAAAAGAATTTCGATTTAACGAAGAAACGGCACAAGATAATGAGTTTCAAAACAGAGTTAACCTCACTGAAGCTGAGGTTAAGTTAGAAACTATGGCCGAATTTAAGACGATGGTGGCTTCATTACGTAAAGAGGGTGTGCAAGTTGTAGAGTTTGATTACCCAGAGCTTGGTGTGGAAACGCCAGATGCGGTATTCCCTAACAACTGGTTCAGCACTTGTAGCGATGGCAGCTTGTTCACGTTCCCAATGGCCTGTGAAAACCGTCAGAATGAAGTGAAACCAAATGCGCTTATTGAAGCACTAGAGGCGTCGGGTCGTATAGTTAACCACACTGAGTCGCTAGAGTCTTATATCGCGCAAGGCTCTTATCTGGAGAGCACGGGTGTAATGGTGATTGACCATATTAACAAGACCATCTATGCCGCGCTTTCTCAACGTTGTGACCGCGAAGTGTTAGAAGATTACGCAAAGCGCATTGGTTATTCACGCGTGGTTTCGTTTCAAACGGCATTGCCATCTGGTCAACCGATCTACCATACCAATGTAATGATGGCGATTGGTGATAACTTCTGCGTGATCTGTGATGAAGTGATCCCTGAATTTGAGCGCCGTTTTGTGGTTAAGTCACTCGCGAAAGATAAACAGGTTATCTCTATCTCAATCGATCAGATGAATCGCTTCTGTGGCAATATCCTGCAGCTTGAAACCGTGAATGGCGACAAGGTGATCGCGATGTCTCAATCGGCTTACGATGCGTTTTCTCCAGCTCAGTTAGCTCAGCTATCGACACATGGCAAGCTGCTACCATTTAACGTGAAAACGATTGAAGACATTGGTGGTGGTTCGGTGCGATGCATGTTGGGAGAGGTGTTCTTACCAACGCGAGTAAATCGTCTGTAACAAGCACTCACTTCAGTAATGAATCTTTGAATACCACTCTTATCGCAGAGTGGTATTTTTGTTTTTATCTATCACAAATAAGACAACAAGAGCTCGATACAGGAGTCAACGCGCAAAAGCTAACGGAAATAAGCTATGAAGCGTCCTTAAAAGCTCTGTGTTCGATGAACTGAGCCGACAGTGTCACGACTTCCTTGGAGTAGACAAGCGCCGTGTGGTTGAGTTTGAGGGCGTAAGTATCCGTTGCTCCTCTTAGGTTGGCGTCTTCGAGTGTGACTGTGCCATCGCCCGGGTTTCTTCCCAATACAATGCGTCCTACTCCGGCGTCGTAGGTACCCGTAATCACGCCAATCGGCACATCAATATCGTAGTCACCCAAGCCATCGCTTAAGATCATTTTGCTCGAACCAAATATAAATCCAAGCCCATGATTAGATAGTGTTTTGGCGATGGTTGCCCCATTGTGCGGCGTACCTGCCGTAATAATGCAGGTGTCGGCAAAATTGGGCTGATAAAACTTAAAGTAGTGACGAATGAGTAAGCCACCGAGTGAGTGACCGAAGAAATAGACCTCATCGTACTCATTAAAACGAGCATTCACGAAGCGATTGAGGCGTTTGGCTGCTGAAGGAAAACGCAGCGAGTTATAGGCAAACTTGTGCGTTGTAAAGCCGCGTTTTTTGAAGTTTCTATCCAGATATTGCATGATCAACGCAGGCATATACAGACCATGAATTAAAACTATGTGTTTGTTTTTATTATTCATTATTGCCCTCCGTCTGATGGTGTTTCCAGTATATGGAGTCGCAATTCTAAACTCAATAAAACTTGCTACGAATGGGACACGATAGACAGAGATCTAGCGCGCAGGCAGTTCGTTACTCTGGCCTGACACCGCCATAAACATCTATGGTTAACCCACCTTCTTTCGCATAGGTATGTGGTGTGAGACCAATGGTCTTCTTTAGGTACCGAATCAGGTGTGGTTGGTCGCTAAACCCAAATTGAAAGGCAACGTCTAGCCAGTCTATGTCACTCAACTCTTTCTTATAAAGGTATTCGAGCATCGCTTCGAGCCGGTTCATTGATTGGCACTGTTTTAACGTTAGGCCTGTCACCTTGTTAAAGCTTCGCTCTAGTGTTCTTTGTGAGCAAAACAGCTTGTCACCAAGTTCAGCAATCTGCGTTGAACCAAGCACACCCAGCACTTTTCGAGTGAGCTCGCTATGTCTATCGGTTTTAGCGGTCGATAGCCAAGGCAGCAGTAAATCATCCAACTGTTGGCAACAAGTTTTAAAGTCGCTTTGAGCAAGTTTAATCAGTGACGTTACATCGGCATCATAATTGTTGAGTAGAACAGCAAGGTCGATGTTGTTGACGCGATCTAAACTTGGGTGCGGGCAATCAGGGATAGTGAGCGAGTACAGAGCCCCTACATGGAACTTGATGCCAAAGTGGATAAACGGCTTTGAGTGATCCAGTTTTATGGCTTTGTGATGGGGCAGTAATAGGTGACTACCAATTCCTTGTTGGACTTGTTGCTCTATTGTGTAGTGATATGGTTGATCGCTTGGCGACAGAATCAAATGTGCTGAAGGGTCAGGGTTGAGTATCGGAAACTGATGAGTTTGAGCATCGGGCGTTTTCTCGATAAGCCAATAACAATCAATGTATTGAGCAACAACGGAGGATTGAGGAGACTGTAACCAATTGATCATTCTAGCTTCTATTTCTGATGAGTATCACCACAACTATATGTGGATATCCTTGTCGGCGACAGTTTTATCCTTACGGATTATGCCTAGTATTGGACCTGCGCCTGAGCATACTCAGCAGAGCAAGGGCTAGGCTGAGTATTTTATTAGTTAAAGTCAAACTGCAAGATGCGATGCTTTGATGACAAACCAGCTCGCTCAATTGCTTTTTGCGCACCGATATTACTGCTCTCGGTCGAGCAAATAACTTCTAAACCTTGGCTGGTGACGTGTTGTGTTAGAAAGTTCAGTACGCGTGTTGCTAAGCCTCTGCCTCGTTCTTGCTCAGCGACAATCATGCCTAAGTCGGCATACTGCGTTTGGTGTTCATCGAACTTACGGCACTCTCCCGTTGCAAGAACGCGTTCATTTTCCCAGTACCCCCACAGCTCTTGGCGAGCAATTAAATTGCTGTAGTAACCAGTTAGCCACTCTTTCGGTGCTCCAATCGCTGATGAAGCAAATTCCACAAGCTTATCGAGTTGCTCTTCCGTCGCGAGCGCCATTTTAATGCCTTCAATACAACCTGAATGTCGGCTAGCGTCGCTTTTTTGGTTTTGGCGGTACATCATGGCATTGACTTTAAATGATGCGCTGTTGTCCAAGCACAGTGATAAGTATTGAGGCTCAGCCGTGCTTACGAATGCGCCTTGCACTTGACCAATCACTGAGCTGTTGCTCTCTATGATCAAGGTAAATAGGTCTGCAATGTTTACGCTAGCTTCTGGCACAAGGTAAAACTGCAGCAAGTAACCTTCACGGTTTAGTACGCAGTAACCGACAAGTTTGCCGCTCTCGTAAAAGCCGAAATGGTCCGACATTGGTACAAAGCCAAAATGCCACATGCCATCGAGTGGCGCTGTCGATTCTGAAAAGTAAGTCGTTTTTAATTCACTTAAGTCGCTAAGTGTAGTGATCTTTTTGATGTCTAACATCGCGTTAATCTCTGTTGTTTCAATGACCGGAAGTGTAAGTGGCTATTGGATTTGGGTATTGAACAAAAACGACAACTTTGGGTGTTTCATTTGGTGACGTAGCGATCTAATCGGTTGGATCGGACCAAGACTTAGGGATGTTGAATTGGGGCAAGCTGGTGGGTTTGTTTCTTTCGCCTTTGCGCCATGCTTTTAGTTGATTCACATAAGTTAAGATGTGCGCTATCGCGACAAAGAGTTGGTTTGGAACCATCTGGTCGATCTGAGTGGTGTTGTAGATCGCCCTAGTGAGGGCAGGGCTCTCGACGACTTCAACCTCGTGTTTAGCTGCAAGTTCTCGAATGTATAACGCCACATCATCTTGGCCTTTCGCGACAACAAACGGGGCTTCAGCTTGGCTCAAATCATAGATTAAGGCAATGGCGTAACGGGTTGGATTGGTTAATACAACGCTCGCTTTTGGCACTCGCTCATTGGCACTTCTCTTGGCATTTTGAGTCTGTATCTGACGGATTCGAGCTTTCACTTCAGGTCGCCCTTCTTGTTCTTTGTGCTCATCTTTGACCTCTTGCTTGGTCATTTTCATCTGCTTTGTAAATTCATGTCGTTGATAGGGGAAATCAAACAGGCCAAACAGTAAGACGATTAACAGAAGGTAGCCCAAGTACTCAATGGTGATGGTCGCGACCGACAGCACCACGGTATCAAAGTGGGCGCTGACGAGGTTGGTGATCACTGAGATGTAGCTCGATATGACCCAATACAGCAGAGTAAAAAACAGAGAGACCTTAATAACGTTCTTGAACAGTTCGACGATCGACTGGGAGGAAAAGATACGCTTCAATCCCTTGAGTGGACTTATCTTTTCCCATTTGGGAATCAGCAAAGATGGGCTGAATATCCACCCTCCAAGTAGCGTCGAGCCGACGATTGCGGCAATCATTTGATAAATCAATAGCGGGAAAAATAGCGTGATCATCGAAAAAAGCGCGGTGCCTACTAACTCGACGATAGCCATTGGCTGGCTGACTGTTTGGCTATCAAACTGAAAGCTTACAAGAAACAGTTCAATGAAGGTCTGTTTAATCATGTCTACATTCAACACGTAGTAAGCGACGACGCTGATGAGGGTTATGGAAGAAACGAACTCTTTAGCGCGCGGTACTTGCCCCTCTCGCCGAGCTTTAGCGAGCTTATGTTGACTGGGTTGTTCGCTCTTGTCTCCGGAATCTTTATGATCAGACATTAGGCAGCCTTAGCATGTAGTGCAGATGCTGGTTCAACTCTAATACCAGATCAAAATAGTGATCGCCGATACCGGTTAGGGACGCCATTAATGCGAATAAGCCAAGTAGCATGGTCATTGGGAAACCAAGTGCAAAGACATTAAGAGACGGTGCCGCTTTGTTCATTAGCCCAAACGTAATATTACTTAATAGCATGACGACGATAGCTGGCACCGCTACCAACAAGCCGGTCGCAAACATCCAAGACACCATTTTCAGTACGTATTCAATGCTGTTGAAAGGGAAAGGTGAATTGAGAGGCCAATACTCAAAGCTCTCTTTGAACACAAGCAGCACCACAAGGTGCCCGTCCAAAGAGAGGAAAAGCAGCATGGAAGTGATGAACATGATTCTGCCAATGATGGCAATACTGACTCCGTTGGCAGGGTCGTTCATTACAGCCATGGCTAAACCCATTTGCATGGAAATGGCCTGACCCGCAATCGAAAAAATGGTGAAAAATATCATCACCGCAAAACCAATTAAAAAACCAAAGATGAGCTGGTAAAAAGAGAACAGTAGGGTGTCGATACTGAATGGGTTAAATGGAGGAACCTCTTTCACCATTGGGGCGAGAAGCAGAGAAAAAATAAAAGCAAACAGCAGCTTAACTCTTACCGGTATCGCTTTATCACCAAAAAATGGTGCGATCAGAAAAAGCCCAGTAAACCGAACAAAAGGCCACCAAAGTACCCCTAGCCATTGGGTAATATCGGTAAAGGTTATTTGCATCATGGCTAGCCAACCTTGCTTGGTATCGTATTGAAGATAAACAAGAATAGGTCGTTGATCTCTTGTAATAGCCAGTGGCCTGCAAGAATGATGCATAGCAGAGTGACGAGCAGTCTAGGGAGGAAGCTAAGGGTTTGTTCATTGACTTGAGTGACGGCTTGGAAAATCGCTACTACCAAACCGACGACTAGGCTAGGCACAATAAGAACCGACACCATAAGAATGATCAGCCAGATTGCTTGGCTGACCAGTGTGACGGCTTCTTCCGGGCTCATCCACTGATCCAAAAACTGTTGGCTAAACTCCCCATGAGTAAGCCCCAGCCATCAACGATGACAAATACCAACAGTTTAAAAGGAAGAGAAACAATCAAGGGTGACAACATCATCATCCCCATAGACATTAAGACGGATGCCACCACTAAGTCGATGACCAGAAAGGGCAAAAACAACATAAAGCCGATTTGGAAGGCAGCCTTGAGCTCACTCAGTAGATAGGCCGGCAGTAAAACTAAGAAGGGGATATCCTGATCAGACTCTATGGAGGTTTCTCCGGCTATCTTGGAGACTTGTTCAAGTGCCTTGCGTTGTGTTTGGTCGAGCATGTAGCGACGCAGTGGTTTTTCGGCTGTGTCTAACGCCTCCATCAAGGTCACTTCGTCGTTTGAGTATGGAATGTAAGCGGTGTCGTAAATCTTGGTCCAAACTGGCCTCATGATCAGCAAAGTGAAAATCAGGGCAATCCCCACAAGCACCTGATTTGGCGGTGTTTGTTGTAGGCCAAGCGCTTGCCTTAAAATGGCCAAAACAATGACAATTCGTGTGAAGCTAGTACACATAATCACGAAAGCTGGAACGAAGCTCAGTAATGTCATCAGGATCAGAATCTGCAATTTAACGCTGTATTCTGTGCCGTCAGATGTGGTGGTTTCACTGAGAATCGTCAGCCCTTCTGCGTGCGATGCGCCCGCAAATAAGGTCAAAGCGAGCGTGAAGAATATTGGTTTAGACATCGTATTTTTTGCGTTACTCAAAGGCTTTACTTACTTGGCTTCTTGATGATGCTCAGTAATCTCACGCCATACTGACCATTCTTGGATACGATTTCCCCTGTGCCGAATGCGGTGCCATTGATTTTGATATCAACAGGGTCTCCTTCATGTTTTTCCAGCATCACAACACTGCCTGCCTTTAAGTTCAGTAGCTCGTCTAATATCAATGTCTTGCGTGCAACCTCAACGGTGATATCGACAGGAATACTCTTGAGCAGAGAGATGTTACTGACGTGCTCTTTGTCGGCTCCAAGGTCGATGTCGTCGGCAAGATCATCCAGATCTAAATCATCAAGATCTGGCAATTCATCATGCAGGTTTAGGTCGCTCATTGAGCTGTCAATGTTGCGTGTCTCTTTGTCGTTAGCCATCGATTTCGACTCCCAGTTCAGAGTTTATGGATTGAAGTTTGCCAAAAAAAGTTGGGTGCCCGTTGACCTTGACTGTTAGGTTTTTGCATAGGGTCATGGGCATAAAATCTCCGGGTTTCAGCTGAGAAAGCTCATGCAGTGTGCACTGCTTGTGAAGCATGACGCACCCTAATTCGACGGGGTGATAACGCAGGTTGTCGAGTATCTCTTCCCGATCAAATGTTTCGTTACTTTCCATCATGTCGCGCAGCTTTTTCACATACTTGTTGTCGATCATGAAGGTCACATCGAGTTGCTGGTCGTCAAACTCAAACGTAATGGTGACGCCAATGTCAGAGGGCTGATGGTCGGTGTGCTCAATGGCGTAATGATTGGCATCGGCAGTCAGCGCGTTGGTGATCGCCATGGTGAACTTTTGAAAAAGCCTTAGGTGGGTTTGGGTTAGCGCAATATCGGGGTTGCTACGCTTAGATTTTTTGAGTGGTAATGGGTTGTTGAGGTGCTTGTGTAGCAGAATATCGGCAGCTTGGGGTGAAATAAAGAAAAAAACATGTCCAAATTCCTCAATATGAAGAACGGTTTTGATGCTGTTTGCTGGTGGTCGGCGCGCTTCTGAAAACGTGGCTTTGACGTGACGGCCCGCAAAGTTAAATTTAAAAATATCAATAATTTCTGTTGAGAAATGGCTTGAATGTCTTAACAGAAACTTACGCATTTTTATGCTCGGATTTCCGAATTCAGTCAATGATAATTTCTTCATGTCAAGTACCAATGGTTGGTTTTTGCGGTCATTCTCAAATTTGACACGCTAATTAATCCTAACTATAGGTTAAAGCAATCTCATTTCAACTTCGGTTGCGAGAGAAAATATAAAAAGATAAAGGCCTACTTCTGATAAGGATTAAGGCCAAACAACGACGAGGCTAGGGCAATGATTCACTTAGACGATGCACTTGGGGTACACCCCAAAATGGTGCAGTTTCGTTTGGACAGAGCGGCAGTATTGAGCTCCAATATTGCTAACGTGGATACGCCTAATTACAAAGCGATGGATCTCAGATTTGAGGCGGTACTCAGTGGTATTGGTCACTCAAAAGACTGGTACATAGGTACGGCGGCTCAATATCGGATTCCTGTGCAAAGAACACGAGATGGCAACACTGTTGAGCTAGAAAACGAGCAAGCTAGGTTCGCGAAAAATGTGATGGATTATCACCAGAGCCTTGCGTTTTTGCAGTCTAAGATCAACGGGATAAAGTCTGCCATCAAAGGACAATAAGTGAATTAGGTAGGGACATCATGGCATTCTTAGGTATCTACGAGACGGCAGGCTCAGCGATGAGTGCACAGACCGTCAGGCTTAATACTATATCCAGTAATTTGGCGAATGCCGATTCCGTATCTGGTGACCCATCACAAGTCTATAAACCGTTGAAACCGATTTTCTCAGCGGTCTATAACCATTTCAATGCACAGCAAACTCAGCAGCAAGGTGTAGTGCCGATTCGCATTGCCGATGTTGTTGAGGTCTCCTCAATGATGGAAGGGCGTTATGAGCCCAACAATCCTCTCTCCAATGACGAAGGGTATGTTTATTACTCTGGCATCAATGTGGTTAACGAAATGGCTGACATGATCTCGGCTACTCGTAGTTTTGAAGCCAGCGTCGAAGTGCTCGGCAACGTAAAGTCGATGCAACAATCATTGATGGGGCTTTGGCGCAGTTAATCCAACTGTTCGCCAATGACCCCAGAGGAACGACACCATGACAACGATATCCGGTGCTGCGCAGGTCAATAATATTGAGTCTGCGTCAACGATGACCCCTCAAGATAATCCGAACAGTGCGAGTGCATTAAAGAATGAGTTCATTACTTTAATGGTGGCTCAGATTGAAAATCAGGATCCATTGAACCCAACTGATGGCACGGAATATGTCGCACAGTTGGCGCAGTTCTCTCAGGTTGAAAGTACGGAAAACCTAGTTCAACTGACGCAAAATAATTCGACAATGCTCGATAACTTACAAGTGCTTAGCACCGCCGCATTGATCGATAAAACGGTGACGGTAAAAAGTGATCGTTTGTCTGCATCGGGTGTTGAGCAGCATACGGGGTACATTGAGTTACAGGCGCCATCGAATACCGTGATGCTCGAGTTAGTGGATTCGCTTGGCAACGTTAAGTCGTTGAACCTTGGTCCGAATAGCGCAGGGCGAGTGGATTACACATTGGACGCGCAAGCCATGGGGCTGAGCGGTCAGTATCAGATGCGTATCAAATTGGACAGTGGACAAGATTACCAGCCATCGATTTATCAGCATGGTCAGGTGGAACATGTGACAACGCCTTTGATTGGTGGCACTAGCCATTTGCAGGTCAAAGGGGTTGGCATGGTCGCGTTTTATGACGTGGCTGCCTTCTCAAATGAGTAAGGCTTTTAACTAGTTAGATATTTTTCGCTACATTTTCGGCTTTGCCGGTTTTTGGTTTGTATTTTTTAGTTTTGTTTTAAGCAAGTAAGATGACGGCTGTCGTTCTCCGCTGATGTTCGAATCTACGGAGATAGCCTCTTTAGCGTGAAGAGGAAGACATTATGAGTTTTAGTATTGCACTGAGCGGGCTGAATGCCTCGAACTCAGAGCTAAACACCATTTCAAATAACATAGCTAACGTTTCTACGACAGGTTTTAAAGAGTCGAGAACCGAGTTTGCTTCCGTTTATAGCGGTAGTGAAGCTGGCGGCGTTGAAGTGGTTGGGGTTTCGCAAAACTTTGAGAAAAGCGGAACGGTAACCGGAACTGGGCGCTCACTGGACATGGCATTAAGTGGCAATGGCTTCTTCGTGCTTGAAGACAGTAAAGGGCAAACCCTCTATACCCGTTCTGGTATTTTCAACATGAACGCCGATGGCGTGATCACGGCAAATAGTGGTGCGGCTCTGCAAGGTTACTCGGTTGATGGTAATAACAATTTATTGCTCGGCTCGGTAGGCACGGTGCAGATCAGCACGGCATCGCTGCAAGCTAGAGAAACAGACAGTATCGAGTTTGTTGCCAACCTTGACGCCAGAGAGCAGGTTCCTGCCAGCGCATTCGACTACAGTGATTCCTCCACCTACAACCACTCTTATACCACGCCAGTCTATGACTCTTTGGGTAACCCTCATACGGTGAGCCAATACTTTGTTAAAGGCGCGTCTAATGACTGGGATGTTCACATCTTGGTTGATGGTAAAGCGATTGATGGGTCTGACGCCTTGGTACCTGCTGCTTCACCAACCGCGACGGATACCGCGAACTTTTCCTTTAATGCCGATGGCACCATCTCATCGGGTGGTAACTACTCAGTCAGTTTCGACCCAGCCAATGGGGCAAATAGCGTCACTGTGAACATCGACCTATCCGCAGTTACCCAGTTTGGTAGTGACTTCGTTGTTTCCAAAAATAGCCCTAATGGTTACACCTCCGGTGATTATGCCAGTGTGCGAATGGAAAATGACGGGCGTATCTTTGCCACCTATACCAATGGTCAGTCTCAACTACAAGGTCAGGTGGTGCTTGCCGACTTTGCTTCCCCTCAAAACATGATCAAAACCAGTGATACCGCTTGGTTACAAAGCTTTAGTTCTGGCACGCCCGTTCTGGGTACTGCGGGCAGTGGTGTGTTCGGGGATTTGACTTCCGGTGCGCTCGAAGGCTCCAACGTTGATCTGACGTCTGAACTGGTGGCCTTGATGACGGCTCAGCGTAACTATCAAGCCAATACCAAGTCGATATCGACATCGGATCAACTGACGCAAGCCTTGTTCAACGTGGTGTAGCACTATGAATCCGATTCTATTTAGTGCAGCGAAAGGTGCTGAGCGAACCATGCTCGCTCAGCACGTACGCGCGAATAATTTGTCCCATGCGGACACCGTTGGTTTTAAAGCCTTGATGGAGCACTCAACACCAATGCGCCTTGAAGGTTCAGGCTTTCTTACTTCCGTTACCTCCAGAACCAACTCTTCGATCAATAACTTTGCCCAAGGTGAAGATATACGCACCGAGCGACCACTGGATGTAGCTATCAATGGTGACGGCTTTATTACGCTCGAAGGGTTAGAAGATGAACCTGCCGAGCTCTATACGCGGGCGGGCAATTTTCGATTGGATGGTAATGGTCAACTCTATCTTGGTGAGCGTCGAGTGATGTCGACTGATGGCCCCATGGTGTTGCCAGACTTTGAGTTTGTGTCGATGAGTTCGAATGGATTGTTGTCGATTACCCCGATTGGTGGTGAGGCGTCGCTAGAGGTTGGCGCGCTTAAATTGGTTAAGCCCGAGAACGAACAGATGACGATGCATGCGAGTGGTCACTTTGTTCCTAAAGGCGGTCAGGTTCTGGCTGAAGACTTTAGCGTTCAGGTTCGTTCTGGTTATTTAGAGGCGAGTAACGTCTCCAGTTTAGAAGAGCTCGTCAGCATTATGTCGCTGACTCGACAATACGAAATGCAAATTGAAGTGATGGCATCAGCGGATGAAATCGCTCAGATAGGCAATAAGCTTCTCAAAGCTTAAGGAAGGGAATTATGCACAGTGCCTTATGGATATCCAAAACAGGGATGGCCGCACAGGATGCAAAAATGACGGCGATTTCGAACAACCTTGCCAATATCAATACGGTGGGTTTTAAGCGAGACCGAGTGGTGTTCGAAGATCTTTTTTACAGTGTTGATAAGCAAGCAGGTACCGAAACCACAGAGCTTAATGAACATCCAACGGGGATTCAGCTCGGTAATGGTGTTCGAGTGGTCGGCACCGAGAAAGTGTTTACTCAAGGGAATATCCAGAATACCAACCAACAATTTGATCTGGCTATTCTAGGTGATGGTTTCTTTCAAATTGAGAACTCAGATGGCGAGCTGCTCTATACCCGAAATGGTCAGTTTCAAACCAACTCTGATGGCCAGCTAGTTAATACCCAAGGTTATCCTCTGATCCCTGAAGTCGTCATTCCTCCAGAAGCAACTCTGGTCAGTATTACTGCTGATGGTGTGGTCAGCGCCACGATTCCGGGCCAAGTGAATCCTGAAGATCTAGGGCAAATCACCATAGTGAAATTCATGAACCCTGCAGGGCTTTCTGCTCAAGGGGGAAACTTATTTATTGAAACGGAAGGCTCGGGTGAAGCGGTCGAGCTCGTCGCAGGAACAGAAGGTTCAGGTCAGTTAAAACAAGGGGCACTTGAAGGATCGAATGTACAGGTGGTGGAAGAAATGGTTGATATGATCGCCACCCAACGCGCTTATGAGATGAGCGCCAAGATGGTCAGCGCAGCCGATGAGATGCTGCAGTACATCGCGCAGCAATCATAGCTCTTGCTTTAACGAGCGAATAACGATGGTTGCTAGGGAGATCTGACATGGAAAAGCCAATTAAGCCAAGGTTGGGTAAGCCGCATGCAATCGGTGCGATTTATTATCTCGCCGTAGTTACCTTGCTGGTGGTGATGGTGGCGGGTTGTGCTGGTCGCCAAGACGATTTTATTCCACCATCGCCAAATGATGAAGCGTATGCACCGCCCGAGCTGGACTATCAAGTGACCAGAGTCAGCAAAGGTAGCCTCTATACGGGAACGACTTCGATGACCTTGTTCCAAGATCGAAGAGCGTACCGTGTGGGCGATATTTTAACGGTGTTGTTGGATGAAAAAACAGAGTCAGATAAGAGTGCTTCAACCCAATATGGCAAAGATTCCAGCGCTAACATCACCGCGCCTACATTGGGCAACAAGACCTTTGAAGACGTGAGCGCTTCTGTTGATGCTACGCGAGATTTTGATGGCGCAGCTGCCTCGAAACAAGGTAACAGCTTATCGGGTTCTATCACTGTTACCGTTTACAACGTCTTGCCGAATGGCGTGCTTAGGGTAAGAGGAGAGAAGTGGCTCAAGCTTAATCAAGGAGATGAATACATTCGTCTGACGGGCAATGTCCGGGTCGATGATATTCAGGCAGACAACACACTCTCTTCCCAGAGAATCGCCGATGCAAGGATCACCTATGCTGGCCGCGGCTCGTTTGCCGATACCAACACTGCAGGTTGGTTGACCCAGTTCTTCAATTCGCCATGGATGCCATTCTAATGAGTGCGCTGATTCGATTCTACTTAACCTCATTGGCGTTGCCTTGGTGTTTGTTTGGGTTTACTTCTTCGGCAGATGCGGCACGTCCGATTGCTGAAGTTGCCGAGGTGTATGGCGATAGACAAAACCAACTTATTGGCTATGGGTTAGTTGTGGGTTTGGACGGGTCTGGCGATAAATCGCAAGTGAAGTTCACGCAACAATCGGTAGTTAACATGATCAAACAATTTGGGGTGCAACTGGATGATTCCACTAACCCTAAGCTGAAAAATGTCGCTGCCGTTAGTGTCACAGCCATGGTGGAACCTCACCAAGGTGCAGGTCAAACCCTGACTGTGACGGTGTCTTCATTGGGGGATGCAAAAAGCTTGCGCGGAGGCACCTTATTGCTCACTCCACTACGAGGTATTGATGGCGAAGTGTACGCCATAGCACAAGGCAGTCTTGTGGTTGGTGGCTTCAATGCCACTGGTGAAAACGGAACCAGCATTACAAGAAACACTCCGACCGTCGGGCGTATTCCCAATGGTGCGACCTTAGAACGTGAGGTATCGACCGGTGCTGATTTAGAGCCAACGATACGCTTGCAGCTCAAACAACCGAATTACGAAACCGCGCTTAATGTTTCCAAAGCCATTAATAAGATGTTTGGCGGTCAGGTAGCGAAAGCGCTCAATAAAGGTCAGATCCAAGTCTCTGCCCCGCTTGATAGCGAAGACCGAGTGATGTTCGTTGCCATGATTCAAGAACTTGAGGTTGAAGAGGGCCGCCGATTGCCTAAGGTGGTGTTCAACTCTCGCACCGGAACAGTGGTGATCAGCCAGAATGTGACGGTGTCTGAAGCGGCGGTCAGCCAAGGCGGGATCACCGTGACAATACTGGAATCTCAATCCGTTTCTCAGCCCGGTGGTGCTTTCAATACTGCTGGGGAAACCGCAATTATTCAGAACTCACAAGTGAGTGTGGATGAAGAAGATGGGACCACTATGATTTGGCCGAGAGGGACCAATCTGCAAGAGATCGTTGATGCGATTAACAACATTGGAGCGACGCCGGAAGCGCTGATGCAGATCTTGCAGGCACTCGATGAGGTGGGTGCCATTAACGGGGACTTGGTGGTGATTTAATGACGAATCTAACGGCTGTGACTCACGCGGCGCTTGAACCAATATCAAGTCATTATGCGGCGCCAATACTGGATAGCCCCAAAATGGCGGCGTCGGTCAAACAGGCTGAATATTCACAGCCATTTGAAAGATTAATGATGGACAGAGCGCCTGAAACAGGACACATGGCGAAAGCCAGCTCTGGTTCGAGCCAAGCAATGACCAACTTTTACTTGGACAACAACGCGCTTGCTAAATTAAAGCATGACAATTCTGCTTCAGGATTATTGGCGGCTTCACAGCAGTTTGAGGCGTTGTTTTTACAACAAATGCTGACTCGAATGCGCTCTGCCAGCCAAGCGCTTAGTGACAAAGATAATCCGTTGTCGATGAAATCAGACGATATGTTTCAGGGCATGCTAGATGCTCAACTTGCACAGCGAATCAGCCGTCAATCGTCGTTCGGATTAGCCGAGATGATTTTTAAACAGTTGTCATCACAAGTTATGGGCCGACCTTTTGATAAGGAGAATCAGTAATGGGTATGACCAACATCGGGTTAAGTGGCGCGCTCGCCAACCGGGTAGCGCTCAATACGACGGCGCAAAATACCGCTAATGTGAATACTCCGGGGTATAGCCGTCAAATAGTGACCATGGAAGCCAGTTTATCGGGCAATGCCGTAAATGGTATTAATTTAGGGTCTGGTGTTGAGGTGAGCGATATCCTGCGCATTGCCGATCAATCGTCTATCAATCGATTAAGAGAAGCGACGGAATCTGCCCAATTTAGCCAGAGCTACTTCAATGGTCTCTCCAATTTGGAAAACTTATTGGGGGCGGATGGGCTGAGCCTGACACAGGGGATGAACGGATTTTTTGCTGCCATTGATGAGGCCAGTGTGACCCCCGAAAGTGTTGCTTTTCGCCAGCAAGTACTGACCAATGCTGACGCTTTGGCGCAACAGTTTAACTCTGTATCTGCCCAGTTGAGCCAGCAAGAAGCCGCGCAAAGTGAGCGCTATGGTGCTTTGGTTACCCATGTGAATAGTCAATTAGAAAGCATCGCTTCTCTAAACCAAAAGCTCCAAGAAGATGCGCTGCTAGGCAAGAACGTTGGTGGTTTACAAGATGCGATGGATAAACACCTCAATGAACTCTCTAAGTCTCTCGATGTTCAGGTGATCTACACCAATGGCGGCGTCGAACTTTCTACACCAAACGGCCAACCTCTAGTGATTGGTGGCTATGCCGCATCGCTTGCGCGAGACCTATCCAGTGGCGACCCTTACAGCACGGATTTGAATATCACCTTTCAGTCAATGACAACGCCTGTTGATGCTTCATTAGGTGGAGAGTTAGGAGCGCTCGAAGCACTAAAAACGAATCAATATGAACCCATCAAAACACTGCTAGCAGATCTTGCCAAAGGCTTGGCCGACGGTGTGAACTCGGCATTAAATTCTGGGTTTGACCTCAATAGTGTGGCGGGTCAGAACTTGTTTACTTACACCCCAGGCAGTGAAGCCCTATCTTTGGCGATTGATCCTAGCCTCACGGCACAAGACTTAGCCTTTTCATCGAGTGCAACGCTTGCCGGAAATGGCGATGTGTTGAAAGACCTATCGATGCTGTCACAAACACCATTAACCAATGGTTCTGTGGTGGGAGAAACACCCTACAGCGCTTACTCAGGGCTACTCGGTGATATCGGTATTTTCACTCGCCAGGCACAGAGCGAAGCAACGGCAGCTCAAGTGAGCATGGAAGACGCGCAAGTGGTAAGAGACAGTGTCAGCGCGGTTAATTCCGATGAAGAGGCGGCCAACATGCTGCTCTATCTCAACGCTTATGAGGCCAATATGAAAATCATTAGCACGGCCAATCAGATGTTCCAGACCTTGCTAAGAGCATTCTAGGAGAAAAGTGATGCGTGTAACGGACTCCCAATTTAACGCGGTGATGCAGCGTTCATTAATGGACAACAATATCCGATTGAACAAAGTGTTTGAGCAAATGTCGACTGGGCTGAGGATCAATCATTTATCCGACGACCCGATAGCCGCTGTGCGCCTTGAGGGATTAAAAAAGACGGTCTCTGATAATCAGCAGTACCAGCGAAATATCGAAAATGTGCAGTCACAACTGACGCGCTACGAGACTAACGTCAACACGCTTGAGTCGCTCTCCCAACAAGTGAATGAACTGCTTCTACAAGGGAAAAACGGCACTCTTGATTCGGAAAGTCGGGCGGGAATCGTGCTCGAACTCAAGTCACTTAAAACGGAAATGTTGAACACACTGAACCAAGCCAATGAGGGCAGTTATCTCTTTTCAGGTACCGATATCAGCACCCCTGCGATCGATACTGCACCGCCTTATACCTTAAATCCCAATTCAGATTATCGCGAAACTAAGGTGGGTGATAATCAGTACGTGCCGAGTAACCTAACCATCACCGACACCATAGGTAGCAGTGCAATTTTTACTGATTTAGACAATGCGATAGCAGAGTTGGAGTTAGCAACCGGGGGATTCACAACGGCTTTGGATAACGCGCTCAATACCAACCAAGCGCTTCATCAAAACTTGTTGGTTTCATTAACCGACATCGGGAGTCAATACAACGCATTAGAAAGGTTGAAAGAGACCAGTATAGATATGGTGTTCTTTGCTGAAACGGTTCGCTCTGAGCTAGAGGAGTTGGATTATGCCGAGGCATCCGTTGAACTTAACCAAGGCATGATCGCGCTCGAAGCTACACAAAAGACCTTTGTGCGTGTTGCCGGAATTTCACTGTTTGATCTGTTATGAATAAGTACTTTTGGGCAAGTGTTAGTTCGAACATTTCTTCTGCCTTTCGATGCCGACTTGGCAAGGTGCTAAGCGCATGTCTAATAAGCTGGGGAGTGATGTCGTCTCAGGCTTTGGCACAGCGCTACATTGTCCCCTTCGATAGCGTCGAGTGGCGGTTTACAGAGTCTGTTGATATGTGTGAACTGAACTCTTTCGATCCTCATACTGGCTTTTCCGTGCAATTCATTTTGTTGGCAGCAAGCCCGATGAAAGTCAGAGTGGAAAAGCGAGGTGTGCGATCGCTTCCGACCTCAACATCATTCAATACCACTGAGCCGGTATGGGGAACGTCTCAGTCTTACACCACAACCACCATTGAAAGAGTCAACAAGCAAGGGGCGGCGCTGGTGACTGACGATGGCGCCACCTTGATGCTGGATGATATGGCGAGTGGCGCTTGGTTTAACGTTAATGCTATGGACTTTGATGTCTATTTCCCAACCACCAATTTTAAGCCTGCTTTAGAGCAATTTAATGAATGTCGTTATGGCTTACCGCCTGTTAATTTCCAACATGCGCGTCGAGTCGAACTGCGCTTTCAACAGGGCGCGGTGACCCTTACCGAAGGGCAGAAGCGCACCATCAACGACATCAGCACCTTGGTCAAACGAGACTCGAGAATCATTAAAATTCTGATTGATGGTTACACCGATAATTCCGGTGATTCCGTCGCTAATTTGCAACTTTCAAAGCAGCGAGGATCCGACGTTGCGCAGTGGTTTATGGGCAATGGCGTGTCAAAGCAAATGATTGAGATACGTGGTCACGGTGACCGTTATCCAAAGTACGACAACACGACTCAGCAAGGCCGGGATAAGAATCGTCGTGTAGAGATTCGGTTAGTGCGCAAGTGATGCAACCGCGAGGATAAATAATGGAAAAGATGACTGCAGTCCAAATGCAACAAGCCATGTTGGGGAAGATAGAACAGCAACAAGAGGTTGCCAGTAACCCATTCTCTAACCAAGCCGTCACTGGAAACATGGTGAGAGGTATCACGCATGACAATCTCGCGGTAAATCCGGTATCGGACAATTCACTGGCGTTCAGCAACACCTTAAAAAGTGTGCTTGATACTGTGGATAGATACCAGTCTCATGCTGCGGAAAAAATCACTGCTGTTGAGTTAGGGAAAAGCGATGATTTATTGGGAGCAACGGTCGCATCTCAGAAAGCCCAACTCTCATTCAATGCATTAATGCAAGTGCGCAACAAGATGGTGTCCAATTTCCAAGACATCATAAAAATGCCAATTTAGGCTAGGGATTAGCGATGGCAGGAGAAGCAGAAACTCAACCCGCGTTGACCAATAATATGGGAGCCGCCAAAGAGAAGCTCACGGAAGCCTCTGGTTGGCTCACCATGTTTTGGCAGAGTTCACAGCGCAACGTCATTATCATCACTATTTTTGCGACGATCACAGCGGCGATTATCGTGATTATGTTGTGGACGTCATCGGAAAGGTTTAGACCCCTCTATAGTAAATCGGCGAACTTCGACTCTAGCCAAGTGCTACATATGTTGGACGAGGAATCAATACGTTACCAACTGAGTCAGGACGATGGACAAATACTGGTTCCCGAAGGCGATGTCGCCAAGATCCGGATGATATTGGCGTCGAAAGGCTTAAAAGAACAATTGCCAAGTGGTTTTGATTCACTGGATAGCTCAAAGAGCCTTGGTGAAAGTCAGTTTATGGAAAACGCTCGTTATCGCCATGCTTTAGAGGGCGAGCTAGCACGCAGTATCACCACCATGAGTGCCGTGAGCTTAGCTCGTGTTCATTTAGCGATACCCAAAGAAAGCCTGTTTATGCGCGATGACGCTGAGCAGCCGAGAGCCTCTGTGATTGTCCATATTATCAATGGGATGGACCTCAAGCCGACGCAGGTTGAATCAATCATTAACTTGGTGTCTGGCGCGGTCATAGGGCTTAAATCGGAACACGTGCGAGTGGTCGATCAACACGGTCGTTTGTTATCGAATGACGCGACGGTTGGGGACATTACCGTGACGACAGGCAAGCAATCCGATTACAAACGTAACCTTGAAAAAACCTTGGTTGCTCAAGCGACCGATATGCTGACTCCGATTCTCGGTGCGGCTAATTTTCGAGTGCAAATTGCCAGTGATATTGATTTCTCTAAGGTGGAAGAAACAGAAGAGATCTACGCTGATCCCGTGGTCCGAAAAGAGACCTTACTGAGTGACATGAACGAGTCTTCGATGGCGCTCGGTATTCCGGGGGCATTGAGCAACACACCACCAGTGACCGATGGAGAGCCTCAACCAGAGCCCAACGCTAAGGTTAATCGAAGTGAAACATCACGTGATTATGCGGTGAGTGGCAAGGTTCGCCATACTCAGCACCAGCAAGGTGTCTTGCAGAACCTTTCGGTTTCTATTGTGGTCAACGATTTAGCGAACCCCAATCAAACTTGGACTACTGAAGAGCTTACTAATGTTGAGAATGTGGTTCGTTCGGCCATCGGTTTTAATACTGAGCGCGGCGACAGTATTCACATCACTCACTTCCCTTTTGTGATTGCGAGTATTCCAGAGCAAGCACCGATAGCTTGGTTTGAGAACACGCACATCATGCAGCCTCTCAAATATCTGCTGGGTGTGATGCTCAGTGGTTTGATGATCATGGTGGTGCTACGACCTCTTGCTCAATATCTCACTAAGTCAGCGGAGCAAGAAGAGTTGGAAGCGGAAAGCATGGAATACGATGACGTCATTACCAAAGAGGAGCGTGCCGCCGATGCTGCATTGCAATCCAAACTGGAAT
Source organism: Vibrio sp. T3Y01 (assembly GCF_013114525.1). Classification (NCBI taxonomy): domain Bacteria; kingdom Pseudomonadati; phylum Pseudomonadota; class Gammaproteobacteria; order Vibrionales; family Vibrionaceae; genus Vibrio; species Vibrio sp. T3Y01. The sequence continues at coordinate 144,069 of NZ_VTXJ01000002.1, read as the reverse complement.
CGCTAGGTATTGATGCGACCGGTATTAAAGCACTCGATGACAACTTGCCATCTGCAGATAGCCCACTCGAAGTTCAAATTAAACATCTCAAGCTCATCGCAAAAGAGGATCCGAATAGGGTGGCTGAAATTTTACGTACTTGGATACAAGCATAACGAACTAAATAAAAGTCAGTAGGAGAAGGTGCATGGATGGCAAACAAACCTATCAATCAGTGGACGGCGTTGCGATGTTGGTGCTCACGATGGGAGAAGACATCGGTTCTGAGGTACTCAAAGGCTTTACCCATGAAGAGATAAAACAGATCACTCATGCCATGAGTAAGATGAAGGACATCAAAGCCAAGGATGCCTTGGTCTCTTTGTCGGGTTTTTTTGATGATTTTCGTAAGCACTCCGGGATTCTCGGCGGGACACGACAATACATCACCAATGTGTTGGAAAAGACGTTAAACGGTAATTTGGCGAGAGATCTAGTATCGGAGATTTATGGTGACGAGATCCGCTCACATGCTGAAAAGCTGGCGTGGATTCCTCCGGAACTCTTGGTTAATGATCTTAAAAAAGAGCACATTAACCTGCAAGCGCTGTTGATTGCCCACCTCCCTTTGGAATACAGCGGTCGTGTCATGGATGAATATGAGGAAGAAGAGTGCCACGCGTTAATATTGCAAATATCTAAGACGCAGGTACTCACCTCTGGTCTGATGGAGACACTAAAAGACCTTATCGATCGCTGCAAAATCAATTATCACAGTGGCGGGTCTGCCAGCTTGCAAGGTTCGAAAGTAGTCGCGAACCTCATCAACCGTTATTCCGGTGACAAAAGCAATTTATTCCAATTCCTTCATGATCAAGACGCTGAAGCCGCAGAACTGGTGGAAGAGGCGATGTTTGATTTCTTCACCCTATTCAATCAAGACCTAGAGACTATCAACCTGATTAACGAAAGAGTAAGCCTAGAGCAATGGGCTTATGCTCTGAAAGGTACCAATAAAGATTGCCGCCTTTACATCATTAACTCTATGCCACACCGGGTATCGACAGAGCTTAAAGAAAATCTGGTGCGTATTGGTGCGGTACCAGTCAGTCAGGTGGAGCAAGCACGTAAAGATATCATTGAAATTGTCAAACAAATGCAATCGGAAGAGATCATCAAGCTGAACTTTGCTAACGAGCCAAGGTTGACCTAATTGGAGAGGCAGTATGAAACTCACGGGTATTACGCAGCGCAAGAATCAAGTGAATCCGACAACGACAGGAAAGATTAAGAAGCCGGAAAAGCTGACCAGCAACAAGCCGAATAATGCACTCATTCGACAGCAAATGGTGCAAATGAACTTGCAAGAAAGGCCTAAGCTGATTGCTGAGGTCGCCGACTCTCACAAAATGTACAGCAGGCTCATGATGGCCGGGGAAGTGTTACGAACAGTGGCGAGTGAGTTGATTAAGCTGCGCCAGTTAGCCGAGCTGAAACAATACAACCCTGAACAAGCCAACCATATTGATGTCATTAAGAAAAAACTGGTGTTTTGGAGTCAGAAACGGTTGTTTGGTGACTATGTGGTGGATTCAAGTTTTGCACCGATTCAAGGCGATAACCCTTTTATCGAGTTCACGGTTCCGGGGCTCGACTTACAGCGAGAGCGGTTTCGTGATGAGGTTGTCTCTCTGTACATCAATAACCGCTTGATACCGTTAGCGTTTGAACGCTCTGAAGACAGAGAGGTATTGTTAGAACAATTCAAGATGATGTTTGCTTATGCGCATTTGCAGCTCAGAATTAATGCACAACAAGAGTTCGTGATCGGCATTCGAGACCAACAATGGCGATTGTGGGATGGGCAGGTCTTTGTTTCGGGCCAAGGTGGTCGCTATGCTGAAGGACCACCGATTGCGGTACAGGCTCAAGCTCGCTATCCGGTGTTGGACGACATCAGTCGCTTGTTGGTCAATGAGCCGGGTTCGAATCAACAAATCGATGCTTTACTTGAACGGGTCAATAAACTGTATTTGGCATTATCGAAGATGTTGAAAATGAAAAGGCAAAAAGCTGACCAGCTTATCGCGTTTTGTTCACACCCAGAGTTGCACAAATTAGGCAGTTTTAAACATCAGTTAGTGAGTAATCCAGAGTTGTCGCTGAAGTCAATTCATCGCGGCTTTAGCGGGCCAACCAGAGACAATGTAATCAAACTATTGAGAAAAAGGTGAAACAGAGACGAAATACTGCCGTTATAGTTAATTAGTAGTGCAGCAAAATGGGTAGGCAGAGATGAGTCAAATTAAGGTCGACAATGTGAAACACGTTGTGCCTCATACTCAGGTAGATGTGGTTCAAAACAAAAAGACAGAGCCGGATCAAAAAGCGAAGGTGAAGCCGATTAACCTCTCTCAACATGAAGTGGAGTTACTCGATAATACCAAGAGCCTTTTTGACGGTGTAGATGATATCGATACGGCTAAAGTCGAGCAGATTAAAGCGCAAATTTCCGCGGGAGAGTTAGTGTTTGATATGGATGAACTAGCGAAAGTCATTACGAGACTGGATCATGGAACGTAGAAGCGACCTGATTGGTTACATTACCTATGGTCAGCATGTGCTGGCGTTGTCAGGCGAGTTGTCTGCACGTCTAGATGACATTCGTGTGGCGATATTAAACCGCGAGTATCAGAAGCTGGAATCGCTCAATCAAGCGTTCACGTCACTGACTCAACGGCTAGCAGACGCTGACGATAAGCGATTTGCTCTGGCCAAGCGACTGGGGTGTGAAGACAGACAGTACGCAAAAAGTATGCAGGCTCGGCTCAAAGGAAAAGCACTACAACGTGTTCAAACTTTGGATGCGGAAATTGAGCTGACTATCAAGCAGTGCAAAACTAAGTTGGCGCGCCAAGGCAGCGTCATGGTGATGCAGCATCAAGCAATGGAAGAGGCGCTTGGTAAGCATCAACTAAGGGTCAATGTTTAGGTTGAGGCGGTGTATGGCTAAGTTATTAAAGCTAGCTAGTACATGGCTGTTCGCCCTTGGTTATGTGACCAAGGTGAGCGCAGAAGTCGGTAACATTACTCTTGAACAACAACTTTCCACTCAAATCCAATCGCTCATTGAGCAAACCATTCGTTACCGTTATCCCCAGCAGTATCAATTGGATATTCAGATTCGCTTTTCTCGAGCTATTCATCAGCTACCACAGTGTAGCGAGTCGGTTGAAGTCACGCACAGAAGTAAAATCAAGCTTGGTAAACAAAAGTGGAACGTGCGCTGTGAGCCAGAGAGATGGACCCTTTCAGCGACCTCCACGTCGACAATAACCGTCTGGACTGCGACAGCCAATAAGGCGCTTAAGAAGGGCCAAAGACTGACGCATGACGATATTGCGATTGAACCTATCAAACTCTACAAAGACCAAAAAGTGTTCTTCAAGGCTAACGAAATCGCTGGCAGCAAAATCAAGCGCTCAGTAAACAAGGGCGATTTATTGACTACATCTTCTATGTATTTGGATTATGACGTTGAAAAGGGGCACGCTGTGGATGTGGTTTTTCAATCGAAAAGTATCCGTTTAGAAACGTTAGGAATGGCGTTGGAAAGTGGGCTGATAGGCGATACGGTCTCAATTAAGAACCAACAATCTGGAAAGTTGTTACGCGGCGTCGTCATTGAAAAAAATAGAGTTCGAGTATTCTAAATCCTCCCGTAATCTACGTTTGTATAGTAAATCACCACGCCATGATAATAATTTTACAGTGTGATTATCTGGCTCTGACTCTTCACCAGACAATGACATAGAATTCATTCACCGCTGAAATATCACTAATTTTAATCCTTATTATGCCCTCCGATACAAAAACATAATTAAGGAAAGACAATGAAAATCAAAGCAGTGGTAATGGCAGCAACAACCGTAGTGACACTCTCAGCGTGTAAAGAGGAAGCTTCTGCCCCAACACTTGCCAATATTACGTTAGTTGAGGCCGTCACTAAATCGGTCAAGACTCCTCATCAGGTTTGCCACAATGTGCTGGTTACTCGACAAGCTGAGGTGAAAGATGAAGCCAAGATTATAGGCACGATCGGCGGCGCTGCTGCTGGGGCAGCTTTGGGCAACCAAGTTGGAGGTGGCTCAGGAAAAACCATCGCGACTGCCGTTGGCACGGTAGCAGGTGCAATGACAGGGCGTAAGATTCAAGATAACGCACAGAAAAACGATACAATAACGACCACTGAGCAACGCTGCAGCACCGAATACACCACATCGACACAAGTTGATGGATACGATGTGACTTACGAAATTGGCGGTGCCTCGACAACCGTACGTTTGGCTAAAAAGCCAACCATAAACACTTTCCCAATCGTCTCAGGTCAGGTTGTCTTACCTCAATAGGATGAATAGATTCCCGCGTGGTGAATGGTGAATGGTGAATGGTGAACCCATTCTTTAGTCAGCGTGTTTTACCATTCATTGGCTTCGCGGGAAGGTCAATGGGTAAAGAGGTCCATCAATAGGCTTTCTTGAGCTTGGATGGGCTTCTTTCTTGCCTCTTATGACTTATTCCACATCCCCCAATACGTTCAACCCATACTCATTTGGGATCTCGTTGTAACTCAACACAATCAGCTCTTTGGCAAAGGCTTTTGCTAACTTGGCGATCATTGGGCGTGTCGTAGGCGGCACAACTATGACCGGTGGCAGGTTTTGGCTCTGCATGGTTTGTACTATGGTCGGCATGCGGTTTTGGAACTTTTGCAAGATAGTCGGTTCAACAGGAATCGAGTCGAGAGGGATATTGGGGTCGCTTTGCTGACTCAAAGAGATCGCGCCTTTTAATTCACCTTCTAAGGTTGCTCCAATAATGAAAGCATGAATGGTCTTGCTGTTTGGTGAGATCAAATTGACGATGGTTCGTTTTAACGCGACCCGAATATTAGAGGACAGCAAGATCGGGTCCTTTATGGTGTCGACGCTTTCAATAATGGTATTAGCGATCGTCCTTACGTTAATGATAGGCACTTGTTGAGCCAGTAACTGACGGATGACCTGCATTTGTAGGTTCGGGCTAATGACGCTTGCTAGGTTCTCTGCAAGCTCAGGATGCTGCAGAGCAAGTCGTTGGTTGAGGGCTTTTACATCATCGTAATTGAAGATGTTGTCTAGGTGTTCACTGCATACTTTGCTGACGTGGGTCGCGATAACATCATGTACTTCAATGACCTGAAATCCATAGTTGATCGCCTTGGTTTTGTCGCCTTTTTTAATCCATAGGGCTGGAAGCTGATAAGCAGGGTCGATGCCAACAATGCCATCCAGATCTGGGTGGTCAATGTGGTTGCCGACTGCCATCGCTTTATCGGCATACACCTCACCACGCTCAATCTCATCACCATCAATGCTAATTGCGTACTCAGAAGGCTTGAGTGAAAGGTTGTCGGTGATCACCACCTCTGGCATCACAAAGCCTATTTGTTCACTGAGTGTTTTTCGGCTACCACGGATACTTTTAATTAAATTGCCGCCTTTTTGTGAGCTCGCCAAAGGAACCAATTTGAAGCCTAACGACAAAGCGATCACATCGACGTTGGGAATAATGCTCCAGTCGATGGTGTTTTCTTGGTGGGGCTGAGGAAGCGTATCTAAATCGGGGCTGGTTTCGGGTGTCACATGCTGAAATTTCGATTGTCTCCAGCCGACAAACGCTAGCAAGACGGCAAAGGTATAAAACGCTAAATGCGGCATGTTTGGAACGCTACCAATAACAAACATAACCCCTGCTGCCATGTATAAGTTGTTCGGTGACGCAAGTAACTGCCTTTTGACCGTTTGCGCCATGTCGTTATCGTTGTCACTGATTCTCGTCACTATGATAGCGGCAGAGGTGGCCAGCAACAGCGATGGAATTTGAGCAACCAGGCCATCACCAATCGTTAGTAGGGCATAGGTTTGAAAAGCCGCTTCTGCGCTGAGGTTGTGCTCAAAAATGCCTATCAGCACCCCACCGATTAAGTTGATGAATAGAATCAATAGCCCGGCAATTGCATCACCACGAACAAACTTACTGGCACCGTCCATTGCGCCATAGAACTCAGCCTCTTCTCCTACTTCTAAACGTCGAGTTTTCGCTTCTTTCTGATCGATTGCGCCTGCATTTAAGTCGGCATCAATGGCCATTTGTTTCCCTGGTAGGGCATCCAGAGTAAAGCGCGCAGATACTTCGGAGATCCGTTCGCCCCCTTTGGTGATAACTACAAAGTTAATGATCATCAAGATCACGAACACCACGATACCGACAACGTAGCTCCCGCCGATAACCACTTCACCGAAGGATTGAATGACCTTACCTGCGGCGTCTCCGCCATTATGACCTTCGAGTAGAACAATACGAGTAGAGGCGACGTTAAGAGTTAATCGAAGCAAGGTTGCGACAAGCAATAGTGATGGAAATATAGAGAAATCAAGCACTCGCGAAACGGTGCTGCTGACCAGTAAGACAACAATGGCAAGCATGATGTTAAAGGTAAAAAACGCATCCAATAGAATAGGTGGCAGCGGCAAAATCACCATCGCCAAGATCATGAGCAACACAATTGGAATTGTTAGCCTTGCAGCCATTGCATTAAATACGTGTCTCATAACAACCATTATTATGAATATTGTTGATTAATATACTAGGATATTTTTACGCACTTCTCATTTTTGAGTCTTGCTATTTTTAAATTTAGTGATCTTTTTTCGAAAAATATGAAATGAAAATTTTCCTCTGTCGTTAACAGTTAGTGAACAGCAAACACAGATGGGGAACATCAGATGGCTATATCAGTACATACAAATTACGCAAGCTTAGTGACTCAAAATACATTGCAGTCGACCAACAATGCGTTAACTAAATCAATGGAAAAACTGTCCACCGGCTTTCGAATTAACTCAGCTGCGGATGATGCGGCGGGTTTGCAAATTGCTAACAGATTAAATCTTCAAAGCCGAGGCTTGAATGTCGCAATGCGAAATTCACAAGATGCGATCTCTATGATGCAAACGGCAGAAGGTGCAATGGATGAAATGACCAATATTGCTTATCGAATGAGTGACTTAGCAACGCAAGCGGCTAATGGTACATATACTGATGACGACCGCCAGGCGCTGGATGCTGAGTTTGGGCAGCTTGCAAGTGAGTTATCTAATATTTTTAACAATACCAGTTTTGGTGGTAAATCGCTTTTGACCGGAGTCGACTCTTTCGGAGTCGCAGGTGGTGTAACTTTTCAAATTGGTGATAAAGCTACGAATACATTAGATGTAGATTTAAACCAAGAGTTGAGTGGCGTTTCAAGCTTTACTACAGGCTTTAATGCGGTGTTTGCTGAGCAGAGAGCTGCAGCGAGTGCCGACTTTCAGGCTGAAGCGGATAACTTCGCTACCGGAGCCACCACGACAGTATTAGGTGATGGTGTGGATGCTGGTGGTATTACAGGCACCTATGATGATTTTGCCGATTTGAAGGCTAAAGCTGAATTGGACGAAGGGACGTCACAAGCTGATTTAGCAATCGTGCTTGACGATATCGCAATAAGTGTCAGTTCTCGTATTGCGGCGAATGCTGGTGCTGGGGGTATATACGACACGGCAGCTTCAGGGCTAGCGTTGGGTGCTGGTACAGAGTATGCAGATCTTATGGCCGGAACCGCAGGTACTTTGTCTATCTCTACACAAAGTGCAGCTAACTCAACAATTGATGATATGAGCACGTTAATCAGTAATATTGGTGAGGCTAGAGCCAAATTTGGCGCAAATATCAATCGCTTAGATCACACTATTACCAATCTTGGCAATATCACAGAGAACCTCGATACATCGAGAGGTCGTATTATGGATACCGATTTTGCTTATGAGTCCGGCATGATGAGTAAGTCTCAAATGCTTATGCAATCAGGTGCTTCTATGCTGAGTGCATCGAAGATGGTGCCGCAGTTGGCGATGAGCCTACTGGGCTAGTTTGAGCAGTAATTGTTTTCGCAGTAACGGCTACATACATAGCCGAACACTAGGAGGGTAGAGCTGTACCTCCTATAGAATTAAGGGGAAGGGTTATGAACGTTGACGCGGTTCAGTTAGCCAGTAATTTTGCCAGTTTAGACGTGCAGCCATTTGAATTTCGTTATAACCAAAAGCTGTCGATGATTGCTTCTAAAACATCCGCTATCGGTAAAGTTAAAACGGCCCTTCAATCTTTAGAAAACAAGATCTATGAATTTACGAAACCGGGCTCCAGTCTCACTCAAACGTCAACTTCGACATCGAGTGATGACTATTTCTCTCTCTCCGTCGATTCTGGTGTGAATGACATCAACTTAGATGTTTTTGTGCAACAAATGGCTTCCAATCATCAAGTGGTTTTTGATGCCAACTCGGTCGATTCAAATGATGTGATGGCGTCGGGAGGTGTATTTTCTGTCACTCAAGACGGCGTTACTACAGACATCAATATTATGGATGCAGACACTGACGTAAGTGGTGATGTTACGTATAGCGAGTTTGTCAGTTACTTCAATGATCAATTTGACGGTTCTATTCAAGCTACTCTCGTTAAGTCGCAAGGGGCGATGAAAGTGCTGTTTGGTTCTGAAAATGAGGGTGCTGACGCTGCTTTTACTTTGTCTGCAGATGCAGCAAGTGGTTGGGACACAGTCGTCGCGACAGCAAGCGCCGCTCCCATGCAAACCGCCCAAGATGCGGTGATCGCACTCGGTGGTGAGTTTGGAACTCAACTTACTAACTCAAGTAATACCTTTGAATCGCTCATCGATGGGGTCGACCTTACGCTGACTAAAGCGAACAACACCGGAGATTCAGCGACAAAGATTGAAATAGGCGATGATCTCTCTGCCACAGTGGCTTCCTTACAAGAATTTGTCGACGCCTATAACAGTGCCGTTACTAAGATCACTAACCTAACTGCTTCTGGTAATGAGGATGAAGCAAGGGGAGTGTTGGCTTCAGATAGCGCAGTGCGCAGCATTGAAAATCAACTGGCTAGCGTTATTCGTGATGATTACAACGGTACTCGCTTGTTTGAGTTAGGGCTCGAAATCGACCGTGATGGCAAGCTTAGCCTGGACTCTAGCAAATTCGAAAGTGCGGCAGCGACGGTCGATTTTGAAACGCTATTTACCGGAAGCGGTGGAGTTTTTGAAGCGTTTGAAAGCAAACTTGAAACCTATATCGACTTCTCCAACGGCTCCCTCAATCGACGAATAGATACGCTCGACAATGAAAAGAGCCGCATTAGTGACGCCTTAGCGGCGCTCGATACTCGCTATGAGACTTACTACAACCGCTACTTGTCTCAGTTTACTCAACTGAACTCACTCAGTAGTCAATTGGATTCGGTATCTGGACTTTTCACGATTTAAGGAGCAACACATGCTTTTAGGGAAACAGCAGCAAGCCAATTATGCCAATGTTCAAGTGACGGCGAATGCTTCAGTGTCGTCGAGCTTTGAATTGATTTGTATGTTACATGAGCGACTGATTCAAGAGTTAGAAAGTGTCAAATTCTCAATTGAAACCAAAGACTTGGAACTCAAATCCAAAGCAACACAAAAATCGATTGATATCTTAGTCGGGCTCGATGCGTCTCTGGATTTATCGAGCGGGGAAGAGCTTATTCAAAACATACACGCCTTATATGAGCACGCCATAGCGACTGTATTTGAGGCATCAAAAGAGATGAATCCCGAGCTGATCGTTAAGTTGATTGGCGTCGTGACTGATCTGAAAGAGGGTTGGGAAGGTGCCATGGAGTGGCTTGATGAAGCCCAGTCCTAAACAGCTAGAACGTCTTGTCAGTAAGTTAGAGGATGCAGCAAATCGTAAAAAATTTGCTGAGATCGCGAAGCTTAACCTGCTAGTGAAAAAGGTGCTTGGAACCGTTGAACAGTCGCACCCTGACTATGTTGTTATCGTTAGGCGACTTAAGGTGGTTCATGAGCAATGCCGAATCTTGGTGAACCATGAGCAAGCCATATTAAAACAGCAGCTTAGTAACAATATCAGTCTACGTGAACGTGACAAAGCCTATGCTCAGACACAGGTCAGAGCGGGAGAGTAATTATGGAATTGCAAGCACAAACGTCGTCTTATCGAGGCAGTTTGGATTTACTGTCGACGGCAAGTTCTTCGGTGAAAAGTAACACCGCGAGTACGTTATCGGCGCCTCTAGTCTTTGACCACTTAGCTTCTGATCCTTTAGCTTCTGAACGATTGGCTTCAGAACTGGGCGAGATACGTATGACGCCTCTTGCACAGTCTTTTCAGTCGCTATTTTCGGTACTCGACCAGGTGAGTTCGTCTATGGCTGCAAGCTCTCCAGATCCTGCTTATCTCACCACCTCCCGTTCTTCTGAAGGCATAGCTGGTGTTTCTCACTCGGTACTCTCTTACTCACAACTATCTAATTCTGAATTATTGAATCCTGAGCTTGATACCACTCACTCTTACTTACCTTTAGCTCAACTGGAATTACAAGCGCAAGGGTTGAACCTGAGTGATAGAGCGGCGGTGCCGCCGGTCAATTCGACACAAGAGCTTGTGTTGCAATCACAGATTCAACCACCGCAGTTAAGTGCGATTGCTCGTTTTGTTACCCAGCAGTTGGAATTGATGAATCAAAGACGGGGAGCGGGTTTTGAATTCGGTTCAACGAGCAGCGCTTTATTGTTTTCTAAAGGCGTGGAATATTCAGGGACTGATTGGCAAGCGAGCACGCCTTCATTTGTTGGTCACACGCCCAATAGTTACACCTCCTCTGAGCTTGCTTTGTCGTCTAATCATCAGATGGCCAGCTCAATGTTCAACGCCACTCCTGCAAGCCTCAAATTAGGAGCTATTTCCAACACACCGCTGTTAACGGGGCTGCCCCTAGTTGAAGCGGTTAATACTACCAGTGATAGTAGCCATGTTAGGGCGATGGCCCCGATGGTAGAGGCGACCAAAGAGTTTAGTTTAGAGAGCCAGAGGCAGATACATCAAGTCTTGAGAGACAAGATCCAGCTTCAGTTCGATACGTTAAATCAGGCGGCTCGAATTCGTTTTGATCCACCTGAGTTAGGCAAGGTAGAGATGTACATTCGCATGGAAGGTGACAAAGTAAATATCCAAATGAGTGCATCATCGGCGCTAACCAGAGAGGCGATCTTAGCGACATCGGAGCGTTTGCGACACGAATTGATTTCGCAAAATTCAGAGTTGTCTGAGGTGAACATTAGTCTTGACCAACCTAGCCACCATCAACCTGAGTCGAAGCAACAAAATCAGCCGTTCGAACAAGAACGCCTATCCTCTAGTGATGCTCATACGCAAGATCAACCCGAGTATGTACTGGAATACCAAGCATATATTGCGAGGGTCTGAACATGATTAAAGTTTTCATCACCTTTGCTTTAACTCTCGCATTATGTGTGACCGGATTTTGGTTTTATCAAACCAATCAACTGAATATGGGACTGTTGAATTCATGGTTAACCCCAAGTGAGCCAGAACCGGCTCCAACGCAACAGATCGAGGTTCAGTTAGAAAATGTACTCGTACCGATTAACCTAGGTAACCGACAAAGCCTGCTGTTGCTGGATGTCTCTATGTTTACGCCGGAGCGGAACAGTGGTTACGTGCACGAGCAGCTCAGTCGAATCAAAAATCGAATCATAAAAAAATTCAGTGTGAAGGAGGCGTCTTACTTCTATAACAAGCAGTTTATTTATGTCATTCAAGACGATTTAAAGGACGATTTGGACGAGTTACCCAGCTTACAAGTGGGTGATGTGCTTGTGACGAAAGCGGTATTTCAATAGGTCGTCATCATGTTAATGCAGCCTAAATATCAACATACCCAAACCGATGACCAGGCGACGCTACAGGAGCTTGAGAAGTTGGTATTGCAGCAAAACATTAAGTTGATTAATGGGTTGCTGTATCAATATCGCTATGCGGTGGATGAGGGCACGTTTGAAGATCTGAAACAGACCGCCATGATGACCTTAGTGATTGAATTGAGAAAGTTTGACCATGTGGCTAATGATGATTTTCGCCGTGCAGTTGCGGTGCGTATTCGTGGTGAATTGATCGATGAATTGCGTCGACGTGACTACATGGAGCGTGATAAACGCCAGTTGGTGAATCGCATCAAACATGCCGAGCGACAGTTACTCCAGCAACTCGGGAGGGAGCCAACCAGCAATGAAGTCTGTCGACATTTAGGGGTTGAAGCGAGCGATTATCAGCAAGCTATGACTCTCGTGGATGTGTTTGATGATATCGAGCTGGAGTCGGTGGTAACCGCTGTACCTGAAACCGACAAAGAAGTGCTGTTTAACGAGGTGAAAGAGGTGTTGAACTCGCTCCCTGCAATGGAGCAGCGGATTTTGTACCTGGTTTATGTGAAGAGCTTGAGCACCAAAGAGACAGCGTTGGTCCTTGATATCAATGAGATTAAGGTACACCGACTCAAGCATCGAGGCTTGGACATTCTCAAAAGCAGAATTAAGGAGAGTGATGTATGCAAAAGTTAATCGGTATTGTCGTTGTATTGAGTGTGATTTTTGGCGGCTTCATTTTCCTTGGTGGTAAGTTTGAGTTCATCTTTAAGCTATCAGAGATCATCATTATTTTTGGTGCGGCCTTTGCCAGTTTGCTGATGTCTACGACCTCTTCAACGCTTAAATTGATGGTTCAACAGATTGGTATTGCGTTTCGCTCGACCCCTTACAACAAGGACTATTATCAGCAGTTGTTGTCATTGATGTTTGAGCTGATCAATACCGCGAGAGTGAAGAACATCAAAGCGTTGGACATTCATGTGGAGAATCCTGAATCAAGCAAGATCTTCGCGAAGTATCCTCGAATTGCCAAAGACGCGCTGACCACACAATTTATTATCGATTCGTTCCGTCAGGTGATTACGGGTAAGCAGTCTCAACATTTACTTGAGGCGTTTCTTGAAGAAGAAATTGAACATCTAGAAGACGAATATACTAAGCCGTCAGAGAAACTGCATGCCACAGCTGAGGCGATGCCAGGGTTAGGGATCTTAGCGGCGGTGATGGGGATAATTCTCACGATGCAGGGGTTAGATGGTGAGATAAGCGAAATTGGTAAGAACATTGCTGGTGCATTGGTGGGTACTTTCACTGGCGTTTTTGGTTGTTACTGTGTGTTAGGCCCGATGTCGAGCAGCATTAAAGATGTGTCTGAGAATCAGCTAGCGCCTTTGTTGTGTGTTAAGTCGATATTGTCCGCTTATGCGCAAGGGCAGTCGGCTCACATGTGTGCCAATGCCGGTCGAAAAAATATCGAGACGCGCTACAAGCCATCATTTGTTGAACTTGAGAAAGCGGTTGAAGTATTAAGACAGCAACCGTCATCAAGTTAAGGAGACGATGATGCAGCAACCACAAATCATTATTCAGAAAAAAGGTCGCCGTAAGCGCAATGAACTGCAGCATGGTGGTTGGAAGGTCGCAATGGCGGACCTGATGATTTCGTTGATGTGTCTCTTTTTGGTGCTATGGATTTTGCAGGTCGTGGATGTTGATGATCAGAAAAAGCTCCTCAATTACTTTGCTTACGGCAATGACCCAATCATGCATTTAGGTACCAGTGAGAGTGGTGGCAATTCAATTAACCCGCTACCACTGCCTCATGTCGCGACCTCCCACTATGATGCCGATCTTCATCGAATTAACGACACCTCAGTATTGCAAGGGGAATTTAACAGTCAGCAGGAGCTTGAACTGCTGGCACAGCGCATAACCCAAGAGCTTTCAGGCATTGATGCACTTGGCAGTGTCAGTGTTTTTGTTACACCACAGGGCGCTAAATTGGTGATTGCGGATTCAGACAAAGGGCCGATGTTTTTCCGAGGTGGCGCGAAAGTAACGCCTTTTTATCAGGATCTGTTACTCAACCTTGCTGGCCTACTGGAGAATATTGAAAATAAGATGATCATTACTGGTCATACGGACGCCAGTCGTTATAAGGGAAGCCGTATGACGAATTGGGAGCTATCAAGCAATAGAGCAAACAGCGCACGTTACTATTTGAATAAAGGAGGGCTTCAAGAGCGACATATTTTCCAAGTGACAGGGATGAGTGATACCGCTCCCGTCGATTATGAGAACACTAAGTCTGGCATTAATCGTCGCATCGAACTCTATATTTTAACGGCGAATACGTTGGCGCAATTAAACAAGGTCTACAAGTCTTTTGAGATTGGCAGTGGCGGTAGTGGTAATGGCTCTTCACCACTTGCTCAGCATGAGTTAGATAAGGTGTTGCCCGACAGTAAGAGAAGGGCCGTTAGACAGGCGGAGTTAAACCAACCAGTCACCTCTTTTGAAGTGCTAAGCCGCTATGACTGAATCACTCAACGTCATGTTTAACACACGAAAATGCCTAGCTTGGCTAGTACTGATTGATTACATCTTAATTGGATATTACGTCTATTTAGCGACAAGTCTGCTGTATTTCGATGTTTTTGTCGTAGGTTTGTTGATTGCTATCTACAATATTTTGTTGGTGATGTTTATTGTGCAACAGCCACAAGGTTTTATCTCTCTCGAGAAAGATAAGCACTTAGTGATCCCTATCTGTTTCGCGGTATTTTTGGGTTGTACCATCGTGGTATTAACCTTTTTTTGGTGAGTCTTTGAGTGAACGAGCATGGGTGCACTTCTAAGGTTGAAACTAGGGTATCAACACGGATAAAGAACAATTAACACGATAAAAACAATACGGTGATGGAGTGATGTTTTGGCTAAAAGTTTGAGCGCTCAACTTCTCGTACACTGGTTATTTAGGCTGGTGGTGTTTGTTGTGTGTCTTCAAATTACTGCCAGTTATGCGCAAAATCGTCCGCCTCATAATGCAATCCAGCCCCACATCAACACGCTTAAGCCATATCAGAGCCAAATACTGAAAAAGCTAGAAGAGTTCGACCCACTGGTTAACGAGATTTTTAGACAGCTTGCTGAGCGGTCACTCCCTGACAGCTTGGTGTTGGTACCTATGCTTGAGTCGTCGTACAACGCTAATGCGGTATCTCCCGCTAAAGCGGCAGGTTTATGGCAGCTGATGCCAGCCACGGCTGAAAGGTTTGGTTTGACGGTTAATGACAGGCAAGATCAAAGGTTTGAGATTGAACCCAGCACTCATGCGGCGATGCAGTATCTCGATTTTTTATATCGCAAGTTTGATGGAGATATTAACCTCACGCTTGCGGCATATAACGCAGGAGAGGGACGAGTGCAACGGGCCGTCAAAAAGGCGGGCAGTCGGCAGTTTTCCGATTTACGATTACCTAAAGAGACCGTTGATTATGTTCATCGTTTTTACGCCTTGCTGGTGTTAGTGGACGTCACTTCACTCAAACAAAATTCGGTTGCGCCAATGTGGCTGTTTGCCAGCGACAGTCACTGGCAAAACGTGCCTTTGGTTGACTTAAACCCCTTACCACCCTTGGTTTCGTTGTGATGGTTAGTGAATACGAGAATCACTCTTTGGAATTAAAAGTACACAAGCCTCTTTTAAAACGAGCGGCACGGAGCAAAGATATCTTGGTTCTCCCGATACTCAGAGGTTTGTACGTCCATTAAGCCAAGTAGGGAGTCAAATAAGTTATCGTGTGAAAAACTCTGCTCCTTCCCTGCCTTTCTTAAGCAAGTCTGGCTTATCCCTTTTTGCTCGGCAAAGCCATCAGACATCCATACGATCATCGGGACATGGGTTTGTTCTTTTGGAGCGAGAGAGTAAGGCATGCCATGTAAGTAGACGCCATTTTCTCCCAATGACTCACCGTGATCGGACACGTACATCAACGCCACGTTGTATTTGTCGGTCAGTTTCTCAAGTTTTTGCATCGCCTGTGAGAGGAAGAAATCAGTGTACAAGATGGTGTTGTCGTAGGTATTGATCACTTCTTCTTTGGTACAGTTTTCAATATCGGCGCGAGCACAGTCTGGGGTGAATTTCTTATGTTCTGCTGGATAGCGTTCAAAGTAAGTCGGGCCATGAGAACCAGAAATATGGTAGAAAATGATGCTATCTTGCTTAAGATCTTGAGTATCTTGCTCAAAGTTCTCTAACATCGCTGTGTCGTAGCATACGTCTTTATTGCACAAAGGGTCGCTATCTTTGGCGACGAGAGTCATCTCTTTGATTCGATGTGCAACGGCCTTGTCTCCACCATCGTGCTCTCGCCAGATTGAGTGAATACCGGCTCGGTTCATGATGTCGACCACGTTATCTTGGTTGTAGGCTTTATCACGGTCGTAGTTACTACGGTTCATGTTAGAGAACATGCAGGGTACAGATACGGCGGTGGCGGTTCCACACGACTGAACATCAGAGAAAAATATCGGGTTGTAAGGTTTGGTGTGAGCGTTCGTTGCTCTCTCATAGCCATGATATTGGTAGTTATATACACGCGCGGTTTCGCCAAGCACAAACACCAGTAAGGTCGGTTTGGTTGCTGCTTTGGCTTGCGGTGTTTGCTTCGCATCTAATCCTAGCTCTTGGTAGGGGATAGGCTCTTTGATGTAGGTGTTATTGATGTACTTTACCGTCGATGCCACATACTCGGTCGGGATGATCATCTTTTTGATGTGCGAGTTATTGCGACCAATCGAGACATAATCTTTGTAAAACAGCCCTGCGATGATGGCTATCACGATCAAAGATGAAAGAAGCCCAATTGCTTTCCATACTAGGAAGTCTTTCCATGATTCTTTTTCTAATTTCGCGAACAAAAGGACGAGAGATGGAATGCCACCCATGAGTACCAGCCATAACACGGAGTGCGCGCTTACATAACTGGCTGCTTCACCGCTATTGGTTTCGAAGACGTTTTCTATCATCCCATAGTCTACATAGATGCCGTAACTGAACATGCTGTAGCTGACGAGTGTTGAGGTGATGAGCAAGAAGATAAAGAATGGCTTGGAGAACATCGGCCAGTTGAAGACTTGGAAGATGAAGTTGAACGCTGCGAGGAAGAAGATTGGAATGGATAGAACAAACCAGAGGCTCTCAGATTTTGAGGACTGAACAATACTAAATAGTTCTTGGGAGAGCGGTATGTTGATAATCAGCAGGTAATATACCGCCAATACAAAGGGCAGTTTGTTTATCGACATATTTACACTTGGTAGATTCACTATGCTTGTCTCCTGCGCCTCTTATCTCTTTATTTTAGCCTCGCTATCAAGAAAGCTCTAATATCAACCTATACAGCTCAAATCGACGATGATGAGCGATAAACTGGCTAAAGTGAAATGACGCGTGTGGGGCAGTAGAAACGAAAAATTCACTTTACTGAGTGACCTTCATGACAAGGTGGAACAGCAAAGTGAATTATTTACGTTAGGGTGTTCTACGTAGGCTCGCTACATTAGAAGTTGTAAGAACCACCTAGGCTAACACTGCTGAATGCCAGTGTCTTATCTTCGGTTTTGAATGGACCGTAGTAGTTTTCTACGCTCACAGCATCTGCTTGTGAAATTAGGCGTAGTGTTAGGTTTTCGATTGGCGTGTATTCAACACCCAAACCAAAGTGGAAACCTGTACCGCTGTCATCAGCGTAACCAGCACTCTTATTTGCGTTTAGGTCAACAGAGCTTAAACCAGCCAATACGAACGGACGAATTGTATTGTCGAACGTGTAACCTAGGTTTGCAGATACAGAAACAGACGTTGGAGACAGTTTTTCTGCACCTTTTTTGTAGTCAGCATAATCGTTGTAGCCAAGTTCAACACCAACAATACGGTTGAACTGGTAGCCACCATATAGGTTGTAACCCATGCCGTCTGAGTCTAGGTTGCCTTGACCGTCTGTATCAGAATCTTGGTACACACCAAGGCCGCCACCGATGTACGCACCACCGTCAGTGCCTGCTGCTAATGCAGGAAGAGAAACCGCGCCTATTAAACCTAGTGCTAATGCTGATTTCGCGAATTTGTTCATTGTTCTTACTCACTCTTTAATGTCATGTAGTATCAATTATTTTTGTTTTCGGCCTTTCGACCGTTGGTGAGTATTATTCCGTAGTCTTATACGTATTACTGTATGGCTTTGTAAGCTAAATCGTTACATAGTAGAAAACATACCCATTAGATTGCTTAGTGAGTTAGGTTGCTAAATAAAGGGATACACATGCTAATGAGACAAAATACAGGCTTGGTGGTTGTGGATATTCAGGGCAAGCTCGCACGCCTTGTTGATGAGAGTGAGACACTTATTTCTAACTGTGGGAAGCTGATTAAGGGCGCGCAGGTTTTGGGGCTGCCCATCATTTACTTGGAGCAGAATCCAGATAAATTGGGAGCAACGGTCAGTGAACTTAACGACTTGTTGAGTGATGCAAAGCCGATACCTAAATTCACGTTCAACGCGTGTGATGAGCCCAAGTTTGTTGAGGCGGTGCAAGCCAAGGATGTGGCTACGTGGTTGGTGTGTGGGATTGAGGCTCATATTTGTGTGTATCAAACGGCAATGGGGTTGTTGGATCTTGGCTACAAGGTTGAGGTAGTTAGCGACTGTATTAGTTCTCGAACGGCGCTTAATAAGGATCTAGCTATTTGCCGAATGCGAGAGTCGGGCATTCAAATCACTGGGTTAGAAATGAGCTTATACGAACTTGTGAAAGATTGCCGCGCACCAGAATTTAAGTCCATTCTGACCTTGATTCGTTAACTTGGGTTTCGTTAAGGTCCAATTCGTTAATTCCCCCCTTTGAAGAGGTTCATTTGAATAACCTAATTGTATTTACTGGTGGTCCGGGCTCAGGTAAAACCTCGGTCATCGACGCTTTGAAAAGCCAAGGCTATCGCTGCGCACCAGAGGTCGGGCGTAAAGTGATTCAACACCAAGTATCCCAACAAGGGAGTGCTTTACCTTGGCTAGATAAAGTGGCTTTTCGTGATGAGATGGTGCGCGAAGAATTAGTCAATTATCAGGCGTTTCAGGCGAGTAACCTGCCCGTTTTCTTTGATAGATGCATTGTCGATTCATACGGCTACAGCCTGTTAGAAGCACTGCCTATTCCAGATTCCTTGCTAGATCTGTGCAATGAACTTGAATACAGCACTAAGGTGTTTACCTTTCCACCTTGGGAAGCGATTTTTATCAATGACCAAGAGCGTAAACAGGATTTTGAAGAGGCGGTCGCCACCTATGAAAAGATGGTAGAAGCCTATACCCTATTTGGTTATCAACTGGTGGAAGTGCCGAAAAGCTCTGTTGAAGAACGAGTCGAGTTCATTTTAACTTCCATTGACTCAGATGAGTGATTTCAGAAACATCCAAACGAAAAAAGCCCAACAGTATCGACTCGATTGAGTGATTAATGCGGGGCTTTTCTATCTAGATTCAATTTTTACTGAGCTGTGAAACGCCTACTCTCGACAACGCTTAATCACCAAGAGGTTGTCGGTCGCCGCCACCTCGGTAGGAGTCTAAAGCAACCTTCAAGCGGCGCAGTTTATCGCGCGATCGGTTCTTGTGATTAACTGCCATGCCCATTGAAAGTACATCCACTAACGCTAGCATGGCGTAGCGAGACGCCGATGGTTTGTAGATGAAATCAGTTTCCATGTGTTTGATAGGTAACAAGATATCCGCAATGTTTGCCAATGGTGTATCTTGTGGCGTAATTGCGATGATCTTAAGTCCATACTGTTTAGCTAATGCGGCGGTTTCGGTGATAACGGGCGTAAAGCCTGTCGCGGAAATCATCACCATCACATCATTGGCATCGGCTGTTGCGGCAACCATGCGTGACATTAAGCCATCGTTGTACGACACCACTGGATAGCCTAAACGAAACAGTCGGTGTTGCAGCTCTTGAGAGGCAATAGTTGAGCCGCCACCCATGCCGATTGCAATGATCTGTCTGGCGTTGTGCAGCCAGTTTACCGCAGTTTCAACATCTTGTTCTTTGAATAGAGTGCGGTTGATATCTAGGCTCTGCTTGATTGATTCGTAGATACCTTGATAACCAGTTTGGTTAACCGGTTCGAGAATAAAGCGCTGGCCAACCGTTAGGGTTTGAGCAAGCTTGATCTTCATATCACGTACGTTGTTACAGCCAATCGCCTTAGCAAAACGGGTAATGGTAGCTTCACTGACTTGCGCGTTTTCAGCGAGTTCTGTAATGCTGGCTTTGGCAGCAAAATCGATGTCATCCATTATCAGCTTGGCGACTTTTTTCTCGGCATCACGAAGAGCGGGAAAACGCTCTGTTATCTGTGAAATGATATCTACTTCTAAACTCAAGAATCCTGATCCTTTGTTGATGGGGCTAAGCCTTAGCCCCGTTAGTATATCTGAATGCTTCGCTGATTCTAGCTTATTGAAAAATCGAGCTAGAAGCAGGTCTCTACCCAGTTTGTTACCTGATAGTCGTCATCGCTGATAGCAATGTAACGCCACTTATCGAAAGTCAAACACGGGTGTGAGGTTGAGAACGCAATCATGTCGCCCACTTCAATCTCAGCAGAACCGTCCGTTTCAACAAAGGTATGCTGATCCATTACTGCAGTAGCGGTCAGGCCTTTCACAGATATAGCTTCACCATTGCGATATCCGCGTTCAGCAATAGGTAATCCAGCATCAAAGGCCACATCACGCTTACCTAGCCCGATCACCAGTTTGGTTGGCTCTGGACGAGAGATAACATACGCCCATACCTCAAGTGCCGATTCTAAATCACCACCCAATTCACACGCGTAGCCTTGGTTTACTTGGGCACGCTGCAATACCTTACTTTGGGCATCTAGGTAGATCCCAGTATCGTGGATGGCATAGCAACCTGGGCGGATGATCGCCAAGTAATCGGTTAGGTGTGCCAAGCACTCTGCCACCACATCATACCAAGCCGATCCTGCGCCAGTGATGATTGGCTGTCCTGTGATCAGTCCATCTGATGCAAGGCTTTCGACAGAGCTTAGTGCTTGGTTTAAGAAGGTGCGAATGTCTTGCTCGGCATTGTCACCATGAATCACACCCTCATACACCTCAATACCCGCTAGCGAAAGCGCAGGCGTATCTTGGATGGTTTGCGCAAGCTCTAGAACTTCTTGAGGAGAACGACAACCACAACGACCACCCGGTACACCAAATTCGATCAGTACTTTTAGCGTCTGCTTTGTATTAGCGAAATATTGGTTAAGTTGCTGCACGTTGACCGATGAATCCACACAACAGTAAAAGTCGACATCAAATTCACTGATCAGCTGTTCAACGATCACCATGTTGGTTTTACCTACCAATTGGTTAGCCATGATGATTCTTTTTGCGCCTGCCATTGCTGCAATTTCTGCTTGTGCAGGTGTTGCAACGGTAATTCCCCAAGCGCCATTTTCTAGCTGTTGGCGAAAGAAATCAGGCGTCATCGATGTTTTGCCGTGTGGCGACAATTTAACCTGATGATGATCGGCGAATGATTGCATCCAATTCAGATTATTGGTCAACGCTGATTGCTTGATAATTGCTACCGGAAGCGAAATGTCTTCATCGACCAGTCGATAAACGCCGTTCTCAGTTTGTGATACTGCTCTCCCTTTTTGGCCTCTTTCAGTCAAGACGAAACAATCTTTTTGATACTTTATAACATCTTTTTGTGCAGGGTTATGTTTCATTGCTGATTCCTAACATGATTTAAGTGGTTGTTATTTAATGTTTAAATCTATCTTGTGTTTGTTTTGTGATAGAAACTATCACACAAATTAAAATATTATGTGTGTTTTGTCACTGAAAATAATCGGCTGGATTTTTAATATAGCTCCATCAACAGAGTGGATTGAGAGAGTGAGAAATGTTGTTCGATACGATAATTAAAAATGTAGAGGTGTTCGATGGCACCGGCGAACAATCGTTTTGTGCCGATGTAGCAATCCGAGATGGAAAAATCGCCGAAATTGGCAGCATTGATCATGAAGATTGTGGCCAGTTGGTTGAAGGAGCTGGCTTAGCATTGGCTCCTGGGTTTATTGATGTACACACACACGACGATACCAATGTAATTCGTTACCCAGACTGTTTACCAAAGATCAGCCAAGGTGTGACAACCGTGATTGTTGGTAACTGTGGTATCAGTGCGTCACCAACGGTTTTAGCTGGTGACCCACCAGATCCTATGAACCTTTTAGGCGCGCAGGCTGATTTCAAATACCCAACCTTTGCCGCGTATGCACAAGCAGTGGAGCAAGCACAACCTGCAGTAAACGTTGCAGCGTTAGTGGGACACACCACACTGCGTAACCAAGTGATGGACGACCTACAACGCACCGCAAGCGAAGAAGAAATTGCAGCAATGCAAAGCAACCTTGATTTAGCAATGGAGCAGGGCGCATTAGGCTTGAGTTCTGGTTTGGCTTACGCAAGTGCGAAGCAAGCCAACGCGAATGAGGTGATGCAGTTAGCCAAAGTGCTGTCTAGCCATGGCGGCATCTATACCACGCATATGCGTACTGAATTCGAAGAGATCTTAAGCGCGATGGAAGAGGCGTTTGAGACAGGCCAATACGCGAAAGTACCGGTTGTTATCTCTCACCTTAAATGTGCAGGTGCAGGCAACTGGGGCAGAACTGTTGAAGTACTTGATTTGATGGATAAGGTTTCAGAGCACCAAGATGTGTCTTGCGACTGTTACCCATATTCAGCGAGCTCTTCGACATTAGACTTGAAACAGGTGACGGACGATTTCGATATCTTCATTACTTGGTCTGAAGCAAAACCAGAACATGCAGGCAAAACACTAAAGCAGATTGCTGATGAGATGAACTTACCCCTGATGGAGGCAGCAAAAGCGCTTCAACCAGCGGGTGCGGTTTATCACTGTATGGATGAGAACGACGTAAAGCGCGTTTTGAAATACAAGTTGACCATGGTTGGTTCCGATGGGTTGCCGAATGACCCGCACCCGCACCCAAGATTGTGGGGCACCTTCCCGAAAGTGTTAGGCCATTACTGCCGAGATGAAAAACTGTTCGCATTGCCTGAAGCGATTCACAAAATGACTGGTATGTCAGCAGAGCGCTACAACTTAGCGGGTCGAGGTGAAATTCGCCAAGGTGCATTTGCCGATTTAGTTTTATTTGATCCAAAGAATATTAAAGACACCGCAACATTTGAAAATCCTATTTCAGTTGCAGAAGGAATTGAGAGTGTCTTTGTTAATGGTGAGTTAACTTACCAAAAAGGAATTGTACAAAATAATCGTTCGGGCGTTTTTATTTATCGTAATTAACGAATTTAAAGAACTGAAATTATTTTATTTAAATTAAATTTATTGGAATAACCAATATTATATATTTTACATCTGGAGTTAAAAAATGACTATTAAACGTTACGGTGTTGAAGGTGGTACAGGTACAGGTGGACAACATTTACCATTTGCACGAGCAACGGAAGCGGGTGGTTTCCTATATGTTTCTGGCCAGACACCAATGACTGACGGTGAAGTGGTTGAAGGCGGTATTGTTGACCAGTCTCGCCTAGCGATTCAAAACTGTGTCGATATCATGACTGAAGCGGGCTACGGCCTAGAAGACGTAGTACACGTAAAGGTTGTACTGACAGATTCTCGTTACTTCCAATCTTTTAATAAGGTATTCAAAGAGTTCTTTGGTGCTAATCCACCGGCACGTATCTGCATGGTTTGCGACCTAGTTGTAGACGTGAAAGTTGAAGTAGATGTGACTTGCTACCGCGCTGATCGCGTTTAGTTATAACCTAATCACAATAACCTACTTAGAGAGTATTAGGGCGTAGTCATCCCTGTTATTATTCCTTAATACTCTCACCCTACATTTATAAAAATTACTTTAATTAAAATATACAAAATAAATAAAGTAATTATATGAAATATAAAATGAATGAATCATAAATAAAAGTTCAGGAATGAGCTTAATATTTCACTGAGAGGTGTCAAATGAACAGCACTCTTTTTCTTACAGGCTTCGGCGTGTACGTATGTTTTTTAATTTGGTTAGGCTGGTTTGTCTCGCGTAATCAAAAATCTGGCGAAGATTTCTTATTAGGCGGCCGTGGCCTGCCACTATTTTTAGTACTTGGTACAACGGTTGCGACGATGGTCGGCACGGGTTCAAGTATGGGTGCGGTTGGCTTCGGCTACGCAAATGGCTGGGCTGGTGCTCTGTACGGAATTGGCGGTGCTGTTGGCATCCTATTGCTTGCCCTCTGGTTTGCTCCGGTCCGTAAGCTGAACTTCATGACAATGAGTGAAGAGCTAGCGTATTACGTGGGTGCTAACCGAATCGTGAAAAACGTGGTTGGTCTACTTATCTTCATTGCGTCAATCGGTTGGTTAGGTGCGCACATTCTAGGTGGCGGTATGTACCTAGCGTGGATTGCAGACATCGACCTGAACCTTGCGAAGATCATTATTGCTGCGGCATTCACTATCTACGTGGTGATCGGTGGTTACACAGCGGTTGTATGGACCGATACCATTCAAGCTATCATCCTTTTTGCTGGCTTCATCTTGATGGCGGTGATGTCTGTGAACCACATTGGTGGTATGGATAACCTTTACGCTGCGATGGACCCTGCTGCTACGAGCTTTTTAGCAATCGATAAACTAGGCATTCTGCCCGCTGTTTCTCTGGCTGTGGTTATCGGTGTTGGTGTACTGGCGACGCCTTCATTCCGTCAACGCATTTACTCTGGTAAAGACGTTTCAACTATCCGTCGTTCATTCGTGGCGTCTGGTGTGTTGTACCTTTTCTTCTCTATCATTCCAGCAATCATTGGTATGGCAGCGCACGCTATTGACCCAACGCTGGATAACCCTAACTTCTCGTTCCCTTACATTGCAGCAACGGTACTTCCAGTTGGCGTTGGCATGATTGTTCTTATCGCTGGCCTATCTGCAACTATGTCGAGCGCAAGCTCAGATGCGATTGCTGGTGTATCTATTCTACTGCGTGACGTGTACGTGATGTTCACAGGCCGCGTACCAAACAAAGAATCAATGATGAACTACTCTCGTTTAGCTTTGGTTGTGGTGATTGGTTTTGCACTGCTATTCGCACTGACGTCAAACGACATCATTGGCTACATCACTAAGATGATTTCAACGGTTATGTCGGGCATGTTCGTGTGCGGTATGTTGGGTAAATTCTGGAAACGCTACAACTGGCAAGGTGCTCTTGCAACGCTAGCGGGTGCTTCTGTGGCTTCATTTGTAGTAATGCTAAACGCTGACTACACAGCATTCTGGGGCAACCCTGTTATCCCATCATGCTTGTTCGCTCTAGCAGCAGGTGTGGCAGTGAGCCTAGTGACTCCGGCTAACCAAGTAACACCAGAAATGGCAAAAGCGATTCTTGATGACGAGCGTGCTCTGATGGAGATGGAAATGTCTGATACTGGCGTAATTGAAGAAGAAGCAGCACCTCAACGTCCTGCAAATCAAACAAGCTAAACCTAGTCTCCACAACTGGTTTGCTTAATTCAGGCCCTGCTTAGTGGCAGGGCCTTTTCCCCATATATATCTCTATTTTAGGATCGGCTATGCCTGTATCTTCTAACTTCAATATCGCTTTCTTTGGCGAATGTATGGTCGAAATCAGCGGCTCCCCATTAACCAAAAAGTTTGGCGGTGACACGCTAAATACTGCGCTTTACCTTTCTCGCTTAACTCAAAATAAAAACCTATTAGTGCATTACGCGACAGGCCTTGGTGGCGATGAACTGTCTCAAGATATGATTGATAGCTGGCAGTTAGAAGGTATTCAAACCAATTTCGTAGAGCGCATTGCGAACAAGCTTCCTGGTCTCTACATGGTCGAAACCGATGAGACTGGTGAACGACACTTTCATTACTGGCGCAACGACGCGGCAGTTAAATCTTACTTCCGAACGGATGATCTGAATAAGCTTGAAATCGCGCTGACAGAGAAACAAGTCGACGCGGTTTACATCAGCGGTATCAGCATCGCGATTTTAGATGACACCTCACGTGAACGCCTGTTGAAAGCCATTGGCGTGTTCTCAAACCAAGGCGGTAAGGTGATTTTCGACAACAACTATCGCCCGCAACTTTGGACGACTGAACAAGCACAATATTGGTATGCCAAGTTACTGCCATTGGTAGACATCGCGTTGATTACTGAAGACGACGACTTGTTGGTTTGGGGTAACTCCGAGAGCGTTCAACAGCGTTGCCTGCGCTTGGGTTGCCAAGAGATCGTTATTAAGCGTGGTTGCGAGCCATGCAAAATCGTTCAAGTTGAACAGGGAGATGTTGTTGAGAGCTATGTATCCGCGACTCGTGTTTCTAACGTGGTCGACACCTGCGCAGCGGGTGACTCCTTTGCGGCGGGCTATCTGGCTGCACGTTTAACTGGCGAAAGTGCTACAGAAGCAGCAGCGCTGGGCCATCAGTTAGCTTCTACCGTTATTCAATATTCAGGCGCGATCATCCCGGTAAGCGCCATGAATCACTTAATTAAAAAATAGAAAAACAAAGCGAACTTATTATGTCTCAAGAAATGATCAACACACTTAAGCAATTCAAAGTTATCCCTGTTATCCAAATCAACAAGGTGGAACACGCGATTCCACTAGCAAGGGTATTAGTTGAAAACGGTCTGCCAGTGGCAGAAGTGACGTTCCGTACTGAAGCGGCAGCAGATTCAATTCGTGCGATGCGTGATGCTTACCCAGAGATGTGCATCGGTGCTGGCACAGTATTAACACTAGAGCAGATCGACCTTGCAAAAGAAGCGGGCAGTGAGTTTATCGTTGCACCTGGCCTGAACCCAAACACGGTTAAGCGCTGCCAAGAGATCGGTATGCCAATCGTTCCCGGCGTAAACAACCCAAGCCAAGTAGAGCAAGCGCTTGAACTTGGTCTTAACTTCTTGAAATTCTTCCCTGCCGAAGCGTCTGGCGGCATCAATATGGTGAAATCTTTACTAGCGCCTTACGTTGATGTGTCGCTAATGCCAACGGGCGGTATCGGCAAGCACAACGTCAATGACTACTTAGCCGTTGATCGCGTGGTGTGCTGTGGTGGCACGTGGATGGTTTCTCCAAAGATGATCGAGGACGAACAGTGGGATGAGATTGCTGTATTGGTTCGTGAAGCCGTTGAGCTAGTTAGCTAGTCATAAGTTTGTGAGCTCATTCGTTTTTAAACAGGCGTTAGGCTTTTGATCTCACGATAAACAACAGCAGTGGCTGATGGTTCTGTTTTGTGAATTGCCTCCGAGAAACCAAACAGAACCGCTCTTATATAGGAAAATTAATAATGAAAAAAACTATATTGTCTCTATTGATTTCAGGTTCAGTAGTATCCCCAATGGCGTTAGCAATGGCTCCGAATACCGATCTTAACTTAATGCCGTACCCACAAACGGTTGAACTACAAGCAGGGCAAGTACAGGTCGACGGTAACTTCAAGGTTTACATCAAAGGCTTTAATTCTGATCGCGTTGAGTATACGGCGAAACGCTTTGTCGACCGTTTGGTACGCCAAACCGGTATCCCGATTCTGAATTGGCAGGTTGATAGCGCAGACCAAGCAAACCTGATCATTGATATTGACGCAGCTCCAAAGTCTGAAATTCAGAACATCGACTCAGAAGAGTCTTATAAGATTACGACTCAGGGGGAACAAATCACGCTTAGCGCCCCAAGCCCTTATGGCGCTATTCACGGTATCGAAACCCTTTTACAGCTCGTTGAAACAACAGCGACTGGCTACCACATTCCTGCCGTTACGATTGTTGATGAACCTCGCTTCCGTTGGCGTGGTGTTTCCTACGATACCTCTCGTCACTTTATTGAATTTGATGTGTTGATTCGTCAGTTAGATGCGATGGCTTCTGCGAAAATGAACGTGTTCCATTGGCACTTCTGGGACGACCAAGGTATCCGTATTCAAACGGAATCTTGGCCGCGTCTATGGTCAGAAACCACCGATGGTGATTACTACACTAAAGACCAAGTTCGTTACCTAGTCGAGTACGCTCGTAACCTTGGTATTCGTGTGATTCCAGAAGTCTCCCTGCCGGGGCACTCTTCTGCTGTGGCGCACGCTTACCCTCGCTTGATGTCGGGTGGCGAAGGTCAAAGCTATGACCAAGAGCGTGGTTGGGGTGTGTTTGAGCCATTGATGGACCCTCTAAACCCAGAGCTTTATGAAATGCTGGGTGATGTGTTTGATGAAGTGACCGAGTTGTTCCCAGATGAGTACTTCCACATTGGTGGCGATGAGCCTAATTACTCTCAATGGATCAACAGCGAAAAGCATCAGAAATTCATCGAGGAGAACGGCATTGATGGCGAGCGCGGTTTGCAGTCTTACCTCAACGTAAAAGTTGAGAAGATGCTGGAAGAGCGCGGCAAGAAGATGACGGGTTGGGATGAGATTTGGCATAAAGATCTGCCAACTTCCATCGTGATTCAAAGCTGGCAAGGTCACGACAGTATCGGCCGTGCTGCGCAAGAGGGTTACCCAGGTATTCTGTCTACCGGTTACTACCTCGATCAGCCTCAGCCAACTAGCTACCACTATCGCAATGACCCAATGCCAACCGGCATCACGGTTGATGATAAGCTTCACAGCGGCGAGAAGTTCGTGACTTACCAGTGGCAAAAGCCTCGCTCTAAAGGCAGCCCACGTAAGGGTACGCTGACTATCATTGAAGCGAAAGACGGTACGTTCCGCGCGTTCAGTGATTACAACGGCAAGTCTCGTGAAGAGATCTACATTCTTGATTATGTGCCGGGTAAAACCTTTGTCGGCCACTTCGATAACTTCATGTCTTACACTGAGTTCAACCTGAACCTAAATCCAAATGGATTCTCAGAGGGCAGCTACCAATTGATTGGTAACGTGCGCTGGCCAACCACAGGTGAAGTGATTGCGAGTAGCGATATCGAAGGCAGTGTAATCCCTGAGCCTAATGGTGGTTATCCTGCAGAGCTTACCGACAAAGAAAAAGAGTTGATTCTGGGTGGTGAGATTACGATATGGCTTGAGAATAAAGACAGTCTTACGGTAGAAAACTACCTATGGCCTCGTAGCTACGCGATCGCGGAACGTTTCTGGTCGGAGGCTGAACTGACTGACGAACGCAGCATGTATAAGCGTATGAAAGCGATGGACACATGGTCTGAAGTTTCGGTTGGTCTGCGTCACCATGCGGATGCAGACATGTTGCTAAAGCGTATTGCTAGAGGTCAAGATATCCAAGATCTTCGTATCCTTTCAAAGTACACCGAGCCAGCACAATACTATGCTCGTAACTGGGAGAAGTGGAACTCTACTGAGCCTAAAGGCACTTTGTACAGTCAATACGAGCGCTTAAACCGCTTTGTTGATGCGTTGCCAGTAGAAAGCTACGCGGTGTATGAGATGCAAGATTTAGTTAACGAAGTCGCGACAGGTAATCAACAGGCATTGGAGCAACTTACAGATCATTATCAGCAAGCGAAATCGGCAGCTCTCGCCGCAGAGACTGTCTTCGCTGGTAACGTATCTTCGGTCGAGACGGTGGTTGTTGCAGAGAAAACGGCGGAAGTTGCAGACTTGGCGCTCACCTTGATTGCTAAAGCGAAAGCGGGTGAGCAAGTTCGAGAAGCAGACGCGAATGCCTATCAAGCTATCCTATCTGATGCTGCGAAGATCTACGACGAATCGATCATTGCGATTGTTCGTCCAACGGAGTTACTGCTTAAGCAGTTGAGTAAGTAAGCATGAGATAACAAGTCGCACGCCAATAAATTCTTCAAACCGCCCTCTATGGGCGGTTTTTTTGTTCCTGAATTCAAATAGAGTATGTGTCTAAAGCATGATGTAAGCAATTACTCACTATCGGCACTCTTAAGCGTTAGCGTGAAGGTCATTCCTTGTTCTGGGTTGTTCTTGGCAATCAAATAGCCTTGCATATCGCGTACATTGTTGGCGGTGATGGCGAGCCCGAGTCCGAGGCCTTCACCCATTTTTTTGTTGGTGTGGAAGGGTTCGAAAATGGTTTCTAGCTGGTCTTCGGATACGCCACAACCGTTATCTTGAACTTTGATGATGACACGCTCTTGCTCGGTATGAGCACTGATAACAATGGTTGCTGGTTTTTGATTTTGTGTAGCATCGATGGCATTGCTTAAGAGATTACCAAGTACTTGTCTAAGTCGTGCTTCTTCTCCCATCACCATTGAAATATTAGAGGCGACACGAACACGAATATCGATACGTTCTAACTCGGCTTGGTGAATGCGTAGGGTTTCTTGAAGTGCGTCTGTCAGTGACACCGGATAAGGTTTTTCCAATCTTTGAAAGGCGAAGGACTTCAGTTGGCTAGTCATGTTGGCCATTCTGTCGATGAGACTCATCACCAGGTCCATGTTCGCTTTCAACATCTTAGTCTCGCCTCTTTCCATCAGTAACTGGTTACTTGAAAGCAGGGTTTTTAGGCCAGTAAGCGGTTGATTGAGCTCATGAGTAATCGCACTCGACATACGGCCCAATGCGGCTAGCTTGCTTGATTCGACTAACTCTTGCTGCGCATCTTTTAGATCTTGAGTTCGCTCTTCGACGCGCAGTTGAAGTGTTTTATTGGCTTCCTGTAC
This sequence comes from Vibrio sp. T3Y01, assembly GCF_013114525.1. Classification (NCBI taxonomy): domain Bacteria; kingdom Pseudomonadati; phylum Pseudomonadota; class Gammaproteobacteria; order Vibrionales; family Vibrionaceae; genus Vibrio; species Vibrio sp. T3Y01. The sequence continues at coordinate 113,421 of NZ_VTXJ01000002.1, read as the reverse complement.
CGCGATCTCTGCTTTCTTACGTTTACTGATATCAATAACAGTACACAGGTAATAGGTTGTGGCATGCCAAGGAAAAGGACTAATGGAGAACAACACCGGGAAGTAGCTGCCGTCGCTGCGTCTTGCCATAGTTTCTACGCTGGTGATCTCGGCCAGCTCTTGGTGTTGCTCTAGATTTTTTAATAGCTGTAGCGTAGTTGAGTTCGGGTTACCGGCTTCAAAAAGTTGCCACGCTTTTATATTGCTGATCATCGAATCGGATAGGCAGAAGTAGTTTTTCGCCATCAGATTAATGTCGTGGATGTGACCGTGTTTATCGATCAGCACAAGTCCTACGTGTGTCTTGTTGATCATTCCAGACAATCGTTTTTCAGACTCTTCAATCAGCTTTTGGATTCGTAGGTTGCTGAGTTTTTTCTGGCGTCTTTGGTAGAGAATTATCAGCAATAGCATGATGAAAAGACAGCCCACCGCGACGCTCCAACTTATCCAATTAGTGGTTTGATAGAGGCTAGTTAAGGGGGTGAGGTAGGTTAAACGCCAATTAAGATCATCTAATTTGATTGACTGAATCAGGTAATCCTTGCCTTGCAGTCGCCAAACGCGAATATGGGTTTGGTCGTATAATTCGCGTTTGGTGGCAGTAGGCTGAGAATTGAAGGTGTCGTTAAACCAATCCGCACTGAGCTTGTGGTCGCTTGAGAGAAAAAATTGTTCGCGAGGATTCTGAAACAGGACTGCTTCTCCATCGGCAAACCATTGATCGGTCAGCAGTGATAGGTCTATTTGAACCGCAACAATGCCAACCACATCAGAGGCTCGATAAACTGGCGCGGCAATAAAGTAGTCTGGGGTGACGCCTTTGTTTTTGGTTACCACCGAAATCGCCCCTCCTTGCTGGTGGATCTTAGACACAATCGTGTTGGCGTTCTTTTTACTCAGCTTGCTCCTCTCAACACTAGAAACCAGTAAATCGCCCGTATCGGAGAGTAAATACCAGCCTTTGGTATTCGCCGCTTTGTCCAATTGAATGAGCTGCTTTTTGATGCGTTTTTCAAGGCGGCCTTCACCATCGATAAAGCGAACCGTGGTTTCGTCGTTGGTGACTAGGTAGGGCAGATAATAGAAACGTTTTAGTGTTCGCCTTGCTTCAGCGATGTAGCCAAGGAAGCGCTGCTCAGCATAACGTTGCGCTTGTTCAAGTTTCCACTGGCTGATTCCGTTTTTGGTCGTGACCTGCACTAAGCCAATAATTAAACAGGCAAATAGAAATAACCAATATCGATTTTTATTCATTATTCTTGATTAAATCCCTTTAAATTAGTGGTTTAAGGCTGTGTTGTGTTTGCTTTTTGAGCAGGTGGTGAATGAAACAAGTTGAAGCTAACAAACATCATAAAACTGTTAAAGAGGTGTTACTCAAAGTGGGAGCTAGCTCCTTTTCGTCTGCTCGGTTTTTGAATACCGTGGGCGGCATATTTGGTTCAAGTGTTAGGAACAGACCATGCAACGTATAGCTTTGATTGAAGATGATGCGATTGTGCGTCAAGCAACCAGCCAATGGTTACAGTTAGCCGGCTTTGATGTCACTGCGTTTGAGGTTGGGCAAGATGCGTTAAGTGCAGTAAAACAAGGCGATTTTCACACCATCATTAGTGATGTGCGTTTACCCGATATAGATGGGGTAGAGCTGCTTGGACGTTTTAAAAGTTTGGTGCCAGAAGTCCCTGTTATTTTGATCACCGGGCATGGTGATGTTGATATGGCGGTAAAGGCTTTACATCAAGGCGCCTATGATTTCATCGAGAAGCCATTTGATCCTGAACGCCTTTCCCAAACTGTCTCTGAAGCGGTCGAGAAGTATCAAAGCAGCCAAGACAGAGTTAACCGCCAAAGCTACTTAAATAACCTAAAAGGCATTGAGCAGGTTCTGATTGGTCGCAGCAAGGTGATGTGCGAACTGCGCGAACAGATACAGAAGGTGGCTTCTATAGATACTAATGTGATCATCTACGGTGAAACTGGCTGTGGCAAAGAGTTGGTCGCTTCTTGCTTGCATGAGTTTAGTGAGCGTAAAAGATACCCTTTTGTGCCGCTCAATTGTGGTGCCATTCCAGAGAACTTGTTTGAAAGCGAACTATTTGGGCATGAGGCTGGAGCGTTTACCGGGGCTGCCAAGCGGCGCATTGGTAAGCTTGAATTTGCTGATAAAGGCACGGTATTTCTTGATGAAATCGAGAGCATGCCCCTGTCTATGCAGGTCAAAGTGTTACGCACCTTACAAGATAATGTGGTTGAGCGTGTGGGTGGCAACCAGCAGCAACACGTTGATTTGAGGGTAGTATCTGCCTCTAAATGTGACTTATTGAACCACCCTGACTTTCGCCAAGATCTGTTCTATCGCTTGAACGTTGCCCAGCTGCACTTGCCACCGCTTAGTGAGCGTGAAGATGACGCACTCATTCTTTTTGAACACTTTACCCAAGAAGCGAACAGCGAAACTCGAGTGGCCAGTGAAGCGGATCGCCATGCGTTATTGTCGTATGCGTGGCCGGGTAATGTGCGTGAGCTGCGCAATGTTGCGATTCGTTTTGCGCTGGATGAAAGTTTAACGGTGGGAGACATATTGGCGTGTCGTCCTAACTCAGTAACGGAATCTGCGACAGCGGGTATTCCTCTGGCGGTTCAGGTGCAGAGCTTTGAGCGAAAAGTCATTCATGATGCGTTAGTGCGTTATCAAGGGCGCATTAATGACGTGATGCAAGATTTGGATTTACCTCGTCGAACACTGAACCAAAAAATGGTGCGCTATGGGCTGAATCGAAGTGATTATGTCGATTCTTAGTGATCAATCTGACTGTAATGCTTATTGAAGATTAGTAAGCAATAAATGGCTCACTCTGTATTTGTGATTTTATGAATACCGGTCACATTTGATAACTAAAGTGTGATGTGACTGGCTTTATATAGATGTTAATGCCCATTTTGAATGAGCAAAAAATGGCTCATGATATCTGCATCGAATAAGCAATAATCCGCCTATTATTATTGTTATTTTTATTTAAATTTAATTAAATCAATAACTTAATTTTTGGCATTGTGCTTGCTATCTAGCAGTTGTTGTTAACAAAACTATAACGTGAATAACTCTACATGGAGAGTAACAATGAAATACAACAAGCTAGTTAAAACTTTAGCAATCGCAATGGCATCTATTGGCCTTATCAGCAACGCCTCCGCTCAAGAAGAGCGCAGCTACATCTTAGCAACAGCTTCAACTGGGGGGACTTACTACCCAGTAGGCGTAGCGTTGGCGACATTGAGTAAAGTTAAGCTTGCGCCGAAGCAGCACTTTTCTTTGGCGGCTATCAGCTCTGCCGGGTCGGGTGAGAACGTCAAACTATTGAATGAGAACGAAGCCCAGTTTGCTATCTTGCAAGGTTTGTACGGTGCATGGGCTTGGCAAGGTTTAGGGCCATACGAGAAGTCGGGCAGTCAAACCCAACTGCGTTCAGTCTCTATGCTGTGGCAAAACGTAGAGCACTTTATTGTTCGCTCAGACTTGACTGAAACAGGCACCATGAGCGATTTAGAAAACCTCAACGGCAAGAAGTTTTCGATTGGTAAGAAAAACTCAGGTACAGAAAATTCAGGTCGTCAGATCATGCAGGGCCTGTCGGTGAACCCAGAACAATTTAAACTTGCCTTTATGGGTTACGGCGGTAGCGCGAGTGCATTACAAAACGGCACCATTGACGGCATGAACACCCCAGCGGGTGTGCCTGTGGGCGCGGTAACTCAAGCGTTTGCAGCGCTGGGTGAAGACATTCAAATTCTGTCGTTTACCGATGAACAGATCAAACAAGCGAATGGCGATTACAACATCTGGACCAAGTACGAGATCCCTGCCAACACCTACCCAGGTGTTGATAAGCCGATCACCACAATCGCTCAACCTAACTTCCTAGCGGTTCGTGAAGATATCTCAGAAGAAGATGTCTACCAGCTAACCAAAGCTATCTATGAAAACCTACCTTTCTTACAAGGTATCCACAAAGCAACCAAAGCCATGGCGCTTGAGAAAGGGATTGCAGGTCTTCCTGTTCCACTTCATCCGGGCGCAGCACGTTATTACAAAGAAGTGGGCATCGAGCTTCCTTCTGAGCTGATCGTCAACTAATAGCTTTCGTCGGCTAACTGTTTTAGTCGACCCCCCATCTTTAATGGCTTAACCGCTAGGTGCACGTTCACGTTGTGAATGGGTTCGTGCACCTGCTTATTTTATGGATTTTCTCTGCGCATTTTGTTGTGGAGAGCAGGAGTTTTCTATGAGCGATTCGCTGCAGCAGGAACTGAAAAAATTTGAATTGCCGACCCGAACGGATTTTCCTTGGGTGGGTAAAGCGATAACAACTATGGGAGTGATCCTCTCCCTATTACATATTTGGTTTAATACCTTATCTACCTTGCCTGAGCTTTGGATTTCAGCGACTCACTTTGCTGGTTTCGCGATCATTTGTGCGCTTTGGTATCCCGCTCATATCTCGCTGAAAAAGAGTAAAGTAGCTCTTGCTGTCGATATCGGGATTGCATTGGCAGCATTGGCTTGCCTTATCTACATTCCCTTTGCAGAAGATGCCCTTTATGAACGAGGCGTGAAGTTCATCGCCAGTGACTGGTTCTTCTCTATCTTGGCGATTGCCATCGTTATTGAGCTGATTCGCCGTACCATGGGTTGGTTTATTCCAGTACTCATTCTAGTGTGTTTGAGCTACGTGGTGCTTTGGGGGCAATGGACCAGTGGTATCTTCCACTTTCCTGGTTTGAGCCTTGAGACACTGCTTTACCGAAGCTTTTATTCATCGGAAGGGATGTTCGGTTCTATCTCTAGAATCAGCTGGACCTTCGTGTTCATGTTTATCCTATTTGGTGCTTTCTTAGTACGCTCGGGCGTCGGTGACTACATTATTGATGTGTCTCGTGCGGCGGCGGGCAAAGTGATTGGTGGCCCAGGCTTTATTGCGGTGATTGGTTCTGGTTTGATGGGCTCGGTGTCTGGTTCTAGCGTAGCCAATACGGTGTCGACGGGCGTTATCAGTATTCCTCTGATGCAAAAAGCGGGTTTCCCTTCACGCTTTGCTGCTGGTGTGGAAGCGGCTGCATCAACGGGCGGTCAGTTGATGCCACCAGTGATGGGTGCAGGTGCTTTTATCATGGCGTCTTACACGCAGATCCCTTATGTCGACATCATTGCGGTTTCTTTCTTGCCAGCGCTTATCTACTTCTTATCAGTGGCGTTTTTCGTGCGTATTGAAGCGAAGCGTAGCGGTGTACAAAAAGTCTCTTCGGGTTGTGAGCCTCTATTAAAAGTACTCTTGTCCGGTTGGCATAACCTTATCCCACTGGCGGTTCTGGTGACTCTTTTGGTACAAGGCTTTACGCCAACATACGCTGCGGGTATCTCAATCATCTCAGTCGTTGTCGCTTCGTGGTTCTCTAAAAATCATAAAATGGGACCAAAGGCGATCATCGAAGCGCTTTCTCAAGGCGCAAAAAACATGGCGACCACTGCGGTATTGTTAGTGGGCATTGGCCTCGTTATCAACGTGATCAGCACCACGGGCATTGGTAACACCTTCTCATTGATGATCAACAGCTGGGCCAATGGCGACTTGTTGGTGATGATAGCCTTAATCGCACTGGCATCTTTGATTCTCGGTATGGGCCTGCCAGTAACCGCGGCTTACATTGTGTTGGGTACTCTGTCCGCTCCAGCCTTGTACAAGTTGATTGCTGAAAGTCAGTTGCTTGACCTGTTGGTTTCGGGTCAGTTACCTGAACAGGCGAAAGCGATTTTCATGTTGGCAGCGCCAGAAAAACTGGAACTACTGAATGCGCCAATGGCTCTTGAAACAGCCAAAGAGCTAATAGCGTTAGTGCCGGCTGATTTTGTGGAAACGCTGCTTGAGCAAAGCTTAGGCTTGGAAGCGATCAGCCTTGCTCTGCTCTCTGCACACTTGATTATTTTCTGGCTATCGCAAGACAGCAACGTGACGCCACCGGTTTGTTTAACCGCATTTGCAGCCGCGACCATTGCTAAAACGCCGCCAATGAGAACGGGCTTAATGGCATGGAAGATCGCTAAAGGCCTGTACTTGGTGCCACTACTTATCGCTTACACCAACTTGGTAAGTTGGGATGTGACCTCGGTTTTAGTGACTGGCGGCTTTGCTATTATTGGCACTTATGCGTTTGTTGCAGCGATTGAAGGTTATCTAGAGAGCGAAATCAATCTTGTGCTGCGCGCGGTATTGATTGCCTTAGGTGTGGCTTTGGTTTGGCCTGATGTGTCAATCGTGATTCGTTTGGTAGGTGTGGCACTGTTTGTTGTTATCTTCATCTACAGCGGTCGTAAGTACGATATCAATCAAGTGAAAAAGCAGTCGGATGAAGAGCAAAAGTCTTTGTCTCAAACCGAGCCTGACACTGTCGCTTCTTCCCTATAATTTAAAGGACTGAATGTAGGAACATTATGAACTCAATATACGACTATATTATCGTTGGTGGTGGCATTGTTGGCGTGTCGACAGCATGGCAATTGCAACAAGCTCACCCTGATAAAAGTATCCTTTTAGTCGAAAAGGAGCATGGCTTTGCGCAGCATCAAACGGGTCACAACAGTGGCGTGATTCACGCTGGTGTTTACTATGCTCCGGGTAGTTTAAAGGCGGATTTCTGTAAGCGTGGCGTTGAGCGCACTATCGCCTTTTGTCGCCAACATGATATCCCCGTTGAAAATTGTGGCAAGTTATTGGTTGCGACCAATGAACAAGAAGTCGAGCGCATGAACGCGCTCTATCAGCGTTGCCACGATAACTATATTGATGTCGATTTGTTGGACCAAGCGCAGCTCAAACTTGCCGAGCCAAACATCACAGGTTTAGGGGCGATTTACGTCAAAACCACCAGTATCGTCGACTATAAAAAAGTCACCGAAGTGATGGCTCAAGAGTTTGTGGAGGCTGGTGGTAAGCTCAGCTTAGGCACAGAAGTGATCATGGCGGATGAGCAAGAGGATGAGGTGCAATTGACCTGTAAAGTAGACGGTCAGACCTTGCAACTCAACAGTCGATTCTTGATCACTTGTTCGGGTTTGATGGCTGATAGAATGACCAAGATGCTTGGTATTGAAACCGACTTCCAAATCGTCCCTTATCGCGGTGAATACTATCAGCTTGATCCTAAACATAACCAAGTGGTGAACCACCTGATCTATCCGATCCCTGACCCTGAACTGCCTTTCCTCGGCGTCCATTTAACACGCATGATTGATGGCTCGGTAACGGTAGGACCTAACGCGGTTCAAGGGTGGAAGCGAGAAGGTTACGGTAAGCTTAATTTTAGCGTTAAGGATACCTTGCAGATGCTGAGCTTTACTGGTTTTTGGAAGGTGACGGCTAAGCACCTAAAAACCGGTTTGGTTGAGTTTAAAAACTCGTGGTGGAAGCCGGGGTATCTAAAGTTGGTTAATAAGTACTGCCCAAGTATCACTGTGTCTGACTTCAAGCCATACCCTGCAGGTATTCGTGCTCAAGCGGTACTCAAAGATGGTACCTTGGTTCATGACTTCCTGTTTGCGGAGAGCCCAAGAAGCTTGCATGTGTGCAATGCACCATCGCCAGCGGCGACCTCAGCGATGCCTATTGGCGAATACATTTGTGGCAAGATAATGCGTAAAACAGCCAGTTAAATAGCCCTAGCCTCAGTAATAAAAAAAGACCATCTTGATGATGGTCTTTTTTATCAGCCGCCTACAAAATCGTGCGCACGATACACTACAGGCAATAGAGTGAGCTACGACTTCGAAGTGCTACTTCTTCACCGCTGTAACTGTCATAGATGTGGATATCAGGCTCCGCTTTTAGGTATCGAGCAGGGTTCTTTACTTCTCGCATCTTGATGTAGTTTTTGTTTGGTGAGACTCGCTCAATCGCTTCGACTCGAAAGTAGGTGTTTGGCTTCGCGAGTATTTCTGCTTCATCTGGTTTGAACGTATACGCGTTAATGGCGCGACCTGCCGACTTGAGTTCAATTTTGAATTGAGCAGCAGAAGCACCTTCATAAACACCGGCTGAAGAAAAGTTCTTGGCGACACTTGGTAGAGTCGATGTCGACAAAAATGCTTTCTCATGCAGAATATCACCCACGTTGAGTTTATCGAGTAGGGCGTTCTTGATGGATGAGCCACGATAAACCGTACCTTTGTAGTTAGGCAGTTTATTCATGACATTTCGCATGTGGAATACGCGTGATTTCAATGTACGGCCAAACATTTCGGATAAGTAGCCTTCAGGCTCTCCCGCTCTCATGTATTCATTCACCACATCATGGTCAACTCGGCCGTAATTCTTAATGGCAGAGTACTCTTCACTGATCATCTTTTTTTCAGCTTTTACATGGTGTGTCGTTGCCCAATCCATCAGGTCATCCGCAATTTGTTGTTGCGCCTGATAGGAGAGTGAACGCCCTTTAAACTCTGGAAACTCCTCACTTTGTGCCGAAAAACTTGTCAATAAAGAGAGGCAAAGCCCCCAAATAAATTTTTTCATTGCTTGATCCTTAGCTTATGTACAAACGAGAGAGTGCCAAAATGACGCTTCTACCTCTTCGCCTGAATAGAGGTTATATTTCTGAGTATTTTTGACGGCAGGTGCCTTCACCGTTTCCACGCCGATGTAGGTATGGGTAGAGGTTCGCTCTATCTGGGTGATTCGAAAGTGTGCATTTGGCGCAAACAGAACCTCTGCTTCTTTGCTGTATTCCGAAAGCCCTGCAATGGTGTGACCCCCTTGATTGATCTTGACTTCAAACAGGACTCGCTTGAGCCTTTGCGGGGAGTTGGGATGCACTACCGAAAAGCGCTTAGCGACTTCTGGGAGAGTAGAAGTTGAGGTAAACGCTGGCTCGACCAACACGTCCCCTTCTTCGAGCTTATTAAGTAAAGATTGTTTTACCCAAGTCCCTCTATAGGCGGTCCCTTTGTATTTTGGCAGCTTGTTGAGGGCTGATTTAACCGTGCGAATGTAATGCCTCGCATCTGCTCCCGCGACACCCCATGTTGAGGTGTCAGTCGCCCTTAGGTAGTCATTAGCGGTCTGATAGCCAGAAATTGAAAAGTCTTCCACCGCTTCCTTTTCATTGGCAGTTATGAAGGAGTAGCGCCAACCATTGGAAGCCTTTGACCAGTCTTTGAAGTCTTCTGCTAGCTGGGTCACCTCTTCCTCTGAACGGTTTGGCTGTTTGAGCACATCAAACGGTTGAGAGAAGGCAGTAAAACTCAGACAACAGAGCAGTAATAAAAAATGAGAATTCATAGTGTCCGCCCTTTATTGGTATTGATAGCTGTTAGGGCTTAAATCACATGGAATGCCGAAAGTGTTCTGATTGATGACGGCATACTTCAGAGCCCCAAACATATTGAGCTGTTGGCGAGTGACGGCGTCGTACCATTCTGAGATAGGCGAAATCCAATACAGGTCATCATCAGCCGCAACATCAAGCAGTGCGCTCTTAAGGTATGGGTAGTAAATCATGCAGCTACGGCCCGGTTTATCGGTAAAGTTTTCGTTTGTATTGCTTAACTTATCGAGCTTTTGATTGAGTTCAGACGTTGGGTTAAAGATGGCATCGATAGAGCGCTCAATACGCGCATCGTAGCTATCAGGGATGATGTCTGAAATCAGGTAGCGCATAAGGTGAGCAGGCAGCATCTCTGAAAACAGAGCGGTGACTTCACCTTCCCCAGAGGCGTAGTGCCCAGTAGAGATATGCTGAGAATGGATGATCGATGTATAGCGCTGGAATTGGCCCACTTGTGAATGTAGCCACTCAACTCCGTTGCTGTCGGAGACACTGATCGCTTCAGCAAGACGAGTTTTTACGATCCCTTTCGCGAGTTGCAGCGTGTTGCCTTCCAGATGAGCAAGATCCAGTGAGGACGATTTCAGTGCGGAATAAATCAGTGGTGCATTTTTTTGAAGATCAATGCTTCCTGGGTAAGTGAAGCTATAAAATTCGACAGCTCTCTTAGCTTGCCACTCGCTCTCTAGCGCAGCAGTAATCAAGCCACCAAGCTTTTGATAGCGCTTCGAGTGCACATAGGCGCCTTTGCCTGAGTAGTTTGCGTGCCAATTGTTGATGTAATGCAGCGACGCTTGTCGTGAAAGGTTCTCTCTTTGAAGGTAAGACAAGCTCCACCCAGCACATGCGCTACCGCCACCACATTCACCTTCAAGCATTGCGCTTGAGTCCAGTAACCAGTGATAAACCTGTTGTTTGTCGAATTCGGCTTGCTGTTTTAGACGTTGCTGCGTAGAAAAGTCCAACAGCTGTTGCTCCAACCAACGCTCCTCAGCTTCGGCATTCCAGCCATGATCAATTAGGTTACTGAGTGAATCGAAAAGCACGCGTTTTACTGCTTCTTTGCTTGGCACGGAGATCTGAGCAATCACGGTATCTTCAGATGGAATAAATGGGCGAGTTTCTGCCGGCACCCAAGCGTACTCAACACACCCCCTAAAGTTTGGATCGCCTCCTAGAATGCCAATACGAACGCATTTCTCGTAGCCACTTTGAAGGACGATCTCTTTGTTGCGTATTTCTTGTGTTGTTGCTGGGCGCCCCAGAATACTGCGTGTCATCTCGTCAATGGCGCTGCGCTCTGCTTGTCCCTTGAAGAAATTATGCATGGTGTCGACCGAGCCTGAACGGAATAGTCGCTCTATGGCGATATCACCTTGTGTGAACATATCTCTTTGCAGCTTACTCATCAGCAGATTGGTATGGTTATCTGCCGTTTCAATGATCTGTGTTTTGGCTGCAAGTGTGCGAGCATACAGCTGTTGAACTGCAGCTTGATCAAGCCCTTCAATTTGACCTGTTCGTAACTCATTCAGTTTGGCAATGGCTTGATCTAGCAGGTTCTGCTGACAGTGCTGAAGTTTGGCCAGAGCGCGGTTTGCTTGGCGTTTGGAAGGTAATGCTGGTGGCAGGGAATTACTCTCTTCAATATCATGATCAGGATAAAGGTCTGCCAGTACTCGAGTTTCCTCGTTACAGCTAGCGGCAATGTCCGATGCAAACAGTCGAGAGTCTTTATGGTCGAGAACCAGTTGGCTAAAGACGGCCTTGCGGAGCTCGTGATCGACCGCGGTGATCAGCTCTTCCGCCATAATGGTCTGAGCCTTTACCACTTCTTGATAATGTTGTTGGTATTTGAGGGCAAGATCGGTGGCAAAGCCGCGTGCAACGGCGTTCAACATCGCTTGCTGATCTGAGGCGAGTTCTGCCCAATAAATTTTGTCTCTTAAATCTTGCTGGGTGACGAGATCCTCATGAACGTGATAACTGTAATGGTTACCTGCTGCAATTCTATCCCAGCGACTACTCAAAATTTGGCGGTCGATCTCTCTCGCGGGCAGCTTTAAAACGCCAAACCAATCGACGAGTCCCATTACAGTGGCAAATCGATCGTAAGAGGTACGTGATTCATCTTGGAAGCTAGTTGCGACCTCATTTGCCCAAAGTCCAACGGCAACCGCGTCGCCAATCGGTCCCAGAGCTTCTAATGCACCTTGCGCTAGCCCTGTCGTTGAACGGCCCAAGGTGTCCATCAGCCTTGCTGCTTCCTCCGGTGCTAGCGTAACAGCTGAGGCGGGTCCTGTTTCTAGCAAGGTAGCAGTTTCAGGGAAAACATCACTGGCTTCAGAGAGAGAGGGTTTTAAGTCGACAATGTGCTCTGGCGCTGATGGAAAAAGGTTTTCAGGCGTAATACCTTCACCGAAGGCATCATAGTTTTTCTGTCGGATCTGATGAAAGCTTTCGCTGTCCAAGACGTTATATTCGTCGCCGATGTTACAGACCTGAAAGGCATTAACGTTGGATGAAATCATAGCAGTAATAAGTGCTAATCTTTTTAACTTCATAGGTTTATCCTTATTGTTAGTGAAGTTATATGCTTAATTTAGAAAGCAAAAAGCCTCTCCTTGCCGAGATGGAAAAGAGACAGCTAGAGGTTGTGTGTAGGGGTACTTCGAGAAATCGTTTACTCAAATCACCCGGGCAGTGAGATGAGGTTTTCGCTTTGGCGTTGTGATTAGGGGAATTGCCTCCCCCTAATCAGTTTTTATCAAATGCTGTTGAGGTTAACGGTTTAGCTTAAAGGTACTGACTGCTTGCGTGAGCTTTTCAGACAGCGCTATCAGTTCCGAGGCTTTCTCTTGGTTTGATGCCGACAAGTTGTGTGTTTCGCGGGCTTTGTCATTGACGTCAACGATACTCTGATTGATTTCGCCAGCGACAAGAGTTTGCTCTTCAGTCGCTGTGGCTATCTGTGTATTCATGTCTTCAATGACGGTAATAGAGCTCGAGATTTCATTGAGTGAAGCCTGCGCTCTTTTCGCATTTTCCATGGTGACATTTGATGCTTCTCGGTTCGTCTGCATCATGTCCATAGAGCTATTGGCTTCATGTTGAAGTGAAGTAATCACCTCTTGGATCTCGTTGGTGCTCTGTTGAGTTCGGTTAGCTAGGTTACGAACCTCGTCAGCAACAACTGCGAAACCTCGGCCTTGCTCACCTGCTCGCGCAGCTTCAATGGCAGCGTTAAGAGCAAGCAGGTTGGTTTGATCTGCAATGTCCTTGATCACGTCCAGCACGGTGCCAATGCTTGAGGTTTTCTCACCCACGGTATTGATCACATCAGACACTTCCTGAATACCTTGAGAGAGGCTCACAATACTGTGATTCACGGTATCAAATGTTTGATTGCCAGACTGTGCTTCTTGCGCTGCTTGCATCGCTGCTTCTGAAGCTCGGTGGGCGTTTTGCGCAACCTCATCTACAGCGACCGACATTTCGTTCATTGCCGTCGAAGTCTGCTCTAACTGTTCCATTTGCGAAGCGGAACTTGCGTTTACACTATCGGCTGCGTTGGTTATGCCTTCGGCAAAGGTAAACAGGTCGTTCGATGAGTTACGGATGGTCTCAATTGTGGTGCTCAGCTCATTGACCATATCGTTAACCGCAGCATTGATACCAATCGCTTTGCCCTGTTGTTGTTTGATTGCGGTAAAGTCACCAGAGGCCACTTTAGCTACGGTTGCTTCTATTTCGCTTGGCTCTCCACCGAGTGGGCGGTAAACCAAAACTTCAACAACGTAGTACACGCAACCCGCGCAAATAAGCAGTAGCGTCAAAGAGGTGATCAGAGTTTGAGTCAGGTTATCTTTTGAGTCCTGATTAACATTGGTCTCTTTATCCCACGCCCATACACTCCAACCAAGATCGTTGATTTTAGCGCCTGCTGCCAAGAACTCTGTATTCTGATAAACGTACTCGAAGCTCTCTTCTCGCGTGGTGTCTCTGTTCGCAAAAGCTGGGATCTCGTTGAAGATATTTCTACCTATCAAAGACGCGTTTTGTGCGGCTAAGATAAAGCCATCTTCACGAGTGACGAAGATTTTATTATTTGTGGTGAGTTGCTCGGTGAATCTGGTCAGGTCTTCAACCAGGATGTTTAGAGCAACAACGCCGACAATCTTGCCTTGTTTGTAGATAGGCGTTGCTAGAGACATTACTTGGTCACCGGTTGACGCCAGGTAAGGACGAGTAATGATTTTGTCCTCGCCACTCATTGCTTTCAAAAACCATTCGCGTTGTTTGGTTTTGGCATTAAAGTTTTCGATGATGCCATTGGTTTTTGACGAGTAGGAAGTGCCATCCGCTAGAGAAAAGTAGATGTTAGTAACCTTGGTTGAGCTCATGGCACTATGGAGCGTTGTGATTGCCCGTGATGTGTCGACTTGACCACGCTCATCGAAAGACAGCCCATTGCTCACTACTTTCAAAATATCAAAGTAGCGATTAATTTTTTGTCCGATAGTATCTGCGATAAGTTGAGATTTATATCCCAACTGTTTTTTATAACTTACGGTCGACGAAGTCTCGAAATTCTTCCAGCTTAAAAAGCTTGTCGTCATGATTAACATGACTGTTAGCCCCATAATAGAAAGCATTATTTTTAGTTTAGCACTCATAACTTGTTCCAATATAAGCAGTGTTGATTATTTTTAAGATTTCTTATAATTCAGACGAATGTCCGAACTTTAAATAATATAACACTTATAAAATTCACGTATAAGCTTGGTTTATTTGTGAATAATATACATCTAATTAATATATGCAATATTTATTAAATGCATTGATTACTTATTTATTTGGTGTATCGAGTGTTTGTTTTTATTGAACCAATATCCCAGAATCAAACTGGTCTTACTTGCTGATTTTATTGGTTATGCCTTGGTGTGTATGGGGTTGCTCGTTGATTGTTGCCCTTAATTAAAATAAGGTTATGGCATTTGTTTACTTTAAATAAATCATAAAATGAAAGTTTGTTTAATTTTATTTAAACTTTCTTACTGGTCTGAGTTGTTGATTCCCATAATAGAGAGGAGAGAATAGAATTAATAAAGGATTATCTAATTAAGATTTTTCTATTTTAGCTTTTCTTTAAGTTAATATGTGAGAGTGGTTTTCACTGATTCAAATAAGCGTAATATATTTATGCTCATTATTAGGTGAAACGAATTTCTCTATTTACACTTAAATTAACTCATTTTCGTAAAATAGTATTGGCTCTCAAGTTCCTCAGTCTCTCTAACAAAAAACGCAGCCAGGTCGGCTGCGTTTGTTTTGGTTATTTTGGCAGTAAGCCGTGTCATGCTTGAGTTTAGCTAGTCAGCCCTAGAGAAGTTCAGGAATAAAGTTAGCGATGATAGACACATCGCTGAAGTTGCGATAGCCGCGCACCATGATGCTGAATTCGCCCGCAGGTTTGTTTAATACACATTGTTCGTTGCTGCTGTTCTGGTATGGGCGGCAGTCAAAGTTTGATTTTGATGCCACACCGTTATATTTGACGTATAAGTCGGCATCGCCACTGCGAGGGCCAGTCAAAGTTACCGTTAACTGACCAGCTTGCTGAGTTGTAAAGTTGAAGAATTGCTCTTCACCATAGCCAGCAGATAGGTCGCCAACAGGGACACCAGGCTCTAGCTCTGTTGGCCCAGTAACGGGTGAATCAAGGCTGGTTTCAACGAGGTAAGCAATCGCCAGTTTCGCGAACTTCGAGGCGTGGGTTGCCGTCGGATCTGAGTTTTCTATCGTATCATGCTGCGTGTGGATGCTCGGGTTGTAATCGTTGAACATGCTCTCGAACGGCATAGCTGCAGGGTAGCCAACGTTGTGCCATGAGGCGTGATCGGAACAGGCATAACCACAACGGTCAAAACTGTAACTGATGTCGCTAGCGTAGGTATCAATCAACTCGCTCAGGTAAGCCGTTAGGTTGCTGTCGGTGTAGTCGGTGATGAAGGTAATATCGTGCGCGGAACCGTTGTAGTTAGTCATGTCCAACTGAAGTACAGAGATAACATTCGCTTGTTCGTCTCTCAGAGCATTAGCAACATCTTGTGAACCACGCAGTCCCACTTCTTCAGCCGCATAGCCATAGAACTTGATGGTTTTGTCTGGCTGAATACCACTAGCTATCATCAAACGCAGCGATTCTGTGACGGTAGCAATACCAGAAGCATCGTCATCAGCCCCCGGAGAAATAGTGCCTTCACTTGTCCAAGACCCTACGGTTGAATCAAGGTGTCCGCCAACGACAACGATCTCTTCTGGATACTTCGCACCAAGTAAGGTGACTTCTACGGATTTTTGCGGATACTCTGCGTGCGTGATTTGGCGTGCTGAGGCGTATGGCACATCTTTGATTTCCCTTTTCCAACGCTCTAGCAGCCAATCTGAAGCAGCAACACCCGTAGAAGTGGTATAAAAACGGTTGGTGAAGTTGGTTAGATTTTCGATGGTCGTAACCATATTGCTTGGCTCAACCTGAGCGAGTAAATCATTCACTGTATCTTGGTGGCTGATCGTCGGCTTTTCGAAGGTGCTCATTGTCAGCGGCATTGCGGCAGCTTTTAATGCGCTAGCCTTGTTTTCATGCACCATGTAGCCACCACAGCGGTGGGTTTCTTCGTGCATGTGGCTAGAAAGTTTAGCCAACTGTTTTGCGTTGATTTTTGCAACGATGGAGTGTTTGTTTCCATTCACAGCTGGGTATACCGTTGCGCCGTGTTCCACTATCAGGTGCTGAGCGTCAGCATCGGTGGTGATCCAAACTTCTGAGCTTGTTGGCGGTGTGATTCCTAAAGATGCATAAGCCGTAGCGCTGCCAAACAGAGCCATAGCGAGGATACTTTTTTGAATAGCCATTTGATGTCCTTTTTATCGTTATGTTTTTGTTTTTTTTTTTATTGTTTTAGCTATGAGGATTTTCGTTACCCACATAGTCAAAGGGCCCCTTTCGGAGCCCTGAATTAACTATCGATTATTGTGTTTTGATGAAACGGTAGTGCTTGGTTTCTGAACAAACATCACTTGAGGTACATACTTGGTACTCCACATCTACTGTACCGTTGTGACGGAACTTATCGACGTATGAGTTGAAGTCTGTTGCACCAACACTCTTGCCGTTACGTTTAATCACAAAGTAGTCGTTTGTGTCGTAATCCCATGCGAGTTTAACGCGAGCTTTGCCATTCGGATTCTTATTACCGAACTTCAGTTTTAGTGGGAAACCTTCCGCAGAGTCGCCTTCAATCGTGAGCGATTTACTTGTTGATGTTGCAACGCCAGCATCGTCAGTGACGGTCAGTGTTACCACGTAGTCACCCGCTTCAGCGTAGGTGTAGCGAGTTACTTCACCCGTTTGCGTGTTGCCATCGCCGAGGTTCCATTGGTAAGAGACGATCTGGCCGTCGCTATCTGAGCTTGTGCTGCGAAGTTCGACTTCTTTGCCAACCACAGTGTGTTCGAACGAAGATACCGGTGGTACGTTAGTGCTGCCAGCTTCGTATGACGCTTTCAGGTTGGCACCTGTGTAATCTGAGTAGCCCAGAATGTTAACGGTGTAGCGACCAGCTGTTGGGTTATCGATAACACAGACTTCATCGGTCACGCTTTCACTTTTACAGATGTTCTCTTGTGGGCTTGGTGCATAATCGAGACCGACATACATATCTGGATCACCTGTAGAGACAGCCAGATCAATCGTCAGTTTGTTTTGGCCTTCTGGTACTTCGATATCAAAGTAAGTCTTGGAACCTGTTTCACCAGCCACTGGTGCTTCAACACCATTTTCTAGGCGCTGATATTCAGGCTCTGGCGGTAGTGGTGGCTCATCACATGGTGTTACACCAACCAGTGCGAACGCGGAAACCACATCTTCGGTACTGTAACCAAGGTCAGTGGCTGAGTTTTTCACGCCACACGCACCCTGCCAAAAATCACTGTTTTCCTGCCAGTAGATTTGGTTTGCTAAAACGAAAAGTTCGAACGCTTTCTTGGTATCCCAACCTTGTGTCGTTGCTAGGTGGTAAAACGCCTTATTGAACACGCCTGAGCTGTAGTGCACGTTTAAGCCGTCGTAGTATTCCGATGCGTTGTTGATGGAAGAACCGTCACGCGATGGGTCATCCATGTAACGCAAAGCGCCGTCACCTTTAAAGATGTTACGACCCACCATCCAGTCGTTGGTGCCTTTCATGTAGTATTCTGCTGCTTCTCCGGCCATATCAGAGAATGCTTCGTTCATACCACCAGATTGGTTTGCGTAGATCAGACCTGAGTTTTGCTCTGTGAAACCGTGACTCACCTCGTGGGCAGACACGTCTAAGCTTACAAGTGGGTAGAAGAAGCTTTCACCATCACCAAAGGTCATCGCTTTGCCGTCCCAGAAGGCGTTTTCGTAGTTCGAGCCGTAGTGGACACGCATCATGAGTTTGAAAGAGAGTGGTGCTGTATCGAACCAGTTTTTATACATGTCGAAAACGATGTTACCGAAGTAATGAGCATCGTTCAGAGGAGAGTAAGCTCCGTTCACTTCTTTATGTTCGTTGCGAGGGCATTCGTAGCTGTAAACAGTATCACCGTCTGTTGCGCCATTTAGGTCAACCGTGACAACGTTTTCCGATTCCATCACACACTCAGTGCCATTCTCTTGAACATCAAGGTAGTGGTAGTCGGTACCGTATTCGTACATGCCAGTCTTCTCGTTACCGCCTGGGCCTGTCCCTATTTGAGCGTGAGCAATACCTTCCCAGCGGTCGATGATTTCACCCGTATGAGCGTCGAGCATAGTGAATGGGCGTGAAGGCTTTTCGCTACCTTTCACAAGGTAAGAAACCACGTACACGAGGCGTGTCTTATCTGCCCCTTGTGCTCCAACACCTTGCTTCGACGCGCCTTGGTAGATAAACAGCTCATGTTGTACGTTGTCTAGTGATTTGCTAGCTACGCTCTGGGCTTTTAGGTCTTTACTCGCTAGTTCAACAGCTTGAGCACTGTTGATGGATGGCTTAACGAAAGATCGCTCCAGAGTGGTGGTTTTTAAGTAGCGACCTTGAACGGACTTAAGCGCGCCACCTTGAACACTTTGGGTTGCGTTTAGGTAGTGTCCCCAAACCGGCGTCCCCCAAATGTTTTGTTGGATCTTAACTTTGTAGATACCGCGCTTTTTCAGGTTAACTTCCTTAACCATCTTGAAGCTAGAGGCATTACTGACGCCTAGCTGAGTATTTAACCCAGAGAAGCTAGTAAAGTTGATCGGTTGATTAATGCTAACGGATTCACCCGCGTGTACGGATAAAGACATAGCACTCGCTATAGCAACGGCAACTAAACGCTTTTTCATTTTCATTGTTATTTTCTCTTTCCATGTAAAATCCATGAAAACGTAACAAAAATATCACATTGAATTTACATTATTCGATCGAATTAATTAGTAGCATGGCAGGGCTCTCTTTTATTCATGAAATCTATATTTCTCGTATTTACAGATGGTTATGATTTATGTTTATTTTTCGATGTGCTTATATTTTTTATTTATAAAATCATGACACTTTTATTAACTGATACTTTTTTATGCGAAATAAGATCTTCACGTGAATTGATCTGTGCCTCAATTAATCGAGCTTAAATTGATAGAAGGGTAAATGGTTGGGAGGAGTACGTTACGCGTTTCGGCTATTAGCTGATTTTAAGAACAGTTTTGACGAAGTTTTTATCTTTTAGAGGGTTATTGCCTAATTTGTCATTTATTTTGCATTGCGCTTTTTGAGGAATTCTTTGGCACAGAGCTCAAAACGCCAGGAATAAAAAAACCAGCGACGAATGCCACTGGTTTGAAGATTCTTGCTTGGGTTCGCTAGCGTTTAAAGTTACGCAAGCTCTGGCAACTTACTGTTTCTTACCGCCAACTTGTACGTAGTCGATACCGATAATACGGTTGATGATACCAAGGGCGGAGCTTGTGTCAGAGTTTGTTGAACGGATGGTATCAACACTTGCACCTTCAGGAACCAGTTCCATTGCACGATCTTGTGTGTTACCAGGAATTTGGAAGCCTACGATGTTGAAGCTTTCGGCGTGCGCTGTGTACACTTCATCGTTGTGGCTAATACCTGAACAGCCTGCAAGAGAGACAATGCCCAAAACAACTAATAACTTTTTCATAAACATACCTTTAGAATAATTGGGATCTAGAGGGTTACCCTTTGGCACTCATGACTCATAAAGAACGTCGGAGCGGTTCTTCGCCGCACTCAAGTGACAAGCCATCAATAGTGGTACCAAGGTTATCTAGATCGAATAAATGGATAGGGAGACAGTGTCTCCCAACCGATGTGAGCATTATTTCAGAGGTGTTTTGTCGTTACTGTATGGCTTTGTCAGCTGCTTCGTTACACAGTGGAAAAGTGATGGTGAAGACCGCACCTTTCAAACTTGGGCTTTGAGCAATTTGGACGGTTGCATGGTGTTGGGCGCAGATTTTATGGACGATAGATAACCCTAAGCCATGACCACTCTTCGCTTTGTTACGTGCTTTGTCGCCAACATAAAAGGGATCGAATAGGTGTGCTCGGTGTTCTTCTGCAACGCCATCACCATCGTCGTGTACCGCGATTTGCAGCTGCTCTTGGTGTTTAGTTACTTCAATTGAAATCTGTGTGCGTGCAAATTTCATTGCGTTACGTACGAGGTTATCCAATGCACGATTGAGCAGGGTTTCGTCAGCCACTATCGATTGCTCGTGTTCTGGTAAGTAAAGGTCAATACTGAGCGCGGTCTCTTTGCTCCAGCGCGTCGTCGCGTGCTTGAGAAAGTCTTTTATTTCCAATGGCTGCTGTAGGCTTTCGAGTTCAGTGCTATCGAGCTTGGCATAATACAAGAGCTCATCAACCATCTTCTCCATCTCTTCCGTGTCTTCAACGATGCTCTCAATGGTTTTCTCTTGTTCTTCGCTCAACGGCGTGTCTTTCAGCATTTCAGCTTGCCACTGAATACGAAATATTGGCGTGCGCAGTTCATGAGCGACAGCATTAGTGAGTGAGCGATTGCTTTCAATTAAGCGATGAATTCGGTCGGCCATTAGGTTGAAGGATTTGTTCAGTGAACCGATCGCAATGCCACTTGAAGTCTCAGCTCGTGAGGAGAGATCCCCTTCTGCAAAACTCAGAGTGGCTGATTCCAGTTTTTTTACTCGGCGGAAGATGATCAGTACATGGCATAAGCCATATAAGATAAAGCTTCCTAAAAAGAACAACCAAATAAGATCATCCTCTAACTCTATCTTTTGCCTAACAAACGCTTCGCTGTTGGGGAGGTAGTGGTAAGTGTTGTCACTACTTGCTAAGCGAAACCACAGGTCACGCTCGTCATCATGAAAGATAAAGGTGTCTGGATGAGCAATGAAGAACTGTGAAACGGGGCCTGGTATTTCATCTTGTGGGCTGAGGATCACCAGTTTATTTCGTGTGGTTTCGACAAACTGGTTTATCGCTTGATGAGCAGCTTCAAGCCCTTGATTCTTAGCGATGTTTTCTATCAGCTGTTGATGGGCTGCCGCTTCATAATCTTGCAGTACATATTCGTAGTCAGTATTGAGCTGATAGACACTGATTTCATAGGCGATAATACCTGCCATAAAACAAACTAACAGCCCTATTAGGGACTCCAAATAGATACGTCGCATAATTGTTCTCTTTCATTACGCTCGTACTGAGCGAGGTTAATGCCAAGCGGTGGAAACAAATAAGTAACCTTTACCGCGAATGGTCTGAATTTTTTCTGCTGGCGCATGGTCGTCACCCAGTATTTTTCTCAGGCGTACGACCTTGTTATCAATGGTTCTATCAATCCCGTCATACTCAATGCCGCGCAACGTTTGTGTTAAATAGTCACGAGATAGTGGTGTATCTGGGTTACTCGCTAATAGCCAGAGTAGGTCAAATTCACTGTCGGTAAGTGACAAAACCTCACCCGCTAGTTCGCATTTCTTATAGGTGTTTTTCAACAACAGTTGATCGAACTGTAGGCTGTCCGAGTCATCGGCTGAAGCGGTGTTAGCGTCTTGGCGGCGTAATAATGAACGAACTCTTGCAAGCAGAACTCTTGGTTTGATTGGCTTGGTGACATAGTCATCAGCCCCTGTCTCTAAGCCTGCGACATGATCAAAGTCGTCATCGCTAGCAGTGAGCATCAGGATTTTACCTTTGTAATGTGTACGCGTCTGTCGGCAGATTGTAAGTCCGTCGCTTACAGGAAGCATCAGATCCAGTAAGACAATGTCTGGCTGTTCAGCGAGGATAGTCTGTGCAGCACTGCCGCCATCATCGAGTACCGAGACGTCAAAGTCTTGTGCGATAAAGTAGTCTTGCAACATTCTTTGAAGCTTCAAATCATCTTCCACGATGATCATTCTAGGTTTTGTCATTCCATTATCAGCCTTATCGTGTGTTTAACTTATGAGATTTCGTGAGTGCAATTATCTTACCAGGATAATCATAGTTGCATATTCGGTTCGAATGCTTCACGAAAAATACCTGATGCAAATGATTAAACACTTTATAAGTTAGTTCAATGCTGAATTGGCATTTATAACAAAAATAAAAAACATTGTTCAAATGTAAGACTGGCCGCCACCAAACCCAATTTTCGAATGGGTTTAATGGTGAGGTTCTATTTCAAGAGACTAGATGTAAGGCGGTAGGTGCACTAAGCCTACCCAATGGGATACTTGGAACTCTCGGGTGACTTTCAATAAGCTTGGAGGCAGTCCCGTTTTTTCGAGTATCAGTCGCTGTACATTCTATTACATTCCCACGACAGATAGTTTGAAGTCTAAATAATAGAATTTCCCCATCTTACGTTTGGGGAATCATTGCATGAAGTACTATCGAAACGCGTTGTTGGCATTACCATTAATCCTGTTAGCTGGATGCCAGTCTGGCTCTAACACAATGAAGAAACAATTACCTCAACCTAAAGCCGATTACGTGTTCTCATCGGCCAAGCTAGGAGAGTTGTATCAAGAGCGAGAAGAGATCCAAGAAGCCTTCAGACTGACTTACGATGGGGTGAAGTACGAGAAAGTGATGTTTGCCGAGGATATAAGTGAGCAGCAGAAAGTTATCAGGCTTGTCGACCGGCTAGGACAAACTATTGATGTGTATCTTCCCGATGCTGGAGTCGATACCTGTGGCATTTACAAGGAAGGCAACTTCTATGATGCGTTTGAGTGCAATGCTGCACAGCGCTCAGTGTCGAATGAAACCACGTTAATCCAAACGACAACTAGTGACAGAAAACGGCCTATTGAATTTGAGTTCTATACCGAAGCGTTAGATTACGTGACAACGCTAGGCTCTACGGTGCTAACCCGCTCTCTACAAGATAACAAAGTCACGATTACTACCTCGTTCGCTTTTCAAGCCTTTTACCGAGATAGATTTAATAAGCCCGGTGTTGGTGAGCGTATTGACTCAACGTTAGGCGCATCAACCTATTCTCAGCTGTTTGATATTGTGAAGTTATCTCAAGGCCGAGATATGACATTAAAGTTCGATAATCATATTGGCGGGAGTGCCGATGATGAAATCAACATGTACACCGGACGCATGATCCATAGCAATAAGATGACAACCATCGTGACTCCAAGAGGGTCGGTTTTCTCGGGTGGTACGGACTTATTCGCAGCGGGTTACCCACGTATTTTAGAACGTGCAGACACCAGTAAAGCCATTGAACAGAATAAGCAGGTTGGTGTGCATAGTTGGGCTGAGGGAGATAAAACCGCGAAAGAATTTCCTTACACTAATGAGAGCCATCGCAGCCAAGCGACTTACTTTAAGAAGGTGATGGGAGACAAAGGGATCGCTTTTTATATGTTTACCCTAAATTCGGCTCCTGCGTCTGGTGAGCATTGGATGACGAAAGCGGACTCTGATAAATACAGTTTCATTACCCGTATTGAGTAAGTTTGGGGACGACAACTGATCGTTCTCCACCGATTGCTAAAGGTTGATAGTGGCTTTGTCATTATCAACTTTTTTTGTGGTTTTTGTTTCCATTTCAACTTCATTCTCAAATTGAGAAAAATGAATAGCTCGAATATAAATCTTTGTTATGAAAGACTTTATCTTTCGGCACTATACTTGCTCCTCTCCTCTTTACACGTTTCAGGCTAGTGAAAGAGGGAACAGAATGAGAAATTGGAATTCAGTCATACTGCCGAGTTGCTTGGTGCCATGTGTCGCGATGGCGTTGACCACGGCGGATCTAACGTTTGAATCTGGCGCGGATGCGTCCAACTATTCAGAAAAAGGTAAACCTAATAATACGTATTCGGTGTCAGCATCACTGCCCCAAGACGTGCTAACCAACGTCTATTCGATGTTGCCTGAAGGTACCACCGTCAACAGCGCTTTTATTGCCCCTGAGCGCTACTCGAGCATCGACATTGATGATGAGTTGGACGGTGCAGAGTACGCCACAGCCACAATCACTTTTTTGAACGAAGGGGCGGGTTACCGTAACACTCTTGGTTACTTCGTTTTTGATACCAATAACCCTCCAGTTACTAAAGACGATATCAACACACACGTCGTGGTGTTTCCTAATACGTCCATTGCTGATGTTGGGGAAATGCAAGAAGGGGACTCCATCGATCTCAGTGTCCAGCTTACGGCAGGTCAAACATTAGGCTTTTTTATCATCTCGAATGGTTGGGGCTGGGAAGGATCTTATAACAACATCCCGTGGCTTGGTGGCTGGGGCACACCTTTTTACAGCTATCCAGCGCTTAACCCTGAGGCGTCAGCTGACAATAGAAGACATAATGTTGCTTTCCTGGATACAGAGAATGAGTTTTTGGTACTTGGCTTTGAGGATATTTATCGTCCAACTGGAGACAACGATTTTAATGATTTGATCTTTACTGTTGAAGTTACGCCATTTATTGCTGTTGATGGGGTTAACGAAGATGGCACAACAGACTCAAAATATGAGGTGCTTGTCCAAGAGAACAATGAAGATGTGACAGTGACAACCGTCTACCCAAGTTCGAACAGCTACGCAACGATCGCCTTTGAGGATAACTGGCCACTAAAAGGTGACTACGACTTCAATGATGTGGTTTGGCGCTACAAAGTGACGGAGCAGCTCAATGGTCAACGAGAACTTAAAAACTTGACTGTAGATTACACACTTCAAGCGATGGGGGCAGGCTACTCGAATGGTTATGCAGTGAAACTACCGAATGTTTTACCTGCGAACGTAGCATCTACCACACTCACTCGTAATGGCGTTGCCGTTGGTCACACGATTTTACAAGCGGGAGACAGTGAGACGATATTGATGGTGTCAGAAAATCTAAGAGAGGATCTGGAAAACTTAGGTGAACTAACAGAGAGCTGTGTTTTCTACCGAACCCAAAGTGCATGTTCTGGGGTACAAAACGCTGACGTCCTCAACTACCAACTGTACGTGGAATTTACTACACCAGTATCACGTGATGATATAGGTTACCCACCTTATGACTCGTTTATCTTTGGAGCTGATGGTACTTATCACGGTGACTTCGTTGCGACCCCACCGGGTATGACGTGGCAAACTCACTTAAAAGAGTTTTCAGGTACAAGTGATATGAATGACACCTTGTTCAACAGTCATGATGATAGCTCTTCAGGCTCTGAGTCGTTCAAAACCAGCAATAACATGCCATGGGTTATTAATATTCGAGACGAATGGGATCACCCTGTAGAACTGGTTGATATCAGTGATGCCTATACGTCATTCCCTACATGGGTAACCAGCAGCGGTGAAACTGATGGTGAATGGTATAAAGCACCGACCACTAACAAAGTTATATCAGCGACGGATGAGTAGGAGAGCAGCATGAATAAGATCAGCAAATTAATCACCATGACATCCTTCTCACTCATAGTCAGTGCTTGTGGCGGCGGTGGAGGAGGTGGCGGTGGTAACACGAGTGCATCACCTGCACAGACTCCAGATGCGACACCGTCTCCAACGCCTGCTCAACTGCCTGCGTCAGCAATCCAACCAGCCGCGATCAGTACGTCTGACATTGTGGCGCCTGTTGGTTTCTCATTTGATATTGGGGAGAAGATCAGCTTGTCAATGGATTACACGGGAACGACGGCAGGGGCTCTTCATTTGTACTCTGAGTCAGCATTTGTCATGAGTAATGGTGATGTTGTTGCGGAGCCTACTTCTCGAATCACAACCGTTTATCCAACACACACCGATGTCGTAGAGTTAGAAGTCAATGGCAACTGGGAGCAGATCTATGCTCGTTGGGTGCCAATGAGTAGTAAGGAGCAAGAACAGAGCTGGGTGATCACACTTGATCAGTCGAGCAATAGTTACCATTTGGCTTTCTAGTAACGTGTCGCTCCTCGACAAAATATCGAGCGATAGTATCTCCAACGTAAAGTACCCAAATATTTGGGTACTTTTATTTTTCACCTGCTTTCCCTTCCTTTATTCCAAAGAAAAATAGAGCTGAAAAGAGGGCTCTCTCATTTAGTAAGCCCACCTCCTCTTCTGCTTAAAACTTAGGCGTTTTAATCAATATCTGTTGAGCCATAACCATCATAGTTCAAACTTTTAATGAATTTGATTAGTGCTCTAAATTGATGTTAAGTAGTTGTTTTTATTGTGATTGCTGTTTAGGTGGTGTTGTTTTGTTAACGGTTTGTTTTAAATAATCATTTGAACCCTAACTAAATTTCTGTCATTTTATATTTAACTGAACGTTCAATAAAAAATAAAAGGACTGAGAAATGCCGAAGGTTGGGATGCCTGACATACGTAAACCACAGCTTGTTCAAGCGACCATGACGGTGATTGATCGAGTCGGTTTGCATGCCGCAAGTATTGCGTTGATCAGCAAAGAAGCGGGAGTCTCTACCGGTATTATCAATCACTATTTTGGCGGCAAACATGGCCTGCTTGAAGAAACCATGCGCGAAATTCTTCGCCAACTCTCCAATACCATCACCACCTCATTAAAAGCCCTCCCTGTTGATGCTCACCAACAGAGGATCAATGCGATCATCGATGGCAACTTCGAAGGCTATCAAGCCGAGAATAAGGTCGCGAAGGCGTGGTTGGCGTTTTGGTCTTACTCCATGCATGACGAACAGTTAAAACGATTACAGCGCGTGAATGAAAGACGTTTGCTCTCACATTTACGCCTTGAATTGAAAGGTATTTTGGAGCATGAACAAGCGGATCTCGTTGCTCATGGGATCGCTTCTCTGATTGACGGTTTATGGCTGAGAGGCACGTTAAACCCTGATGGTATTGATGCTAAGAAAGCCAAAGCCATCATCAATGATTACCTTGATAAACAACTAACGTTCTACTCGTGTCATACCAAGTAGACCACAGTTTAGTCATAGAACAGCACTAGAACGACCAATACTTACAGCTAACATTCAAACAAGACCAGCAGAGTCTAATAACAACAATTAAGTCAGAATCTCAAATGGAAATGAACTCGTTATACATTGACGGCGCAGCAGTGAAAGCTACGTCTGGTGAAACCTTTGATAGCATCAATCCTGCAAACGGCGAACCTATTGCCAAGCTGGGACAAGCCTCTACGGCGGATGTAGATAGCGCTATCGAATCAGCAAAACGTGGCTTCGCAGTGTGGTCTGCAATGACAGCAGTCGAGCGCAGTCGCATTCTTTTGAAGGCAGTAGAAATACTTAGAGCTCGAAATGATGACCTTGCAAAACTTGAGGTTGTTGATACGGGCAAGCCACTACAAGAAGCGATTGAAGTGGATGTTGCCTCTGGCGCGGATGTTATTGAATACTTTGCTGGCCTGGCTCCAACTCTACAAGGTGACCAACAACCGCTGAGCGAATCTCAATTTTTCTACACACGCCGTGAACCACTGGGCATCTGTGCGGGCATTGGCGCGTGGAACTACCCAATTCAAATCGCGATGTGGAAATCAGCTCCGGCGCTGGCGGCGGGCAACGCGATGATCTTCAAACCGTCTGAAGAGACTCCTCTCACAGCTCTAAAGCTTGCCGAGATCTTTACCGAAGCAGGACTGCCTGATGGCGTATTCAATGTGGTTCAGGGTGACTACCGTGTGGGCCAGATGCTAACGGCGCACCCAGATATCGCGAAAGTCTCGTTTACGGGTGAAACCGGTACGGGCAAAGCGGTTATGGCTGATAGCGCTAAGACGCTGAAATCTGTGACGATGGAGCTTGGCGGAAAATCACCAATGATCGTGTTTGATGACGCGAAATTGGATGATGCGGTTGCGGCTTCGATGGTCGCAAACTTCTACACCCAAGGCGAAGTGTGCACTAACGGTACTCGCGTTTACGTTCACGAAAATATCTACAACGATTTCATCGACCAACTTAAAACACGCACTGAGAAGCTGATCATTGGTAACCCAATGGAGATGGAGACTCAGATCGGTGCGTTGATCTCTAAAGAGCATCTTTCGAAAGTTCTTGGCGCGATTGAGCTGGCGAAGCAGTCTGGCGCAACTTTGTTGACGGGCGGTTATCAAGTGACAGACAACGGTCTTGAAAACGGCAACTTTGTTATTCCAACCGTGTTTGTCGATTGTGATGATTCTATGCCACACGTTCAGCAAGAGATCTTTGGCCCAGTTATGTCGGTGATGAAGTTTACCGACGAAGACGATGTAATTCGCCGCGCCAACGATACCAAATATGGTCTGGCTGCAGGGGTATTCACACAGAATCTTTCTCGCGCACACCGTGTTATTCACCAAATGCAGGCGGGTATTTGTTGGGTAAACACGTGGGGCGATTCACCGGCAGAAATGCCTGTTGGTGGCTACAAACTTTCGGGTATTGGTCGTGAAAACGGACCAGAGACTCTACTTCACTATACGCAGACTAAGAGCATTCTTATCGAACTTGGCGATTACGCCAGCCCTTATGCCTAACGCGTAACACTCGATTTAACGGGCTAGCGTGATAGAGCTAGCCAAACTGACTCATCTCAGGGATATAGATAACATGGAACAACGCTACGATTATATTATCGTCGGCGCGGGTTCGGCCGGCTGTGTGTTAGCGGATAGGCTAACGGAAAGCGGTGAACATAGCGTTTTATTACTGGAAGCTGGTGGTACGGATAAGAGCATTTTTATCCAGATGCCAACTGCGCTTTCTTACCCAATGAATACTGAAAAGTACGCTTGGCAATTTGAAACCGAGCAGGAACCGGGCCTTGATGGACGTGAACTGCACTGTCCACGTGGCAAGGTGTTAGGTGGTAGCTCGTCAATCAATGGCATGGTTTACGTGCGTGGCCACGCATGCGACTTCGACCAGTGGGAAGAAGAGGGCGCTGCCGGCTGGAATTACCAAGCGTGTTTGCCTTATTTCCGCCGTGCTGAATCGTGGAATAAAGGCGGTGACGAATACCGTGGTGACAATGGTCCTGTCGGCACATGTAACGGTAACGATATGGCGCTTAACCCACTTTACCAAGCCTTCATCGACGCGGGAAAAGACGCCGGTTACCCAGAAACACAAGACTACAACGGCTACCAGCAAGAAGGCTTTGGCACCATGCATATGACAGTAGACAAGGGGGTTAGAGCCTCAACCTCTAACGCTTATCTGCGTCGCGCATTGAAGCGCCCCAACCTTACGTTGAAAAAAGGCATCGTGGCACGCAAGTTTCTGATCGAGGCTCAATCGGATCAAATCAAGAAAGCAGTCGGTGTTGAGTTCGAAAAGTCTGGTCACGTTCAAACCGCGATGGCGAACAAAGAAGTGATCTCTTCTGCGGGCTCTATCGGTTCTGTTCAACTACTGCAACTGTCAGGTATAGGCCCGAAAGCGGTACTTGAAAAGGCAGGCGTGGAAGTTAAACACGAGTTGAATGGTGTGGGTGAAAACCTTCAAGACCACCTAGAAGTGTACTTTCAATACCACTGTAATGAACCTATCACGCTTAACAGTAAGCTTGGTTTAGTGAGTAAAGGAATGATAGGTGCAGAGTGGATTCTTACTCGCAAAGGCTTAGGTGCAACCAATCACTTTGAATCGTGCGCCTTCATTCGATCTCGTAAAGGATTGAAGTGGCCAAATATTCAATACCACTTCCTACCAGCGGCAATGCGTTACGACGGCCAAGCCGCTTTTGATGGTCATGGCTTCCAAGTACACGTTGGACCTAACAAGCCAGAAAGCCGCGGCACGGTAGCTATCACTTCGGCCGATCCGCATGCTAAGCCAGAGATCATTTTCAACTACATCTCGACCGAGCAAGACCGTCAAGATTGGCGTGATTGTATTCGCCTAACGCGCGAAATTTTGTCGCAACCTGCGATGGATATTTACCGTGGCGAAGAGATTCAGCCGGGCTCGGATGTGACCTCCGATGAAGCGATTGACGAGTGGGTTAAGCAGAATGTTGAAAGTGCTTATCACCCTTCCTGTGGCTGCAAAATGGGTTCAGATAACGACCCAATGGCGGTGCTTGATGAAGAGTGTCGTGTTCGCGGCGTTGATAATCTGCGTGTCGTTGACTCGTCTGTCTTCCCAACCATTCCAAACGGAAACTTAAACGCGCCAACCATCATGGTTGCTGAGCGCGCTTCCGATTTGATTTTGGGGAAACCAATGCTCAAAGAACAAGACGTGCCAGTGTGGATTGCGCCGGAATGGCAAGAAAAGCAAAGAATCAACAAACCAGTCAGGGAAGCGTAACCCCCTATGACTAAGTGAAAAACAGCAATAAAAAGAATTAGTTAAAAGTCAGCAAAACTGCCTCTACTGTTTGAGAAGAGGCAGAAAAAAGGAAAGATTAAAAGGAACCATTATGACGACTCTAAACATGCACAACGTGACCACAAAAACGTTAGCCACATTTGCGATTAGCTCATTTGCATTTGCAGCTAACGCTTCCGTTGAACCACAACAATGTGAAAACGTCCGTTTTGCCGATGTCGGTTGGACTGACATTACTGCCACCACAGCTGTCACTACTGAGCTTTTAAAAGGCCTAGGTTACACCACCAAAACCGACCTACTTTCAGTACCTGTAACTTACTCTTCAATGGCTAATGGTGACATCGATGTGTTCCTAGGAAACTGGATGCCGACTATGGAAGGTGACATTGCTAAATACCGCGAAGCGGGCACTGTGGAAACGGTTCGTGCCAACCTTGAAGGTGCGAAATACACACTAGCGGTACCTAAATACGTGTACGACGCGGGGGTTAAAAGCTTCGCAGATCTTGCAAAGCACGCTGACAAGTTCAAAGACCGTATCTACGGCATTGAACCAGGTAATGATGGTAACCGTCTAATCCAATCGATGATCGACTCAGACGCATTCGGTCTAAAAGATTTTAGCCTAGTTGAGTCAAGCGAAGCGGGTATGGTATCGCAAGTATCACGCGCAGCACGCCGTAGCCAATGGATTGTTTACCTTGGTTGGGCACCGCACCCGATGAACAGTAACGTTGAGATGGAATACCTTTCTGGCGGTGATGACTTCTTTGGCCCGAATTACGGTGGCGCGAATGTTTACACCAATGTTCGTTCAAACTACCTATCTGAATGTTCAAACGTCGGTCAGCTTCTGCAAAACCTAGAGTTCACATTAGAGATGGAAAACCAGTTGATGGAAGCGATTTTGAACCAAAATGTGAAGCCAGAGAAAGCGGCTCAGCAATGGTTAAACAGCAATCCACAGCAAGTGGAAGCTTGGTTAGACAACGTCAAAACTCATAAAGGTGAATCAGCAACTCAAGCGGTTACTGAATACCTAAAGCAAGTAAAAGCATAGTTCTACCTATCTGTTTACCAAAGCTACATAAAGAATAAAGGTGGGCTTCGGCCCGCCAATAATGAAAGGCAATATTGTGAATTTTATTACGGAAAACAAAATCCCTGTCGGACAATGGATGGAAGCTGGTGTTGACTGGTTAACTATCAACGCAGCGGGCTTTTTTGATGCTATTTCTATCTTTTTAGAAACCGTTATTCTGTTTTTAGTCGATGTATTTAAATGGATGCCGCCTGCGCTCCCTATCGTGATTACTGCTGCGATCGCTTGGTATTTACACCGTAAATTGTCGTTGGTGATCTTCGTTGTCGCGGCGCTTCTGACCATTCTCAACCTTGGCTATTGGCAAGAAATGCTGGAAACCTTTGTTCTCGTCTTTGCGGCGACAACGATTTCCGTATTAATTGGCGTACCGGTTGGCATCATGGCAGCGCACCGCCCTTGGTTATATACCTTACTACGCCCCATTCTTGATTTAATGCAGACGGTACCAACGTTTGTCTACCTTATCCCAACTTTGGTTCTATTCGGTTTAGGCATCGTTCCTGGCTTAATCTCAACCATAATTTTTGCTATCGCAGCGCCAATACGTCTGACCTACTTGGGTGTGACTAAGGTGCCAGAAGAGCTGATTGAAGCGGGTAAAGCGTTTGGCGCTAGCCGTATGAAGTTACTCCTCAAAGTGGAATTGCCGGCAGCATTACCAAGCATCATGGCAGGTGTCACTCAGTGCATCATGTTATCGCTTTCTATGGTCGTGATTGCGGCGCTTGTTGGTGCTGACGGGCTTGGTAAACCAGTGGTTCGTGCCTTGAACACAGTGAACATCTCACAAGGTTTTGAAGCGGGACTTGCGATTGTACTCGTTGCTATCATTCTGGATCGCTTGTGCAAAACACCTAACCAGAAGGAGGCTTAATCATGTCTATTTCTCAGGAACAAAAGACAGTGGACGCAATTACGATTAAAAACCTCGATGTCGTTTTTGGTGATAAATCGAAGCAAGCGCTTGAGTTGCTCGACCAAGGCAAAACTCGTCAAGAGATCATTGATGAGACAGGCCAAGTCGTCGGCGTAGACAATGTATCTCTCACGGTTAAAGAGGGCGAAATCTGCGTGCTGATGGGCTTATCGGGCTCAGGGAAATCTTCGTTACTTCGAGCTGTAAACGGCTTGAATGAGATCAGCCGCGGCTCGCTGGCGATTAAAGATGGCGATAAGCAGGTCGATTTAGGTGAACAGTGCGATGAAGCGACACTTCGTCACCTGCGTACCCACCGAGTTTCGATGGTGTTCCAAAAGTTTGCATTGATGCCTTGGTTAACCGTGTTGGATAACGTTGCCTTTGGCCTTGAAATGCAAGGTGTCGCCAAAGATGTTCGTCGTGCTAAGGCGCGTGAACAGCTTGAAATGGTTGGCTTAGCGGAATGGGAAACGAAATTCCCGCATGAGCTTTCTGGTGGTATGCAGCAACGTGTCGGTTTGGCACGAGCGTTTGCCATGGACACTGACATTCTATTGATGGACGAACCGTTCTCAGCGCTTGACCCATTGATTCGTGCACAGCTTCAAGATGAGTTGATCACGTTACAGAACAAGCTAAACAAAACGATTCTGTTCGTCAGCCATGACTTAGACGAAGCGCTGAAGATTGGTAACAACATCGCGATCATGGAATCAGGCAAACTGATTCAACACGGTAAACCTGAAGAGATCGTACTCACACCAAAAACCGAGTACGTGAAGGACTTCGTGGCTCACACCAACCCATTGAATGTACTTAAAGGTCGCTCATTGATGCAGCCTCTTGAATCACTGACTCAAGATAACGACAGCTGGCAGATCTGTGATTCTAAAGACCTATGGGTTGAGCATAGCGAAGGGGAGCTGTCTGTAAAAGGTGAATCGGATTTGGCACTTGTCGAGTGGAATGAGTCTGATGATTTAACCGAGATAAGCGGTTCGAGTGTTGTTGTGGTAAGCCCAGAGATTGGCATGCGCGACGCAATTAAGCTCAAGCAGATCAGTAACCATCCGATTTTGCTAGTTGAAGATAATCAATTGGTCGGAATCTTGGATAACAGTGAGTTTTACAACGCGCTGACAGGTAATTTTCAACTAAACAGTGCTGCTTGATCTTTTGAACTAAAATAGTCAGATGTCGAAACATTAAATAGGTAGTGAGGCCATCACAATCTCTCTACCTGTTTGACCGCTCTGCTTTTTTATTTGTTAACGACTTCTGGCTTTTTGTTACCTTGTTAGCCGATATAAGAGCGAAAATCGTGACTCATTGAGCAAAAGTGTTGCCCTGCGCAAATTCAGAGGCATAGAAAAGATTGAGAATAGTATGAACATCAGTACAATGCGGAAAAATTAATGAAGTAATTTATCAATTTACAGTGTAATTCCTGAGCACCTTTAGCTCTATTAATTGGAATTCTAATCGCTTAAGCACTGTGAAAACATTCACCGTATATTAGTACAAAGGTCTGAATCTTGGACAAACATGACGAAATCCTGGTCGCTATTCGCCAAATTATTCGCGCTATCGATTTACATTCGAAGAAGCTGAGTAAAGAGTATGGTTTGACTGGCCCTCAATTAATCTTAATGAGAGCAATCCAAGAAATGGGTAACGTGACGATCAAAGAATTGTCTAACCACACCAATGTAAGCCAAGCGACCACCACTACGATCATTGATCGTCTAGAGGTGAATGGCTATGTACAACGTATCCGTAGTGTTGCTGACCGTCGTAAAGTACATGCAAACTTGACCGAAAAAGGTCAAGAGCTGCTAAACAATGCGCCACCACCACTGCAAGATAGCTTCGTTAACAAATTTCAAAACCTTGAGCCGTGGGAGCAAAGTCTGCTGCTTTCTTCGATGCAACGTGTGTCATCTATGATGAACGCGGAAGACATTGACGCGGCTCCAGTTCTTCAGCTTGAAGGCATAGCTAATATCGCTAAAAGCTAATTTTTCATTTAAAACAATGAATTAAAATCGCAACAAATGGTCGCTTAGAGCGGCCATTTTTGATCGTACCATCTCAATTATGGCCTTTCGGCTTTTCACTTTTTCTGCGCGTACTCTCCTAGTCCACTTAATATTTATGCATTGATTACCTATAGCATTAACGATTCTCTGACAAAAAACATCTAGACCGACCGGTTTGTTCTGTACTATTGTGTGCATCTCCCAACGATGAGGTGACGTATGAAACATGAATTGACGGCAACACAAATGACAGCGACGTTGAAGAAAATGCAGGAAGCTTTTGCAAATGATCCGATGCCGACGGTACCGGTGAGAATTGAACAGTTATTAGCTCTGAAATCTGCACTTATTGATTACACCGACCGTTTGTGTGCAGCGGTCAGTGAAGACTACGGTCACCGAAGCAGACAAGACACCTTGATGGCCGACATTCTTCCTTGTCTGGGAAACATCGACCATAGCATTGAGTGTTTGCCTCATTGGTCGACTTCATCGATTCGCCACTCCGGCCCTTTACTTTCAACTTCTCGTGTTGAAGTGGTTTATCAACCAAAAGGTGTGGTGGGAATTATTACTCCGTGGAATTTCCCTATCATGTTGTCTGTTGGGCCGCTGATCTCAGCGTTGGCTGCGGGCAATCGCGCGATGATTAAGATGAGTGAATTTACTCCCGCAACCAATCAAGTACTGAAAGCCTTGTTGGATGAGGTATTCCACTCTGATGAAGTTTGCCTTGTTGAAGGAGAAGTTGAAGTTGCTGCGGCTTTCTCTGCGCTGCCGTTCGACCACCTTTTGTTTACGGGTTCAACTCAAGTAGGGCGTCAGGTGATGAAGTCTGCGGCTGACACGTTAACCCCTGTCACGCTTGAATTGGGTGGTAAGTCGCCAGTGATTGTGGCCGAAGACACGCCAGTTGATCTTGCTGTTGAGCGAATCATTTATGGCAAGAGCCTTAATAACGGCCAAGTATGCGTTGCTCCGGATTACGTATTACTTCCCGAAGATAAGCTCGAGGCCTTTATTCTTGAGTACAAAAAACAGTACCAACTGCTGTTTGATGAAGGGATCTATTCCGAGAATTTGACCTCTTTGATTAACCCCCGCCAATGTGACCGTATTGTCGGCCTATTGAATGACGAACAGCAAGCAGGGACACGAATTGTTGTGTGCCATGACGATGCTATGGACTTAGATACTCATCGATTAGTGACGCATTTGATCGTTGAACCCAGCTTGTCTTCTAAGGTGATGAACGAAGAGATTTTTGGCCCGTTACTGCCGTTGATCACTTATCGAAACATTGATGAAGCATTCCAGATCATCAATAGCAAACCAAGACCTTTAGCTCTGTACTTGATGAGCTTTAACTCTAGCCTCCAGTCTCAAGTGAAGCAGCAAGTGCATTCGGGAGGTATGTGTATCAATGACTGTGTCTTTCATTTGGCGGTCGACGATGCGCCGTTTGGTGGCATTGGCGAATCAGGGCAGGGCAATTATCACGGCAAAGAAGGGTTTATCACCTTCTCTCACGCTAAAACAGTATTGGAAACCGGCTTAGATCATCGCGTTAAGCATCTGTTTTCAAGAGAAGACAACGAATTAAAGACGGCTGTGATGAACATGCTAGGCAAGTAAATCGCACCTGACATTCCGCTATTCATTTTAGAAATTATTTAAGAGGTTACTTATGTTAGAACGTTTTTTTGAAAGAACCATGAAGTCGTATTTGATGATTACGGGATTGTTGACTGCGACTGCTTTTTCTACCTTTCTGGCACCGGATTGGAGTATGCAGACGCTGTTCTCCTACAACGAGGCGATGATGGAAAACAAAGAGTACCTGTTGGGTACTTATCAGCACTGGGGGGTGATGGTTGGTTGTATTGGCGTGCTGTTGATGTTCTCTGCCAAGTACAAGTCACTACGTACTTCGACCATGATTTACAGCGCGTTTGAGAAGTCGATGTTTGTTGGCATTTTCTTATACAACGTTTGTATTAATGACTATGAATGGTTCTACGGTTGGAGTGGTGTGTTTGCGCTTGACGCGTTTGTAACCATCTACTCTTTGGTTTATCTCTACTACTACCTCAATCGAGATAAAACCAAGGTGCCCGCTCATTTGCGTTAGCCTCGGTTGTTTAACTCATTGAATCAAAGATTTCTAAGCCCGCATTTGCGGGTTTTTTTGTATGTGCGAAATGATCTTCAAGGATCTTAATTGACATATCTTTGACATTTACACTCTAGACCGACCGGTTTGTATTGGTTATTGTCTAGTCATCAACTAGAAATGAGGTAACCACCATGACAGCCAATAATTTTAATTTTCAACTGAAAACCATTGTTCACGCTCAGGAGAACGGTATCGAAAATATTCCGTCTCTGTTTGCTCGATTGGGTGCGAAGCGAGTCGTGCTTTTTTCTGATAAGGGCTTGGAATCGTTGGGCTTTGTTGAGCAATTCTCGGCACTGTTTGTTAATCCGGAAGCTAGCCAAGATGCTGCGCAACTCGTCGGCGTGTATACCGACATTGCTCCGGATGCGACGTGCGACAACATTAACTCTGCAATTGAGTTTGCGAATAACTTGAATGCAGACGCTATTTTGTCAGTCGGTGGCGGTAGTGTGATTGATGCTTCGAAAGGCGTGAAATACGCACTTCATAAACAGATTGATGATATCCGCACTGTGATTGCCGGCGGTGGCTTTATGGAAGTGTGGCCAAATAACGAAGACATTCGAGTGCCTCACATTGCGGTACCAACAACAGCAGGCACGGGCGCAGAAGCTTCTCCGATTGCTGTTTTTTACAACGAGCATGAAAACATTAAGGCAAGTTTGGTGGCGTCTGGTTTAGAAGCTGACATTGCGATTCTTGATCCAACGGTTACGACCAAGTTACCCGCGCACCTTACTCGCTCCACTGCGATGGATGCACTTACACATGCGGTT
The DNA here is from genome assembly GCF_013114525.1 of Vibrio sp. T3Y01. Classification (NCBI taxonomy): domain Bacteria; kingdom Pseudomonadati; phylum Pseudomonadota; class Gammaproteobacteria; order Vibrionales; family Vibrionaceae; genus Vibrio; species Vibrio sp. T3Y01. The sequence goes on along the minus strand of NZ_VTXJ01000002.1, from coordinate 76,164 downwards.
GAAGCGATTGTTTCGCCAATGAGTAATTCTTTTACCGATGCTTACGGTATCCAAGCGGCAAAATTGATTGTTGAAAACTTACCTGTGGCACTTGAGGAACCTGAAAATCTCACGGCACGCGGCAATCTTCTTCAAGCGAGTACGATGGCGATCTCTGCGTTCTACTCTTCATTGGGCGGTATCCCGATCCACAACTGTGCTCATGCATTTGGTGCGATTAGCCATATCCCTCATGGCGATGCCAACACGGTATTGATGCCGGTTGTGATTGAAGCTCTGCCTGAATTCTATATGCCAAATGCATTCAAATTGGCTCAAGCGTTCTCGATTGATTGCACGGGTACCGACGAGATGATTTATCAGAGAGTGTTGGGCTTTTTAAATGATTTCCAAACCCGTGTCGGAGCGATGAAACGCTTTAGTCATTGGGAGTTTGACGCGCAAGAGAAGAGCAATATTGCCCAAGCGATTGAAAAAGATATCTGCTTCCAGTTTTACCCAATTTCAAAGCAAGTGATTGAGCAGATTATAGAAAAATCCATCTAGTTAGTTGCTGAGAATATTTAGTCATTAATTGTACTCCGAGGACTCACCATGAAGATTGAAAACGTATTGCTGGCTAGTTTGTGCATCATCGCGCCATTCCTACTTTTCACCTAAATAATTCAACAGGGACGTTGTGACCTTTATTCCCGAGGAGGAAATAAATGATCAATAAACGTTTAACTACCGTGATTCTGACCGGTGTTTTGGCTGCTGTGTTTTTTGCCAAAGCAAGTGTTGGAAGCGAAAGCTCTAAGAACCAGGCCACTATGGTTCAATCGCAGCAGCATCAAGATGTCGTGCAACTGTTGGATCAAGCTTACCAAGGGCAATTGGATGCCCAGCTCTCTGTCGCTTATTTATACCTGAGCGGAGAGGGCGTCGAGCAGAACGATGATAAAGCGGCGGAGTGGTTCGAGACCGCCGCGAGTAAAGGTAGCCCTGAAGCTCAAACTCAGCTTGGCCTGATGTATTTCTCTGGTAGTGGCGTTGAAGTGAGCCAAGCGGAAGCTGTCACCTGGATTGGTATGGCAGCCGCTCAAGATTATGACCCTGCGCTCGACTTATTACATTGGATGTCCCAAGCCGCGCACTAATTCAAATCCTAACTCAGGTTAATCACAAAAAGGTTAATCACAGAAAAAGTTAATCATAGAAATTGGAGAACGTCTTATGCAGACATTCAAGAAATCCGTGCTGTTCACCGCAATGGCAGCAGCAAGCAGTGCAGCCTTTGCTGCCGAATCTGAAAAACCGAATATTGTGGTTATTGTTGGTGATGATGTGGGCTTTGCAGATACCCAGCCTTATGGCTCAGAAGTCGATACACCTAACTTGATGGCGTTGGCCGAAGAGGGGGTGAAATTCACTAACTTTCACGCTTCACCAACCTCATCAGTAACGCGTTCAATGATGCTTACCGGTGCCAATAGTCACGAGGTTGGTTTAGGCACCTTTGATTACGCTGTGTACCCTGGGGCTATTGGTAAGCCAGGCTATGAAGGTTACCTCACCAAGAAGGGCGTAACGGTGGCAACGTTACTTAAAGACAATGGCTATAACACCTACTTATCGGGCAAATGGCACTTAGGTCATGAAGATGGCTTCTTACCTGATGACCGAGGTTTCTCTGAAAGTTATGGCATTTTAGCTGGCGGATCGAATCATTTTAATCGAGATATGATGTTCCCTGCTAAAAATGCAGCGACAGCCGATGCACTTCAAAAAGGTGAAATTCCAGGCGTTGAAGTTGAGCCAACTTACCGAAATGGTGAAGTCGTCGCAGATAAATATAGAGGCGAATACTCAGATCAGGTTTACACCAACGAAATCATCAAGATGATCGACAACAAAAAAGACGACGGTAAGCCTTTCTTTGCTTATGTCCCATTCACCGGTATTCACCTGCCACTGCAAGCGCCAGAGTCTGCCTATCAAGATAAAGTCGATTACTACGTTGAACATGGTTGGGATTCGGTTCGAGAAGATCGTTTCCAACGTATGCAAGAGATGGGCGTAATTCCTAAAGATGCGGATATTTCAGGTCGTAATTCATTAAGCCGTCCTTGGGATTCGCTCTCTGAGAAAGAGCAAAAGTGGTACGGCAAGAAAATGGCTGTCGCGATGGGCATGATGGAAATGCAAGACCAGCAAGTTGGTCAGATTGTCGATTACCTAAAAGAGATCGGGGAATACGACAATACTTACATCATGTATCTCGCAGATAACGGCCCAGAAGCTGCAGATATTACCGGTGAAAATATCAGTGATCTGATTCGAACATGGACGGCGCATCACTTTGATAACTCGACTGAAAACTTAGGCAAAGCAAACTCTAGTGTGTCACTTGGTCCTGAGTGGGCGAGTGCGTCCACCGGTGGTTTGTCTTGGTACAAAGCCTATACCGCGGAAGGTGGTATCCGAGTTCCGTTCATTGTTAAACCTGCGAAAGCCGTCTTAGAGGGGGAGCAAGCATTAGAGTCGGGAACTCAAACCGATGACTTGTCACAAGTTAAAGACATCGCAGCCACCATTCTAGAAATTGCCGATGTAGAGCATCCGGGAACGGAATATCAAGGTAGAGAAGTGGCACCGATGAGTGGTGTGAGTTTAGTGCCTTACTTCAAAGGAGAGACACCAAAGGTTCACAGCTCAGATAACTCGATTCCGTTCGAACTGTTTGGCAGCGGAATTCTACTTAAAGGTGATTATAAGATTATTCGAATCTCTACCGGCATGGGGGGTGATAGCGAGTGGCATCTATACAACACCAAGAAAGATCCTGCCGAGCAGCACGACTTAAGAGAGCAATTGCCTGATCTGTTCCATGAGATGATCGCTGAGTATCAAGAGTACGAAAAAGCACAAAATATTGTGCCGGTTGATGAAGCGTGGAACCCGTTTGAGAACGTGAAATAGAGGAAATGAATCAGTTGGCCAGCTTAGCGTGGTAAAGCTGAGTTGGCCGCTAGATACCGTGTAAAGGAACTACGGACTGTTTTAGCCAATACAAAAACTTTTACATCGAGGTACTTTTCATGACGACATTATCACTATCAAATCTAAGCACTATTCCTCAATTTAACGGTAAAGCACACAGTAAACTTCAGGCATTGGCCAAACCGATTGGGGCGGTATGCAATATCAGCTGCACCTACTGTTATTACTTGGAAAAGCAACAGCTGCTTGAATACCCTAAGGGCACTCAATATGTGATGGATGAGGAACTGCTAGAGCGGTATATCAAGCAGTACATCGAAGGCCAAAACACTCCAGAAATTATCTTCTCTTGGCATGGTGGCGAGCCTACCTTACTGGGGATTGAGTACTTTAGAAAGGTGGTGGAACTGCAAAACAAGTATTGTCCGAGCTACAGTAAAATTAGTAATGACCTGCAAACTAACGGCACTTTACTCAATGACGAGTGGTGTGATTTTTTTAAGAAGAACCACTTCATTATTGGTGTGAGCATTGATGGCCCCGAGCATTTGCATAATCACTATCGCACCAACCGAGCAGGCAAGGGGACCTTCTCTCAAACCATGCGAGGGATTGGTTTTCTAAAGAAGCATGACGTTGAGTTTGCAACTTTAACTTGTGTCAACGATGTAACGGGCCAAAACCCGTTAGAAGTTTATCGTTTTTTACGCGATGAAGTGGGTTCGAAGCAGCTTCAGTTCATCCCTGTCGTGGATAAACGAGAAGCTCACACCAACAACCAATGGCTTTCCCATCAGCAAGCGATCATTCCGGTTTCGGGAGAGGTCGAATCTTGGAGTGTCGGTTCTGCACAGTGGGGAGAGTTTCTTAAAGCCGTTTTTGATGAGTGGTTCGAACATGATTTTGGTCGAGTACTTATTCCTTACTTTGAAAACTTTGTCGGTGTATGGATGGGAAGAGACAGTACCATGTGTACCTTGAGTGAAATTTGTGGAAAGGGACTGGCGGTCGAACCTAATGGCGATGTGTATTCATGCGACCACTATGTTTACCCAGAATTTAAGTTGGGTAATATCCACGATAAGCCATTGTCAAAATTAGCGTTTTCACCAGACCAACAAACCTTTGGATTTGCTAAGCAAAAGTCACTACCTAAACAATGCCAAACTTGTGAGTTTAAGTTTGCTTGTCATGGCGAGTGTCCTAAAAACCGAATCATCACCAGTCGTGACGGTGAGGCTGGGTTAAATTACTTGTGTGAAGGTTGGCTCAAGTTTTTCAAACATATCGACCCTACACTTAATGCCCTTTTGCAAGCCAATGGGATGCCGCAGCGTGCAAGGTAAAGTTATCTTACTGGTGACAAGTAAAAGTCGAAGTAGACAATCATTGAGCTTGAAAACAAAAAAGCTCGCTAAATATGCGAGCCTTTGAGCATTGTCGTTGATTAGTCTTTTGAACTCAAAGCGAGTAAGGTTTCTTCCATCGCATTGCTTAGAATCGAACGATTTCTTTGCATCGCAGCCATTAACGTAGATCCTAGCCAAAGACCGTAAAGCGTTCGAGATAGCGATTCTGGCTCTGCGATAGTGAAATCACCAGCCTCATTGCCTTCTTCAAACAGTTTTGCCATACGTAGGATTATCTTCTCAGCACCTTCTGCCATGGTTGATTGCAATGGGTTAGCAGAGCCAGATACTTCTCCCGCCAGTTTTACGACAAGACATTGGATATTGAAGTCCTCAGTCAGTTTTGATGCGCACCAAAACTCGAAATAGGCTTTAACGCGATCACGACGAGAAAGCGACTCATCACTTAAAAAGTCATCCAGCTTAGCGAGATGCTCATCAAAGTAGTTGGTAAGAAGGATCTCACCAAAGTGCTCTTTAGATTTAAAGTAATGGTAAAAAGAACCCTTCGTGCCTTCAGCTTGGTTGATGATTTTCATTAAACCAACGCCTGCAAATCCGTGTTCATTAATAAGACTAAACCCTGCATCGAGCATAGCTTGTCGCATGTCTTTCATTGGTCTTACTCTTTATGCTGAGAATGAGGAATAGTGTAACTAGCAACATACCAACCGTCCAGTCTAGTACGTTAGGAGGCTGTCAATAATGACTTGTTTCGCCAAAGTGATTTTGTCTCTTATTGGCACCTACAAGCGATAAAACTTTTTTTAAGATAAGCGCGTACTATAAAACGAAAATAACCCTCTTAAAATGCTATTTTGGCACCTTAGAATGGCTAATTTGAGGTGTCTTAAGTTGCTGTTTTTGTTGGTTTTTAATTTGGTGTTTTCTGAAGATCTCAGTGGTAGTCTTAGCTTAATTTCTTTAGGGGGCTAAATGGACACTAATAACAGTACTTATCATCACCACAATTTCGCTCAACAAGATTTGTCCGATATGACTTTCACAGCATGTACCTTCATTCGCTGTGACTTTAGGCGTTGTAACCTACGTGACACAACCTTTATCAATTGTAAGTTCATTGAGCAAGGTGATATCGAAGGGTGTCACTTTGGTATTGCCGACTTACGAGATGCAAGCTTCCAGAATTGTCAGTTGGCAATGGCGAATTTTAGTAACGCGAATTGTTATGGTATTGAGCTACGTGAATGCGACCTGAAAGGGGCGAACTTTACTCGTGCTAACTTTGCCAACCAAGTGAGCAACCGCATGTACTTTTGCTCGGCGTATATCACAGGCTGTAACTTGTCCTATGCTAACTTTGAACAGGCTTGTTTAGAAAAATGTGAGCTGTTTGAGAACCGTTGGATAGGGACTTACCTTACAGGAGCGTCATTAAAGGAGTCGGACCTGAGCCGCGGTGTATTCTCTGAAGATGTATGGGGACAGTTCAGTATGCAGGGAGCAAACTTGTGTCACGCTGAATTAGAAGGGTTAGATCCTCGAAAGGTGGACACATCGGGCATCAAAATTGTCGCTTGGCAACAAGAGCAACTGCTTGAAACTATGGGTATTGTGGTAATGCCTGATTAATAGGGTTAGCGAAATCTTTGATTAACCGAGAAAAGACGGTTGTTTTGCTTTTCTAACCACTGCTAGACTACGGTTTCGCGGCTGCACATGTTTATATTCAGTTCAATCTAGAGAAAATTATGACTATAGAAAATGTGCTTCCTGAAGATTATGCAGAAATGCTTAAGGTTTGGGAAAATTCAGTCCGAGCAACTCATGACTTTATTACAGAAGAAGATATTGAGTTTTTTAAACCCATCATCATGGAACATGCGTTCCCTGCGGTTTCTTTGAAATGCGTTAAAAATGAAAGTGGTTCGATTGTTGGCTTCGTGGGTGTTCATGATGCAAAAGTCGAGATGCTATTTGTTTTGAATGAAGTTCGAGGACAAGGAGTAGGTACGGTGTTGTTGCAACATGCGATTAAGCAGTTAGCAGCCACCAAAGTTGACGTCAATGAGCAAAACCCGCAAGCGGTAGGTTTCTATCAGCACATGGGGTTCAAAATTGAATCACGCTCACCACTTGATGACATGGGGAAACCATTTCCAATTCTGCATATGACGCTGTAAGACTCGGTTGTCGTATCACTCGGTTGTAATCAACCACAGTCGCTAGAAGAAAAGCCCAAAGCTAATAACTTTGGGCTTTTCCGTATTTGAACCAATGATAACCAAACTATCCATTTGAGGCAGACTTGAATTGGTGCGTGAACGAGATGTCACTTACTTACAAGTGGGTTGTGCTTGTATTTCATACGGGATCTTGGTCACTGATTTAAGCGCGTCAAACCATTAAAACGACCAAATTAAATGTAATCATTATCACAATTAATGCGTGGTCAATATGCGTAAATAGATCTTTATCACGTTCGTGATATTTAACTTTAATTCTTAATCTGATTGCTCTATCAAGTTTACAGTATTGACTTGTTGTTAATAATAAATTTGTAATTAAATTTCATGATAAATATGAGAGGTAGAGAATAACTAATCATTTGACAGTAAAGTTTAAGTGATGGAAGTCTCATTTTGTTGCCATTTCTCTATTCCTCAACTTCCATTGATAATAATCCCAACAACTACGAACAAAGAATAACTGGGATATATTATGCTTTATGACCTTATTGACCACGACTTAATTGATGTTATTAACCACTCTGAATATAAGTGGGAAGATGCTGTTAAGGAAACAACTCGTTACCTGCAAGACAAGGGGTACGTTACCGATAACTACGCAGACGCGATCATTCAGTCAACGCATGATAATGGACCTTATTACGTTCTTTGTCCAGGTATTGCTATGCCTCATGCCCGTCCAGAAGCAGGTGTACTAAAGACAGGTCTTGGTATTCATGTCTTTTCTAACCCGGTGGATTTTGGGTCTGATATGGGGCCTGCCAATGTCTTATTAACATTAGCTGCAAAGGATTCAGATACACACATAGAGGTTATTCAAGCGCTGAGCGAAATGCTGGTTGATGAAGAAAACATTGCCAAGCTGGCTGCTTCTTCTTCAAAAGCTGAAGTGCTTGAAATTATTAAAAGTTACTAATAATAACCTTTGAAAATAAGGAATATAACGTGTCTACAAATATAAGAGCCAAAGTGCAAGCTTTTGGTGGTCATCTGACTGCCATGGTATTGCCAAATATCGGAGCCTTCATTGCTTGGGGCTTTATTACTGCATTATTTATCCCAACAGGTTGGATGCCGAACGAGTATTTCGGTGAGCTTGTTGGTCCGATGATTACCTATTTATTACCGTTACTTATTGGTTATACCGGTGGCCAAATTGTCGGTGACAAGCGTGGTGCTGTAGCGGGTGCCATCGGTACTATGGGTGTTATCGCTGGTGCGGAAATCCCAATGTTTGTTGGTGCAATGATCATGGGTCCATTGAGTGGCTGGGTGATTGTCCAAATCGATAAACGCCTACAAGACAAGATCCCTTCTGGTTTCGAGATGGTGGTAAACAACTTCTCGCTAGGTATCTTCGGCATGCTGATGTGTCTATTTGCCTATGCGATTGTTGGCCCTGCTGTGACTGCAGCGAACCTTTTCGTTAAATCAGGCATCGAAGCGTTGGTTGCGACTGGCTTCCTACCGTTACTTGCGATTATTAACGAGCCAGCAAAAGTCTTGTTCCTTAACAACGCTATCGACCAAGGGATCTACTACCCACTAGGTCTACAAGCGGCGGCGGAAACGGGTAAATCTATCTTCTTTATGGTGGCGTCTAACCCTGGTCCTGGTTTAGGTATGCTTTTGGCTTACGCTAAGTTTGGTCAAGGTCTAAGTAAGAAATCAGCACCAAGTGCCATCATCATCCACTTCTTCGGTGGTATTCATGAGCTGTACTTCCCATACGTGCTAATGAAGCCAATCATGATTCTCGCGATGATTGCAGGTGCAGCGACAGGTATTGCAACGTTCAACCTACTTGATGGTGGTCTAGTTGCAGGCCCAAGCCCAGGCTCAATCTTCTCTTACCTAGCATTAACACCAAAAGGCAGCTTCTTCGCAACTATCGCCGGTGTAATAACAGCAACGATTGTGTCTTTCCTAGTGGCAAGTGCAATCCTGAAAGTTAGCAAGAAGACAGAATCTGAAGATGAGTTCGAGCAATCTGTGACTGACATGAAAGACATGAAAGCAGAAGGCGTAGTGGCTAAAGCTCCAACAGCAGCGGTAAAAGCAGAAGCTAAAGACATCAAATTCGTCGCCTTTGCATGTGATGCAGGCATGGGTTCAAGCGCGATGGGGGCATCAACCTTCAAGCGCAAACTCGAAAAAGCCGGCTTTAATGTTGAAGTGAAGAACTTCGCAATCGAAAAAGTGCCAAGCAACGCGGACGTGGTGGTGACCCACGAGAGCCTTGAGAGTCGCGCAATCAAAGCAACAGGTCTTCCTGTGGTGACTATCAAGAACTTCCTACATGACCCAGCATTAGACAACCTAATGGACACCATCGGTCAGCAAGCTTAATTAATATTCTGGGGTCAGGTATTGGCCCCACTTTTCGGAGATAAAATCATGGTTCAAACAACTGCAGCGGTAATTTGTGGTGAGAAAGACGTTCAACTAAGAACCTTCGATCTACCAAAGATTTCAGATGATGAACTGCTGGTTAAAAACGTTTCAAACAGCATCTGTCTATCGACTTACAAAGCGGCGCTCCTCGGCAGTAACCACAAACGTGTGCCTGAAAATATTGCTGAAGTACCTGTAATGACAGGCCATGAATACGCAGGTGTGATTGTAGAAGTGGGCGCTAACTTACAAGACCGTTTCAAACCAGGTGAACCATTTGTACTGCAGCCAGCAATGGGCTTGCCAACAGGCTACTCAGCAGGCTACAGCTACGAGACATTTGGTGGTAATGCAACCTACTCAATTATCCCTAAAGTTGCGATTGATTTAGACTGTGTGCTGCCATACAAGAGCTCTTACTACGCAAACGCATCACTTGCCGAGCCAATGTCTTGCATCATCGGTGCGTTTCACGCTAGCTATCACACCACGCCTTACGTGTATGAACACCAAATGGGTATTAAAGAAGGTGGCGCGCTAGCACTTCTAGCGTGTGCAGGCCCTATGGGTATTGGTGCGATTGATTACGCGATTAATGGCCCTGTGAAGCCAAGCCGTATTGTGGTGACTGATATCGATGAAGCTCGTCTCGCACGCGCAGAAAGCCTTATCCCGGTATCAAAAGCGACCGAGAATGGTATTGAACTCCATTACGTAAACACAGCGAAAATTGATGATCCTGTTACGTACTTAAAAGAACTCAATGACGGTAATGGCTATGACGATGTCATGGTATATGCGGCGGTTGCACAGGTGCTTGAGCAAGCTGATGAGCTATTAGGTAACGATGGCTGTCTGAACTTCTTTGCGGGTCCAACGGACAAGCAATTTAAAGTACCGTTCAACTTTTACAATGTGCATTATGAATCTACGCATATTGTAGGAACCTCTGGCGGTTCAACAGGGGATATGGTTGAATCCATTGAACTTTCGGAAGCGGGTAAGATCAACCCATCATTTATGCTAACTCACGTTGGTGGCTTACAGGCGGCACCTCACACTATCCTAAATCAACTGGATATTCCTGGTGGTAAAAAGCTAATCTACCCGCATATTGACCTGCCACTGACGGCAATTGATGAATTCCACAAGCTAGCAGAACAAGACCCGTTCTTCGGCGAACTAGACCGAATTTTGAAAGACAACAACTACGTTTGGAACGAACTGGCAGAGAAAGCACTGCTTGAGTTCTACGGCGTTAGCCTAACGGCGTAATCGATGATTTCGTGGCAGCTACACTGCTGCCACGACCAATAAGGAACATGTTATTACGGTGCAAGACGAATTATTAGATGCCTTAGAAGAGTGTGAAACCGCCACTTGTTTTATCCAAGCATCTCATAAGCTGATTAGCGTTAAGTTAAAGCATTTGTTACCAAGGGTATTTGTTCAAGATCCTTTGGTGATTGAGTATGCCGTGACCCCTCTACTCAAAGAGGATGGTCCTTTGGTCGAGATTGATGTGGTATCAAAGCTGATGTTTGCGATGGGTAAGATCTCACTAGAGAGTTACGCAGATATTAACTTGTTTGACCAAATGCACGGTTTTGTCGCGCAGCAACAAGAGCCAATTTCGTTTAGTGATGATGTCATTTACGACTTCATCACTAATCAAGCGACGCTCTCGAAGAGCGACGGCAGCATCTATCTTGATTCGATTAACCAGTTAAAATTTTCATCATTCGACTCCTTTTCTCAAGCTCGCTATGAGTCACTGGTCAAAACCGTGTTGAAACTCGCTTGCGAAGGTTTGTTAGAAACCGTGGAGAACGAAATCTTAGATTAAGGCTTTTCATATGAAAGTTTCCCTAAATGTCAGTGGCTTTGAGACTGAAGCTGTATTCCCAGATAACAATATCGAACAAATTCATAAGCCATTGGTTGAAAAGTTTTCTCGCCTTTACCAAGAAAAAAACGAACGAACGGTGATATTCCTGGCTGCGCCTCCCGGCAGCGGGAAATCGACCTTAGCGGCATTTTGGGAGCATCTATCCCAAACCATTCCTAATGTCGTGCCATTACAGGTGCTGCCTTTTGATGGTTTCCACTACCCAAATGAGATTCTTGATTCGAATTACACCATGCGCGGTGAAGAGAAGATAAAGCTGCGTAGTATTAAAGGCGCACACGAGACCTTTAACCTCACATCCCTGATAGACAAGCTAAAAAAGCTCAAAGTCCAAGACCCGAAATGGCCATACTATGACCGTAACCTACATGATCCGGTTGATGATGCTATCACTGTTGAAAAAGAGATTGTGGTGATTGAGGGGAATTGGCTTCTGCTCGATGAACCAGTATGGAGTGGGTTGAATGAGCTGGCTGATTTCACCATCTTCATCGATACCGATCCTAAGTTTTTAGAAGAGCGTTTAGTGAACCGTAAGATTCGTGGTGGCTCAACGCCTGAAGAGGCCCTCGCTTTTTATCAAAGTTCAGATTCTAAGAATGTAGACATGGTTTTAAATCATTCTGTAAAAGCGGACCTGACTCTATATATGAACCAAGATGGTTCTTTTGATATCAATTAATTCTAGGAGGTCGCTATGAAGATCGTCGTCGACAGCCATACTCATACTCTTGCCAGCGGCCATGCTTACAGCACTATTATTGAGAACGCTAAAGCAGCACAGGGTAAGGGGCTAAAACTTCTTTGTACAACGGATCATGCTCCTGAAATGCCGGGTGCCCCCCACTACTGGTTTTTCAACAATCAAAGAATTTTGCCCCGCTTTCTTCACGATGTTGGAATCCTTCGTGGAGTGGAAGCAAATATCACCAACATTGAAGGAGACTTAGATCTCGCCCCTTCAACCTATCAGCACCTTGACTGGACCATTGCGAGCTTCCACGAGCCCGTATTCCCTCCATCCACAGAAGAGATACATACTCGAGCCCTCATTAATGCAATTGAGGGGGGAAAGGTTGATGTACTTGGGCACCTTGGTAACCCAAATTACCCGTTTGATATTCGAGCCGTGCTTGAGTGTGCTAAACAGCACAATGTGGCGATTGAGGTGAACAATACCTCTTTGACTGGAAAAAGCCGCAAGGGAAGTGATGTACGCTGCTCTAAAATCGTCGAAATCGGTAAGGGAGTGGGCGTGTATTTTTCAACAGGCTCAGATGCTCACTTCTGTGAAGAGATTGCGCATTTAGATCTCGCAATTACGCTCTTGGACAAGCATGAAGTACCTGAAGAGAAAGTAATCTCGACTTCCACATCGCGCTTTCTTAACTTTTTGTTATTAAGAGGAAAGAATCGGATTGAAGAGTTTGCAGATCTTTATTGAGAGTGGGTTATAAAGTGATTCGCTTCTGAAGTAAAAACGCCCAAAGTGGATAACTTTGGGCGTTTTCTTTCTATCATTCTAGGTGCTTAAGAGTGACCTGGATATTTGATTAGTGCATACCCGAACGCATTTTGTCGGCAAGGGCAAAGAATACAAACAGCACAAAACACACCAAAGCAACGCATAATGAAATTAATATCGTTGTGGCATCTTTTGTCATTAATGGAACCACGATAGAAGCTAATGCTATCAAGATAACAAGGATATGAACGATTCGTCCGGGGATAGGATTTTTATGACAGAATGAAGCCCATAGGTAACGCATTATTAACACCAGTACAAGATTATTGAGTCTATTTTATTTATTTAATGAGTATTTTGTAAATAACTTTTCTTTACGGGTGACTGTAAATATGATCTAAGTCGACATGGTATAAAACTAGTTAAATAACAGTGGTTTATCTATAGAAAAGAGAGTGCTTATTATTTTTATAAGAAAACATAGTATTCGGTATTTTGTTGGATATTAAGCTAAAATTCGCTCCGTTTTGATTTCTGGGCTTAAGATCTCACTTATTGAGTATTTTGTTAAGATACCGTTTGCGTATTGATTTCCGCCCTGTACATGTCAATTAGGCTGGTATCTATTTAGGGGCTGGAATTCGTTTAATGTCATTTATCAAAGAGAGTGTTCGAATTGAGAGCGCGGTAATCTTGTCTTAGATTCAGTTTGGTATACTCAAGGTTCAATCTACGAAGATGATGGAGATGATATGTCGAAAACCGCGAAGATCATGAATGAAGATAAGCTGGTTAAGAAGGCTCTAGAAGTCGGTTTTAAAATGGCAAAGTTGCAAGGTTTCGATTTGCCGAACTCATCTCAACCAATCAAGGTTAAGGCTGTTTATCTATTTCTTGTTGAAGTTAATCAAATCACTCCGTTACCAGACAGTAAGTTGGATGGTGCAAATATTAAGAAGCGCCTAGCGTTATGGATACACAACGCTTTGCCTGATAATGATCCTCTGAAGTAAGCAGAGACTAACTCGTTTTTATGTGTAAAACCTAGCGATCACTCGCTAGGTTTTTTGGCTTTATGGTGATCAATTCAAGTTCGAGATGCTTCAATAAAGTAGTATCAAACCTTGGTAGCCAGCGATCTGTATTTCATCGACATATTCTCCTACTATTCCGTTAGCACTCACGGGCTTCATTGGTGGGTCTAATCGAATCGAGATTTTTCCTGCAGCATAAAAGTCAGCATTTTTCCCATAAAAATCGGTGCGATAGAGAACTCGTCCATGCTCAAACTCTCTGGCTATCACCATGTCTTCTGGACCGCCTTCTACAACCTGTTTATCTGATTGATAAAGGAAATAGGTGTGAGTCGGTAGCAGTGAAACCTTGCCATTAGGTAAGTCTTGATGAGTGACCTGGGATTGCGGAGTGTTGCCAACAATCGTGTAATCCTCAGATTGTGGAGTACGAGTTGAGAGCATCAATGAGATAGGTTCAAACCCCGAAGGAATCACACCTGAAGGTTTTCCAAGAGTGATATCGAGCAATGCTGTGGGCTTATAAGCCATGTTTTTGGGTACGCCCGGTTTCCAGAAGTTATCTGTTGTGGTGTTGTTGCTCCCATACACGTAACTGTTGTTCCATTGATTGAAATAGCTGTGTTCAGGGTGGTAGTTGAGGTAATAGACAGCGAGAGTTGAGTACTGGTCTTGTTGCCAATTCTCTTGGTTGTTTCCAAAGAACTGCACTCGTCCATAGCGCGTAGTGGCTTGTTGAATAACCTTCGCCCCTGAATAGCCGAGTGCTGAGTTATCCCAAAACTTCGATAGCCCGCCATAGCCGCTAAAGCCCGTTGACGGAAATATATAGTGCTCCCTGAAATACAGGTTTCCTGCATCGATAAGGTGCGCTTGCCCATTTCGACCATAGAGGTTAGCCGTTCCAATGTTGAGCCCGATTAATGGTTTGTCATTAACGGCAGTCAATCGTTTGAGAAAGGCGGTGAACTGTTGTTTATAGCGTTCATCCGCTTCAGTTGAGCCTGCGATAGCATCAAGCTCAGCGATGTTTCCCCCAGAGTAAATATCAAATTGATTGCTACCTAAGAGCTTATTGGTGTCATCGTTGTAGGCGCCACGGAGCCCTAGTTTTGTCCAGTGTTGACCATAATAACTGCCCATTGCCATCAATAGCCCGGGATTAGCCAGATTGGTTAGCGACCATGACGAATTTTGGTCCCACATTCGACCAAAAGGAATAACACGGGACTGCCAACGAAATCGAGCTGTGGCAGATTTGTTGCTTCGGTTTTGGTATTCAGCAGGAGATAAATAGTTGTCGTCGTTGAGATCGGCCGATTGGTCGAAACCACGAATTTTTCTCCAATGCGTTGTTTTATCGGGAGAGCGGTTATTTACTGCTGCTGATGACAAGTATTTTGGAGCGACTTTCGGAAAGTTATCTCCGAGTTGAACACGGTTTAAACGAGGTCGAATATGATTTGCGTGGCCTTGCCAGCGCACTCTAACAACGTATAAACGCCCACCATCACGGACAAAAGATGAGCCAAAAAATTGGCCGCCACCATAACTTTGGCCACTCCCATCATGAGTGCTTGCTCGTACCCAATCTGCGGGTAATAGCCAGTTTACCGCTTGGTTCTGAGTCATGTTCTTGGTGCCATCTTCCGTTATTTCGATTTGAGACCAATCGGTCACATGATTCTCAGCATTCATCAAAGATGGATATTCAATCCGAAATTTTCCTCCTTGTGCAAAGCGTGAAAATTCAAATTCTAAATGGTCAAACTTTTCAGAGTGATAAATGTAGAGCGCCCCCCCTTGTTGGAAATGTTCAAAGACATCGGTATCCCAAGGTGTGGGTTGATAAAGGGCAAAACCTGCGTGCATTTCGTCTGCGGTATAACCAACGAGCATAGGCTTGCGGTTTAATAGAGTGTTCTCACCATGAGTCGGGTCAGGCTCTGCAAGGATGGTGTCTTCTGAAAAGTGTAGAAAAAAGTCTTCGTAATCGATGTCGTATCGTTCAGCGATGTCTCTAATCTCGTTTTCGAATGGGCCTGAATTTAACTCTAACTTTTGGTTGTACATGTAGCCTACGGCCTGGACTTTGGTGTTGAGGCTCGGTTCCGCATTCGCTCCAAACATCAAATCACTATTGTTGAGCTCCCAATCAACCACATCGTGGGCTGATATTTCATTGCCTTGCAAGTCGATCCCTTGCTGATGTTGACTGGGTAGAACGATCGTGTAGTTGGCCCAAATGATATTGGGAAAGGTAAGGCCGGTAAGAAAAATGGCTGAGACTAATCGTGTTGTTTTCATTATGTTTCCTAGCCATTCACTCTTTAAGTGTTATCCCTGTCTCGTAAGTGTAGCCAATCGTAATATCTATGTTCTGTTTCCGGTTATGTCTAATGCTGAGCGGTGCTCACTTTGCTTATATCGGCGTGTTACTTGCATCTTTGGGTAGGGAAAGCACTCTGTTAGTAACAGTAACTTGACAGGTTAGAGCTTGCTAACAAGTATTAAGTTGATGATTTTAAATCCGTAATCCATAGGTTTTCCGAAATTGAATGATTGAGGGCGTAGGTGTGGATATTCATTTTGACGTTCAATATGACTGGACTTGATAAATAGCGAGGGAATACCTCTTATGATGTCTTTACTGTTTCTACTATTACTCGTGGCGATGTTATGCGCTTTTTTCGAGAAGAAGACCGCGGCTTATGGCTTTTTTGCGGGCTCTGTGATCCTTGGGTTGTATTGGTTCAATCACCATGCGACTGATTCATTACCCATCTTATTGTAAGGAGCTAACATGAATCGAAATCAGTTAACGCTCCTAAATACGCTTGGCCTACTCGGCATGACCGCAGTGCTGTTGATAGGCTTTATCCTTCAATTTGTGCTTCATGAGTTGCCTTGCCCGCTGTGTTTGTTGCAACGTATCGGTTTCGTGATGGTTGCGTTTGGCTTCATGTTGAATGTGGTTTATGGGCCCCAACCTCGTCACTATGGCATTGTTTTGATCGGGGCCTTGTATGGTGTCGCCACCTCACTACGGCAGGTATCGCTGCATGTGATTCCAGGCACGCCTGGCTATGGTAGTCCTATCTTTGGGATGCACTATTACACTTGGGCTTTCGTGTTATTTGCTGCGACCATATTAGCGGTTGCTGTCATTCTAATATTGACTAATAAAGAGCCATCGCAGGAAGCGTATAAGATGAGTAATTTGGGGCGTGTGGCGTGCTTATTAGCCATCGTCGTGGTTGCACTCAATGCCATCGCTACCTTTGTTGAGTGTGGTCCTTATCAGTGTCCAGATAACCCAGTGAGCTATTGGTTACTCAACTAACTCACATGGTAGTTATCAGCAAAAAGAGAAAGCCACAGCGCTTTGCTGTGGCTTTGTTATTTTGGTGTCTTTTAGATATCAATTAGTTCGATTGATGCAAACCGTTCCAAACTATATCGCGGTAGCGTGCTTGGTTCGTGTCGCCTTCTGTACTAAAGACCATGATGGTTGCATCTCGGTTTAAACCTAGCTGATCACGTACTGCTTGGTCTGCACCTTCACGACAAAGTTGGTACAACAGACCTAACGTAATTGCACCTGACTCACCACTGACAATTTGGCTATCGCCGTGTAATGGGTTTCCTAAAACTCTCATACCATTCGCTGAAACACTGTCTTCAACCGATACAAAATGGTTGCTGCAATCGCGGAGTACTGGCCAAGTCACGGGATTTGGCTCACCGCAAGCAAGGCCTGCCATAATCGAATTCAATTCACCCGATACATTGACCATTTCGCCTTTCACACCTGAGCGGAAGATACAGTCTGCTGCAGCTGGCTCAGCAATAATGGTTTCGAAAGTGCCCGCACCTAGCTTATCAACTAAGTAGCCCAATACACCGCCAGCCATTGCGCCAACACCTGCTTGTAAAAAGACGTGAGTGGGTGACCCAAACTCTGATGCCTGAACTTGTTCAACGGCTTCATCTGCCATTGTCATGTAGCCTTGTGAAATCCATGTTGGGATTTCTTCATAGCTGTCCCAAGCGGTGTCTTGAACAAGCATCCAACCATTGTCTTGCGCAGTTTGGTTCGCCATACGTACCGTGTCGTCATAGTTAACTTCTGTCACGATACACTCGGCACCTAGGCCTTGGATACGGTTTACACTCGCTTGAGATGAGCCTTTTGGCATATAAACTACGGCTTTTTGTCCCATTTCACGAGCTGCCCACGCTACGCCCGTACCGTGGTTACCCGCAGTCGCTGTGGTAAATACCAATGGTTTATCTAATTTTGAAGCCACCGTTTTAAGGTTGATCTCAGAGATATCAATACCTAGGTGTTTAGCTAATTGACGACCAAGTGCGTAAGAGCCACCCAGCACTTTAAAGGCATTTAAACCAAAGCGTTTTGATTCGTCTTTCACCAAGATGGCTTTGACGCCCAATTGTTTTGCCAAGTTAGGAAGAGAGACAAGTGGTGTAGGTTGGTAACCTTCGATCTGGCGGTGAAACTCACGCGCTTGTTGGGCTTGAGAAGCGGTGAATAGTTCGCAGACTTGACCAGTATAGAATGAATTTTTTGATAGTTTTAACATAGGGCACACTTAGATACAGACAGATGAATTAAAGGTCATTAAGCGATGGTCAATGACCTTGTTTAGTCGTTCATAGCGACAGGTAGTATTGCGAAAAATGCTACGCGATTACTTGATGTAAGCGATCGCTTCCACTTCAACTAATGCGTCTTTTGGTAGACGAGCCGCTTCAACACAAGAGCGTGCTGGTGCATTCTCAGTCCCGAATACTTCTGTGTATACCTCGTTAAATGCGACGAAGTTTTCCATATCAGATAGGAAACATGTGGTCTTAATAACAGTGTCCAGTGAACCACCGCTTTGCTCTAGTACAGCTTTCAAATTTTCTAGTGACATACGAGCTTGCTCTTTAATGCCACCTTCAACAAACGCCATTGTTTTTGCATCAAGAGGCAGCTGACCAGAAGTGAAAATAAGGTCTTTGAATGCCATGCCTTGAGAGTATGGGCCGATTGCTGCAGGTGCTAGATCTGTATGGATTTTTGTTTTCATTTCATTTCTCTTTATAGGATTTTTAAGCTCTAAACTCGCGGATATATTTATAGATAGCGTGGCGAGTTATACCAAGACGTTCAGATACGAATGCTGTCGCCTCTTTCAATTCGAAAATACCATTCTCAAGCAATAGCTTGGTAATGGCTTTGTTTCGACCTTTCAAGTTGACTGACTCATCGTTATCGACTTCAAAAATAGCGTGCTCAAGTGCTTGCTCAATCACTTCTGTTGTTGAAGCTCCAAAGTTCTCATGCACACCCACAGGGGCATGAGCAATGTCCGGCATTAAAGTTTTTATGATCTCAGGAAACGGGTGAGACAAATTCATGTTGATACAGAATAGTCCAATCGGTTTGCCATTTTCTCCAGCTAGCACACAGGTCGTAGATTTAAGCAGTGACCCATCTTTGCTGGTGGTGAAGTAACTCTTTGGCGTGACCTCACCAGTGCTCTCAAACACACTCAGCATTTTCAGCCCTAGATCGGTGATAGGTGACCCTACTTCTCGACCTGTGTGATGACCGTTCACGATCTTCACCACTGATTTTTCAAAGCTCTCGAATGAGTGAATCACTACCTCACAATGCGGACCAATAAAGTCGGCAATAGTTTCGGCTAAGCGAAAGTTCAGTGCGAGATGCTCTCTGTCATTGTCGGTGAATTCTACGTTAAACGATTTATATGCTGATGCGTTCATTTTAGACCACTGTTGTTAACTTTAATTGCCTTTCATTATCTTTGGTTACTCGATGGATTTCAAGTTGCCAATTAACTTTATGTAACTATAAAACTATACACTCGCTCCTTGCACAAGTATAAAGTTACAAATAAGTACCTAAAATTGATCAAAATCAACAAAAATTCTGGTTTTAGATGGGTTTGGGTCACTATAGTTAACTGTAAGATCCTGGTCACATTATTTAACTGAAATGTCAGTAAGATGCTCATCGTAACGTAAACAAAATTGAACTATAGGGTCGGTTCGTAATTGCTGACCCAACAATAATAATTAGAGGCCCCAATGACTAACTACCTAAACCGAGGCTTTGAACAAGCTGAGTTTGAAAACAGAACATCACGCGCTCAAAAAGTTATGCATGAGATGAAGCTAGACGCGATGATTTTTACTACGGAACCAAACGTTCGCTATTTTACTGGTTTTCACACTCAGTTTTGGCACAGCCCAACTAGACCATGGTTCGTTGTTATCCCAGCAGAAGGTAAACCTATTGCTATTGTTCCTGAGATTGGTGCTAGCGGTATGGCAGGAACATGGGTTGAGAACATCATTACTTGGCCTTCACCAAGGCCAGAAGATGACGGCATTAGCTTGGTTGCAAGCACGTTGAACTCTTTACCTTGTCGTCACGGCAGAGTTGGCGCGACATTAGGGATTGAGTCTCACTTGCGTATGCCAGTAAATAACTACCTCAAATTAACCACCATGGTTAAGAAAGATTTTGTTGATGTGTCATTAGCGATGCATGAGCTTCGTCAGATTAAATCACAAGCTGAAATAGAAAAAACTCGCGAAATCTGTCGTATTACCAATGTGGGCTTTAGCAAAATTCCTGGGTATGCAAAAGCCGGCATGACCGAGCGCGAAATCTGTAAGCAGTTCCGTATCGATATGTTGCTAGAAGGGGCTGATGAGTGTCCTTATATCATTGCTGGTTCAGGCCCCGATGGTTACGACAGTATTATTATGGGCCCAACCGACCGCATCATTGAACCGGGAGATGTATTGATCATCGATACCGGTGCTGTTCGTGATGGTTACTTCTCTGATTTCGACCGTAACTGGGCATTTGGCTCGGCAAGTGAGCAAACTAAAGCTGCTTACCGTGCAACTTATGAAGCAACAACAAAAGGCTTCGAAGCTGCTAAACCTGGCGCTACAACCACTGATATTTACAACGCAATGTGGGGAGTATTGGAAGCCAATGGTGCATTGGGTAATGACGTTGGCCGTCTTGGTCACGGTTTAGGTATGGAGCTGACAGAGCGCCCGTCTAACACAGCAACCGATAACACAGTGCTTAAACCAGGCATGGTGATGACGCTAGAGCCGGGCATGGTTTACGCACCTGGCAAGTCAATGGTGCACGAAGAGAACATCGTGATCACGGAAGACGGTGCTGAATGGTTGAGCGAGCGTGCTGAACCCGAGCTGATCATTATTTAGCCCCTTACAAACTTAACACCCTACAAAAGCTGACTCTGGACTCCGGAGTCAGCATATAAAAACTATAAAAATACGAGTTTCTCATGCAAACAATAGAACAGTTTCGACAATTTGAAATCCCATTACACCACGTTCAGGCTCCAAGGATTGGTCGAGTTCATATCGGTTTAGTGCAGCTAAGTACTGACCACTCATTAGAGATGGACTGGGCAAAATTACTGGGCACACAAGCAGGAGTGTTTAGCTCCCGTGTTTATTACAGCAGCGAAATGACTCCAGAAGCGCTCGACCAAATTGCGGTTGGGATCAGCGAAGCATCAGATCTGATAGCGACGGGTTTATCCATGGATGTCATGGCGTTTGGTTGCACTTCAGCTTCTATCATTATCGGTGAAGAAAAAGTCGCTAACCTTCTTACGAAAAATCGCGGTGATATTCCCGCAACCAATCCATGGACAGCTGCTCAAGCCGCATTTAAGCACTTGGGTGCAAAGAAAGTTGCCGTGTTTTCCCCCTATCCAACAGAAGTGAATTTCCCTCTTTATCAACAACTGACAGCCGCTGGTTTTGAAGTTCCTGTTTTAGGTTCACTTGGCATTGAGAAAGACACTGACATTACGACGGTTTCAAAGGAATCGATGATGGAAGCGTTGAGCAAGATGTTGCCAGGCTCAGGTGCCGATGTGGTGTTTATGTCTTGCACCAACCTTCGTGTTCTTGACCACATTCAAGAGATTGAAGACCGATTTGGTATCCCTGTCGTGTGCAGCAACTCTGCGATGTTCTGGCACTGCATGCACTTAGTCGGCAACAAAGCTCAATGTCCAGGTTACGGCCAATTGCTAAATCAATAGCAAACACTGAAAGGAATTTAAAGATGAGTAATACAGTAAAAGGTTGGATTGCGGCTATTTTCATTGGCCTGTTATGGGGTGTTCCATGGATCGTTGGAACGCCTATTCTTGAAGTAATGGATGCACAAGTCTTGGTATGGGTTCGCTATACCGTAGCCTTCATTACATTGTTTGTGATTATCCAAGTCAGTAACGCTATAGGTAAACCACAGAAAAAAGTCGACTTTAAACTTAATTGGGCAAATCGACACGACATCTTCTGGGCAGCATGTTGCGGTATTATCGGTCAAGGCGCTTTCAGTTTTCTATCGTTCCTGTCTCTTGACTACATTACCGCTTCAGAAAACGGCGTAATCCAAGGCCTTATCCCAATCATCATTTTATGTGTAGGTTTCCTTCGTCATGGAGAACGCTTTACACCATTACAGATTTTAGCAGCTGTCGGTGCGTTTGCTGGTGTGGCTATCTTGGTCATGGATCCATCGGTTGAAGGCAGTGGGTTCAACATTGGTCACTTGATCTGTCTTGGTAGTGCGGCGAGTTTCTCTACGATGGCTTACGCTCGTGCAAAACTGGCTGAGAAATACGGTTCAGTGGCAACTATGTATCATCAGTTTGTTTTTGCGGCAATTGGTTTCGGTCTTTATCTATTGGTTGTCGGCGCCGATTTCTCATCAGCGCTAGGAATCTTTAGTTCTCCCCTTCGTGTGCTTTGTATTGCGATTCTAGGTGTGGGTATCTCTGGTATCAGTTACCTGATTTACATCTACGCAATGGAACGTGTTGGCGTAGATGGTACTGGTATGGCATTGAACTTAATGCCTCTATCTTCATTTGTACTCGCTGTTTTTGCTCTCGGTGAGGCAGTTACACCAATGCGATTACTTGCGATAGCCGTAGTTATTGGTTCGATGATGATGTTCATGAAGTTTGGCAAGGCGAAGAAAAAAGTGCCTCAGCTGAAAACGGCGACGGAAGCGAATTAACCACTAGTTTCTACATGTAAATCATGAATATTCAGGCGGTGTTCTGCACCGCCGTTATCAAAAATTATGGAAGATAGACAGATGAACACAACAAACAGAGACACATTTTTAGGATGGACTGCTGCCATTGCTGTTGCCTGTATCTGGGGCGTAACTGGGGTTGTATCAAAGCCACTTTCTATGGCGGTTGACCCGATGACATTGGTATTTTTCCGCTACGTTACCGCGGTAATTGGCCTTTCCATCATTTTCTTTTTTACATCACGTAGCAAAAGCTTGAGCGCTGATTTAGGTTCTTCATTGAAGATCGATACCAAAGATATTGGTCGCATTGCGCTTTGTGGCATCGTTGGACAAGGGGTGTTTTCACTGTTTAACTTCCTTTCTCTGTCTCACATTGGTGCGACTGAAAACGGTGTTATTCAAGGCATGCAGCCGTTCGCGACGGTTTTCTTTGGCATGATGTTTATGAACTTCCGCATGAACAAGATTCAGTGGGGTGCTTTTATTGCCTCTGCGGTATGTATCTATGCGATGAGTGTTGGTCCAACAAACTCCATTGAAGGTGGTACACCACTACTAGGCTATGTTTACGTGACGTGTTCAATGCTGGCGCTAGCGTGGACTGCTCACTTACGAGCGAGCCTGGCGGATAAATATGGCTCAGTCGTTTCTATGCTGTACCAATATATTTCAGTTGCTGTCATGGGCATTATTGTTGTGATCACCATGGGGTTAGACTTATCTCAGATCTACATCATATTCTCTAGCCCATTGTTGATTGCTCTGCTTATTTTCTTAGGTACAGGTATCTCTGGTGGTAGCTACTTGATTCAACTTTATTCCTTCAAACGTATTGGTGTAGAGAAAGCGACAATGGCTCTTAACCTAATGCCTTTGGTTGGTTATTTGGTGGCGGTACTAACACTAGGCGAACAGATGGCTCTGGGAAAAACCATTATCGTGTCACTGATTGTTGTAGCACTTTACGTATTCACTAAGTTCGAAACGAAACAAGAAGAGCAGACTACGGAAAGATTGCCTAGCAATAAAAAAGCAACACCGGAAGCGAGCTAAATGATGAAATCTGTGACTAAAGGTTGGATGGCGGCGATTGGCGTAGGGTTGTTATGGGGTTCTGAGGGCGCATTAGCTACCTTGCCATTACAAACCATTGATGCGCGATTGTTGGTGTGGTTACGCTACATGATGGCATTCTTTGTCTTATCTTTAGTCCTGATTTTCTCTGCAATGCTCCACAAGAAAACTCAAAGCAAACCGAAGTTGGCGTTTAGTTGGGCTAATCGGAGCGAACTATTCAAGTTGTTGGTGTGCGGTGTTGTTGGCCAAGGTTTGTTTAGCTTTCTTTCGTTTCTCTCGTTGGACTATATTTCACTGTCAGAAAATGGCGTCATTCAGGGACTTGTTCCCATCGCTATCTTAGCAATAGGTCAGCTTTTTTACGGCGCTCGATTTACTCGCATGCAAATCGTCTCTAGCGGAATTGCTTTGGTTGGCGTCACCATGTTAGTGCTCGCTCCTCCGTTTACTTCTCAAGATAGAGGGGTAAATATCGGGCACCTGATTTGTCTATTGAGTGTGCTGAGCTTTGCATCGGTGACTCATTTGCGTGCTCAGCTTGCAGAAAAATACGGTGCAACTTGCACCATGCATTATCAATTTGGTTTTGCGGCGGTTGGATTTTTCATTTATCTACTGGTTTCAGGCATTGATGTACCAAGTCTGTTACTGGTAATTCGCCCTTCTTGGTCGTTACTCTGCATTATTGTGTTGGGTGGCTTTGTATCAGGACTGGGCTACATCGCATACATATACGGCATAGAGCGTGTTGGTGTTGAAGGCAGCAGTATGGCTTTAAATCTCATTCCTATGTCTGCATTTTTCATCGCTGTTTTGGTGTTTGGAGAACCCATCACACCTTTTAGGGCGCTGGCTGTGGGCTTGATTATTGTAGCAATGACGCTGTTTGCGGCATCTAACAAGTCCCGCGAGATGACATCTAAAACAGTTTTAACGAATTAATTTTAAGTATTTATTGGAGTTTCCATGACTAACATTGCCAACGTTACAGAATGGCGCCGCCATTTACATCAGTACCCAGAATTTGGTACTAAAGAGTTCATCACATCTGAATTCGTAGCGAACAAGCTCGAAGAGTTCGGCATTGAAGTTCACCGCGGTATTGGCGGGACAGGTGTGCTTGGAATTCTGAAAAATGGCACAAGCGATCGCTCGATTGGTCTACGTGCGGACATGGATGCGCTGCGTATTCATGAAAAGAACACTTTTTGTCACGCTTCAAAGCATGAAGGAGCGATGCACGCTTGTGGACATGATGGCCATACCGCGATGCTACTGGGTGCGGCGCAAGAGTTAGCAACCAGTAAGCAATTCGATGGCACTGTGTACTTCATTTTCCAACCAGATGAAGAGCGAGGCACAGGAGCGAAAGCGATGATCGCTGATGGCCTGTTCACTCGTTGGAATATGGATGCGATTTACGCGATGCATAACTTACCGGGCATCCCAGAAGGTAAATTTGTGACTCGTCCAAGCTCGCTTATGGCAAGTGAAAGCAGTTTTGAGATTGTGATCAAAGCGACGGGCGGTCACGCGGCGATGCCACACATGGGAACCGACCCGATTGTTGTTGGATCTCAGGTGGTCACAGCACTGCAAACCATCGTTTCGCGTAATTTGAGCGCCATTGATGAGACGGCGGTTATCTCGGTGACTAATTTTGTTACTAATGGCACCGTGAATGTGATTCCTTCGCAAGTGACTATTTCTGGTGACACTCGCAGCTTTACCGATCAAGCATTGCATAAAATTGAGAAAGCGATTGAGCGTGTCGTCGCTGGCCAGTGCATGTCGGCAGGTGTTGATTATCAATACCACTTCAACAACAGCTTCTTATCAACGATTAACACGCCTGAAGAGACGGCTCATGCAGTGAAAGCAGCACAAGCGGTTGTTGGTGAAGAGAATGTGAATGGAGCTTGTGAACGCTTCACCATTAGTGAGGATTTCTCGTTCATGTTACGCGAAGTAAAAGGGTGCTATATGCTAGTTGGGAATGGTGTTGGTGAATGTGGAGGCACTGCGCTCCATAACCCACACTACGATTTTAACGATAATATTTTGGAACACGGTGTTGGGTTTTGGAAGACGCTTGTAGAGCAACAATTGTCACAGTAAGTTGATGAAAAAAAGAGCGAGAGGCTAACTTCTCGCTCTTTTTGTATCTAAGGTGTTCTCAAATTGGTGAACAGTTTGGCTGGCTTGGATTAGTTTGCTTAGCGATTCACTTGTTCAACAATCTCGCGTGTTAGGCGGGCAATTTCGTCCCATTCTCCATTTTCAACGAGTTTCTTGTCGACCATCCACGTACCACCGCAGGCTAATACTTGAGGCACTGCTAAGTAGTTATCGATGTTTGATGGCGTGATACCGCCTGTAGGCATGAGTCGAATATCGCCGTATGGACCAACGAGCGATTTAACCATGTTGATGCCACCAGAGGCTTCGGCAGGAAAAAATTTGAGAGTCGTTAGTCCCATCTGAAGTGCCGCTTCAACGGTGCTTGGATTGTTCACACCTGGAATGATATCGATACCGATCTCTTGGCATGCTTTAACTGTGTTTGGATTGAATCCTGGTGATACCACAAAGGTTGCGCCCGCTTCTTTTGCTGCGAGTGCTTGCTTACGGTTCAAGATGGTACCCGCGCCGATCAGCATGTCAGGCTGTGCTTGGCGAAGCAGTCGAATCGCTTCAACAGCGGCATCTGAACGGAACGTAATCTCAGCAGCTGGAAGCCCATTCTCTGCCAATACTTTGCCTAGTGGGATGATGTTTTCTGCGTTATCAATGGCGATAACAGGGATAACTTTAAGTGCTTTTAATTGGTCATTAATTGTAGGCATGGTTTACTTCTTAATAGGGTTTGAAAGAGTGTCGGTGATGGATTTTGGGATGATTGCGCCATGATGTTGAATAACTAATCTGGCTAATGCATTACCTTGGTGGCAGGCTTCTTCAATAGAACCTCCAGCGAGATAGCAAGATAAGAAACCGCCGTTAAAAGAGTCGCCAGCAGAGGTGCTATCAACCACAGTTTCGACCGGTGTCGTTGTGATTTTTACGGGCTCATTTGCGGGGTTTTCGCTGATCAAGCAGCCTTCAGCTCCAAGCTTGACAACAACGGTTTTGACACCGAGTGCATGCAGCCTTGTTATGGTGTCTTGTGGTGTTTGATCGCCCCACAACAGTTGTTCATCATCGAACGTGACTAGAGCTATGTCGGTCGTTTTATAACCTAATAGATAGCATTCTTTAGTTGCGGCCTCTGAGCTCCACAGCTTTGGTCGATAGTTGCTATCAAAGGCGATGGTAACGCCACGTTCACGTAGGCCTTCTATGATAGTGAGCAACTTTAGTTGATCGCTGTGTGGCAGTATCGCGAGGGAAATACCACTTAGAAACACCATATCAACGTCACGAAGTTGGTTCGCTATCTTATCGAAATCGGTGTGCTGTACCATGTAGCGAGCCGCAGAATCGTTGCGCCAGTATAGGAAGGTTCGCTCACCAACATCGTCGAGTTGAATCAGATAGAGCCCGGGTGAACGCTGCTCATCAATAAGCACGAACTCGGTTGATAGTCCTTCATCTTGCCATCGATTAAGCATCTCTTGGCTGATAACGTCTGAGCCTAGCGCCGTGACATAGCTTGTTTGTATCGCTGGATTCGCAGTGTTATTACTGCTCATGGGATTGCTAACCGCAGCGCTACGGTTCAAATAGATTGCCGCGTTTAATGTGTCTCCACCATAGCTTTGATGCATGTTACCAAATGGAGATCCATTCAGTTCAATCATGCACTCACCGATGATTGCGATGTGGGTCATAATATAGCCTTAGAAAGGAAAGATTGGATTTGTTCGTATTGAGGAAAGCATGACCATAACGAGATATGGTCATGCTTTTTCGATTCTAATCTTACGGGAGTGGGACTAGCCGATTACTTGTTGTCTAGTTTTACGAACAACATGGTTAGAACAAAAGAGAGTGCGAATACACCCACCACGCCCATAATTGCCTGAAGGAAGTTTTGTGTACCGCTTGCAAGGTAAGCTGGCAAGCTGAATACAGAAGAAAGAATGTAGCTTGTTAAGTGCGTATCGATTGTTACCGAGATAGCACCGAACACACCTGCAGCCAAACTCGCGGTCATCATCGCTTTGGTGTATTTCGTTAGTACACCAAATAGAGCTGGCTCCGTGATGCCTAAGATAGCGGTAACACTTGAACCCATCGTAATTGAAGATTGCTCTTTAGAAACCGTTTTACGTTGCTTGTGCCAGATAGCCATTGTCGCGCCAGCAATTGCCATGTTACCCAAACACATAATCGGCATCAGTAGATCCTTACCATACAGTGCAAAGTTGTTCAGGCTGATCGGCGTCATGCTGTGGTGGATACCAAATACGATGGTAATTGGGCGAGTTAGACCAAACACAAAGCCCGTTAATGTCGGAGAGATCTCCAGTAGTGAACTCATCACCCAGCCTGCACCGTTACTTAGCCAGATACCTGCAGGACCAACAAAAGATAGTGTGATGGTTGAAGTTACCGTAAAGGCCAACAGTGGTGTAAATACAGGCTTCGCAGAAGATGGTACTAGACGGTCAACTAACGGAGTCACTTTAGACAATAACCAGATAGCAAGAATCGCCGGTACGATAGCGCCGCCGTAGTTGAGCAGCTCAATCGGAACCACGCCAAGAACCGTCAGCTCCGGAGCAGCGCCTGCGTCTTTTAGCATTGTTGCTTTATCAACGAGCAAAGGCGCTAGCATTGCAGAAGAGACAGCAAGCGCAATATATTCGTTTACTTTAAAGACCTTGGCGGCAGAGAAAGAGACCAGCATAGGTAAGAAGAAGAACACAGCAACAGAAATTGAACGGAAGAAGTAAACCGTGTCTGAGGTTTCAGAGATAACATTGGTAGCAATAAGGCCCGATAGCAGACCCATGAGCATACCGGCACCAGCAATGGCTGGAACAACAGGACCAAAGATGCCCGCGACAATGCGCATCACACCTTGGAATAGCTTGCCTTTCTCTAGCTCATCAGCAGGAGTCGCGTCAGCTTGCTGAGTGTTTGAGAGTGCGTTGAACCACTTCTCTACCTCAACACCGATGATGACTTGAGTTTGGCCCTGTTGAAGGACAACACCTTTCACATCTGCGATCTGCTTGATCGCTTCTTCGTCTACCAGTGATTCGTCTGCTAATTTGAAGCGCAACCTTGTCATACAGTGCGTGATACTCACGATGTTGTCTTCACCACCAACAGCGGTGACTAATAACTGTATATTTTCGTTGAAATTTTTCTTTTTCGATGATGACTTAGAGTTATTCACAACGGCATCACTCTTTTCTACCATTTGCATACTACACCTGTTATTGGAAATATTTAACTCGAGAAATCATAACGACAACCAATTTAAATCCAACGGAGAAAAAAGAGATCTCAATCACATTTAAAATTCGAAAAATTAATTTTTCAGCGTTTTTTGCCAATTGGTATGTTTTGTTTATCAAAAAAAAACACTTAACGTACCAATTATTTTTGGGCAAAAATTAGCGCTTGAAATGTGATTTTTAAAGCGGTTAGATAATAGGAGTTGACTTAAGTTTAGGTTATTTAATTGTGAAAGAAACTATTATATCCGATATCCATTGTATTATTACTAAACCAGACAGACACAACCTCATTACCGTGGTAGTTGAAACGAATGAAGGTGTGACTGGCTTTGGTTGTGCGACATTCCAACAAAGACCGCTTGCTGTAAAAACAATGGTCGATGAATATTTAAAACCTATTCTTATTGGTAAAAATGCCAATAATATTGAAGACTTATGGCAAATGATGATGGTCAACGCTTATTGGCGAAATGGCCCTGTTATCAATAATGCAATTTCCGGTGTTGATATGGCACTGTGGGATATTAAAGCCAAATTGGCGGGTATGCCGTTACACCAGTTATTTGGTGGTAAGTCTCGAGATGCTATTCCTGTATACACACACGCGACTAGCGACACAATGGAAGGTATTTATGAGCTGGTGGAATCTTTCTTAGACAAAGGCTACAAGCACATTCGTTGTCAGCTTGGTTTCTATGGTGGCGTTCCAACCGATTTGCATACCACTCAAAGCCCGACTGAAGGCTCGTACTACGACCAAGATCAGTACATGGACAACACGCTAACCATGTTTAAGTCGTTGAGAGAGAAGTATGGTAATCAATTCCATATTCTTCATGATGTTCACGAGCGTCTTTTCCCAAATCAAGCGATACAATTTGCGAAAGAAGTGGAGCAATATAAGCCGTACTTCATTGAAGATATTCTTCCGCCAAATCAAACGGAATGGCTAGACAATATTCGTAGCCAAAGCTCAGTATCATTGGGCTTAGGTGAGTTATTTAATAACCCTGAAGAGTGGAAGTCTCTAATCGCGAATCGTCGAATCGACTTCATCCGTTGCCATGTTTCACAAATCGGTGGTATTACGCCCGCTCTGAAACTCGGGCATCTATGCCAGAACTTCGGTGTACGTATTGCGTGGCACTGTCCGCCAGATATGACGCCAATTGGCGCTGCGGTGAATACGCATTTGAACGTGCATTTACATAATGCAGCGATTCAAGAGCATGTCGAATACAACGAGAATACGCTCAAGGTATTCCCGAACGCTGCAGAGCCAATTAATGGCTACTTATACGCTTCAGAAATCGCAGGTATTGGTGTTGAAATCGACCGAGAGGTTGCAGCCGAGTTCCCTGTTATGTATCGCCCCCACGAGTGGACTCAAAGTCGCCTTCCTGATGGCGCAATTCATACCCCTTAACTCGTATTTATAATATAAAATGGTCGCTATAAGCGGCCATTTTTTTGAGTTGATTTGATTATCTAATTAAAATTAGGTACTAACAAGACTATATTATTGGTGATTTAAATTAATATTTTAATAGTCATTCACTAATCTGACCCACTCAATATAAGTATCATTTTCAGGTTAGTATTATTTCTTATCTCGGAAGCTCATGCTCTCATTGTTAAAAGGCGTGTGGTAGGTGCATTGGTAATTAATATCAATAATGTCGCTGACTATAAATAACTCACCAGACGCTAAGAAACCTCGGTTGGTGATATTCATCGCTGCCGCATTTTTTTTGCAACCAAGCAACTCTGCATCTTCCTTAGAAACGTTGATCGCTTGATACGTCGTTAAGTAGCTATCGATCTGAAGGCCTTTCGCTAGCGCATGTTTCTGGATTGAGCTTTCAATGATCTCGGCATTCATCTCTGGGAAGACACTGACAGGGATCTTGGCTTCTTCTATCTGAACGACTTTGTTGTTAATCAATCGAAGACGTCGAATTTTCCAAATGTAGTCATTGTCGTCTAAAGAAAAAATCTGCTGTTCGTGGTTATCGGGTAGCGCTTTATTCAGCTGGAGCTTTTTATAAGAGATCTCTTCAAAACTGTTTTCAGTGATGGAGTTGTAGACTAGTGGTGTACCAATGAGAGAAGTGTTGACGAAATAACCAGAACCCACCTTAGATTTCACCATGCCAATAGCCTCTAGCTTAGCTAGTGCTTTACGAATCGTGAAACGAGATAATCCATATATTTCAGACAGTTCTCTTTCAGCAGGAAGCTTATGGCTGATACTGTTTTGACAGATCTTACTCACAATATCTTGGACAACTAATTCGTATTTTTTCATAGTTCGATAACGTTAAAGTGGATTCACTGTGGTTAAAGAATAGTGAACTAAATCAGGGATTCAGCACGCTTTGAGAGACTAAGAATTATAACACATAAGGGCATTTGGAGGATGAGAAATGAGTCTTATTAAACCGCTTAAGTCGGTGCATTTTGAGGCTTAATCGTGAATGCGTATCTTGTGAACTCAAGAGAATAGAGGCTAAACTAGAAAGCCAAAATGTGCATTCTACGTCATCAAAATAGGGGAAGGGTATAGAATGGGACTTAATATACTGCTCATAGATAAACGTATAGCAATCCACTGCCAATATTGTGTGGAAACAGCTGGCGCGCCAACGATCGTGTCATCTGAAGCCGATTTGTGTTGATAGTTTGCTCACTTGTAAATAATGAGAAGGCCATCGTAATGATGGCCTTTTTTGTACTCCATTGGTTGTATATTCTATTCGATACTTTTAATTTATAAACGTTCGTCATGAATCTTGATGCGTGGCACTTTGTGTCTTTTTTCCATCAATAACATGGCGATCACAGGAGTATGTATGAGTTCTAATGAAATCAAAAATGTGGTGTTTGATGTGGGTAATGTCATTGTGCGTTGGGCACCTCTGGAAATTGCCCGTCTTACTTTTGGTGATACTGAAGACTTGGAGTCTCGAGCTCGTAATATTTTCCAAAGCACGATTTGGTTGGATTTGAATAAAGGTTTTTTGACCGAAAGTGAGGCCAAGCTTCGTTATCAACAAGAACTTGACTTATCTCCATTAGAGTGTGACCGCTTGTTTTATTACGTTAAACAAACGCAGATCTTACTGCATGGTTCTGTAGAACTCATTGAGCGTGTAAAGCGCTCTGGCTATGGCGTGTATGCGCTGACCGATAATGTGGTCGAGATTGTCGAGTACTTGAAAAAGACCTACGAATTTTGGCCGTTATTTGATGGTGCGGCAGTATCTGCTGAATTGGGCATGCTTAAGCCACAACCTGCAATCTACCAAGCGCTGTTATCTAATAATGGGCTTGAAGCTTCAGAAACCGTCTTCATCGATGATATGTCCTATAACGTTGAAGGGGCAAAGGCTGTAGGCATGGCTGGTATTCAGTTTACCGATGCCGCTCAGTGTGAAAACAGCTTGCAGGCGCTTGGCGTTAATTTAATCGATTGACACCTTGGCGATTGAGTTAAATTTGAGGATGTAGAAAATGAAAAGATACCCACTTAAGTCTATCGTTACATTCTTGTTTTTAACTATGTCGGTACTGGTTTTAGTCGTGGCTTTCGTGCTTCAAATTCGCGGTGAGCAAGCATGTGATAGTTGCTATGAATCAGATAAAGGACAGTTCAAGTTTGTCCTTTACGATGGAACTTCACCTGCGATAATTCCAAGTATTCACAACGAGCTAATACTCAAACAGGCGCCTTTGATGAAGAGCTTCGGCCTGGGCTCAATACCGGTCATAACGGTGAGAGTATGGCAAAGCCAAAAGGCCTACTTAGATGAGCAAGAGCGTAGCATTGGACAGCGATATGCATTTTCTACTGGGTATATCGAGCCTCAAAGTAATGAAATCAGGCTGCTTTATTTTGGTGGTGAAATCCAACGAACAGCATTGCATGAGTTTGTGCACTTACTGACACTTCAAATCAACCCCAATTTTGCGAATAACCCTCGTTGGTTGTGGGAAGCGGTGGCTATCTATAAATCTGAAGATTATTGGTTCCACATGAATAACAGGAATGCCATCAAAGCCCGTTTTGATGGGCTTATTCAAGAGTTATATATCAACCCTAATGGTGGTTCAACAATCTATGAAGTCGGTTATACCATCGGTGAGTTTATCGAGCGTTCTTGGGGGGAGGAGGCTTTTATCAAGCTCATAAAGAGTAACGGTGATGTGTCTGGAATAACGAATGAGCCGATAGAGTCGCTATTTTCAGGGTGGAAGGATTTCGTGAAAAATACCTACCTTAGCTCACCACAAAGTGAGTATGAGAAGGCTTTAGAGCGGAGCCCATTGCAGGCCTCTGAGCAGTGAATGAGATGAACTGAGTAGAAAGTTAACCGTACGATAGAACAACGCTGTTTATTAGATTAAGAGCCATGTTATTGAAACATGGCTCTTTTTGTTTTTAGATTTGGATACGCAATTTGCTTTTTAGTCGTGGGCTTGTTCGGCATTCAAGTGTCGAATCAGCTTTGCTGGTGTGCCGCCGTACAAGCAGTCTGGTGGTACATCACTGTTGACCACAGAGTTGGCTGCGATCACAGAGCGAGCACCAATGGTCACGCCTTGGTTAATCACCGAGTTTCCACCAATCCAGACATCATCTTCGATTGCGATAGGTAGACAGAAAGTTTCCCACTTGCGACGACTGAGGTGGTTCAGTGAGTGAGAAGCAGTGTAAAACTGGACACTTGGCCCCACCAATACATTGTTGCCAATTTTGATGTTGGAACCGTCAAGCATCACCACATTCATGTTGATGAAGGTGTCGTCACCAATCTCGATTGTTTTACCAAACTCACAATGAAAAGGGGGCTGGATTAAGCTGCTGCTACCAACCTTACCAAATAGCTGCTCTTGCAATGTGTGTTGCTGGTCTGGGTCTTGGTGGCTGTTGAAAGCCATTAGCGACTTTCTGGCATTGGAACGCATGGTTTCAATTTCTTGGTCTGCACCATTATATACTTGCCCAGATAGCATCTTTTCTAGTTCAGTTTTAACGTTTGTATTACTCATGCTTGCCCACTTTCCGAGAGTCTCGGTCTAAATGACGAATACTGCAAGATTAGCGATTTTCGGGCATAAAAAAAGAGAAAAGCCTCAGCCTTTCTCTTCCTGTTTTTCTACTTAGCAATCAAGATTGCTTAAATTAGATTTGCTCAACGAAACCCATCAAGTGCTGTTTCACTTCGTCTGAAGCAAAAGCGCTTTCTACAGAGTACTTGTAGATTTCTGCGTAATCTTCTTTTGTTAGACCGAAGGTTTCACACACACGTTTCACTTCGTTAGTCATGGTTGTGTTCGACACTGTACGGTTATCTGTGTTGATCGTTACAACGATGCCGTCTTTCTTGAATTCAGCAATTGGGTGGTCGCTGAATTGGTGAATACACTTAGTTTGCACGTTACTTGTTGGGCAAGTTTCTAGTGCAACTTGCTTCTCTTTAACGATGTTGTACGCATCTTCGTTGCCTTGGATGTGAACACCGTGGCCGATACGCTCTGCGTCTAGCATAGTTACTGCATCGTAAACGTTCTGACCATGCCATTGCTCACCAGCGTGAACCGTCACTCGGTAGCCTTGCTCGATAGCGTATTGCGTGTATTCAGGGAACTCTGCACAGAAACCTGGCTTTTCACCGCCAGCGATATCAAATGCCACTACGCCTTTACCAAGGTATGGCTTACCTGCATCTATCACGTCTTTGATTGAATCTTTAGGGAACATACGCAGTACAGACATAATGTAGTTGCCCTTGATGTCGTATTTCTCTTCAGCACGCTTCATGCCTTTCACTGCACTTGCAATGATCGCGTCAAGAGACAGACCTTTATTGACGTGCAGGATTGGTGCGAAACGAACTTCTAGGTACTTAACGTTTTCTAGTGCTGCGTCTTCGTAAAGCTCAAAAGAGATACGCTCAATCGCTTCTTCCGTTTGCATCACTTGCAGTGGCAGGCTAAAGCAAGCTAGGTACTCATCAAGGTTCTTGCAATCTTCAGGCACAGTTAGAGATTGAACAACCGCATCACGGTCTTCAGGTAGTTCGATATTGTATTGTTTTGCTAGATCAATAATCGTATCTGGGCGAACACTTCCGTCTAGGTGGCAGTGTAAGTCAATCTTTGGTAATGCTAGAAAATCCATGAGTATTCCTTAATTCTATTATTCTTTGAGTGTGTTAACTCACATGCGCTAAATTTACCAAGAGCATGATATGATTTAAAGTGACAAATAATCATCATTAACCTGAATTTGGGGAATATCATGGTCGATGTTAAAAGCTTACTTAAATGCGATATGAATTTGCTGTTGTGCTTACATGTTTTGATTGAAGAACGCAGCGTAAGCAAAACGGCAGAGCGGCTGTTTTTGAGCCAATCTGCGGTAAGCAAACAACTCACCAAGCTCCGAGCTTTGTTTGACGACCCGCTGTTTGAGCGTGAGTCTAAAGGTCTATTCCCAACCCCAAAAGCACTGGTATTAGCGCCTAAGATCCACCAAATCTTACTGCAAATCGAGAAACTGACGGTCCCTGAGGTGTTTGATCCTAAGGAGAGTGAGCGTACTTTCACTATAGACCTTGTTGAGACCGCCTACACAGCAGTTTATCCGCAATTCATGCCAACCGCGCTTGCCGATGCGCCTCATATCACCATCAATAGCTCAACGTGGAGTAGTGATAGTTTCAAACGTTTACTCAAGCGCGAAGTCGATTTTGGTATCGGTATTTTTGAATTAGATGAACGAGCCTCAACCCATGTGCAATGTATTCCGGATGAACTGGATTATGTTGAGCTGTGTTTGGATTATTCCGTTTGTTTGATGCGTAATGATCACCCCGCTTTGCAAGAAGAGTGGAACCTCGACACTTTTCTCAAATATCGACACATACAATTGGTGACGGGCGGAGCGGGCGACTGGTTATTGATGGAAGTGCTTAACGCTAAGCAGTTAGAGATCAACAAGGCCGCTAACGTGTCGGATATCACTAGTGCCATTAAACTATGTAAGCAGAGCGACCTGTTGATGTGCTATCCATACAACTCGGTACGTGATTATATCGATAGTGGTGAACTAGTGATGAAGCCAGTTCCCATTGATTTGGTACCGGGCGGGTTATTCTTGTTGTGGCACCGTTATTTTGACTCTGAGCCTAGCCATCGCTGGCTGCGAGAGCTGATTGTTAACAACACGCAAGACACTCAAGAGTAGATGGTGGTTGAATACATTGTAATTCATAAAATATTTTTCGTTTTTCGTTCGCCTTTTCAGACTGAGCATCGTCTTAATTGGGGGCGTAATTCCCGATAATAGTGAGAGATTAAAATGAATCCAATGCCAGTGTCATTGATTCCGCAACAAATAATAGAAGATGCCTGTGAGTGGGCGATCATGCACGGCGTTGCGTTTCGCCAGTCAGATAATACCGCTAGGCATTGTCCTTTCAGTATTGCGCCAATGACAATGGAACGTGAGGTTTATCAACACCTGCGCCGCGTCACTCCGCTCATTACCAAGCTGATCAGTAACGTATCGGAAGACCATGATTTCTTACAATCTTCATTGAGTGATATGGCGCAAGCCGACCCGTTTTTTGGTCGCTTGATGGCACTTCATCAACAAGCTCATGGCAGTGCTGATGAACGCTTGAGCCCTGCTCGGCAACCTTTGCTATTGATGCGAACCGATTTTATGGACGATCGCCAACATGGCGCAAAAGTCATTGAATTCAATGGTATTGCAGCAGGCATGGCACCATTTGGTCAGCGAGCAACAGAATTCCACTCATACATGCAAAACCAATGGCCAGAAACGTACAAGAACTGGCTAGAAGACCCGTCAGCAACACCAGCAGAGAACCAAGGTTTAGCTCAGCTAGCTTATGGTATTGCGACGACGGCTAGGCAAGTGAAAAACGATTTTAATGAGCAAGATGAACCAGTTTTCTTGATGGTGGTGCAGAAGAACGAAGACAATGTATATGACCAACATTTGCTTGAAGTTGAACTGCAAAAGCAAGGTATTCGCACGGTGCGTCGTACTTTTGAACAGTTGAGCTGTCAGCTTTCAACAGGAGATAACCAACGTTTGTTGCTGCAAGATGTTGGCGCGGTCGATGTGGTGTATCTAAGAGCTGGTTATCAGTATTCAGATTACTGGGCTCCAGAACTCAATGAATCGGTTTGTTGCCACACGCTAAGTCAGACTCGCTTATTTATGGAACAACACCATGTCGCAATGAACGCGACTATCAGCCAACAGTTAGCGACCAGTAAAACCATGCAAATGCTGCTGACCATGATGCCAGCAACAGAATACGCACGCTGGGGTTTAACGCTAGAAGAAGCGGAATTGGTGAAGGGTGTTTTAGCCGACATGAAGCCAATCACCCGTGAATCGATTGAATGGTTTAACACACAAGCTGATAAGCAAGAATGGGTGCTAAAAAACCAAGGTGAGGGCGGCGGTCATTGTGTATTTGGTGACGATATCAGTGAACAGCTGAGGCAACTTAAGCCAGAAGAGTACGACGCGTGGGCATTGATGCAGCGCTTGTACCCGCATGAACGTGACTTGCCGACTATTGCAGTGCGTGACACTCAACAAACGCTAGTGACAGATTTGGTCAGCGAAGTGGGTTTGTTCACCGCTTACTACAAAGGTGAACCAGTAACAGAGCTAGACGGCTACGCGGGCTATTTAATCCGCAGCAAACCCGCTAGCGAAAATGAAGGTGGAATCCACAGTGGAAAAGGGATTCTCGATTCTTTGGTGTTGATTGATTAGTTCTGAATTCTGACGAGTAACAGATAGCAGTATGGCCAACGTTTATACGCTGGCCTTTTTTATGGTTCTTTTGCAGATTAGCACCAAGTTGGATAAGCGACTCAGCTTCTCGCTGCGTTATGCCGGAACCTTAAAACAAGAATCTTGATTGCTGTATTTTGGTACGAAACACAATTTGTCTGCTGACATTTTTAAGCCGTTTTGCATCTGGATATGTGTTACCGCCCAGATTACGCAGCCATGAGGCAAATTGAATAGCGAGCGAGTTTGAGTGAATAACACGCCGTCATCATAGGCTGGTGTAATGTTCGTCGCTTTGCCTTGCCACGCCTTATGAGTGGTTTGCACATCAATATTTGGCACAATCAGTGAGAGCATTTCTGGCTCAACGTCTTTGACGACTTTCAAGCAGATACGACACCCATCGTAGTATTGTTCTATCCAGATTTTATGTGGAATAGCGTTGTCATCCCAACTCAGTTGTAAGATATGTTCCATGACTTTGTCCTTGGTATCTAAGAAGGAAAGGCAGTGCTCACACTGCCTGAATTAGCTCAAATATTATTCGTAACTTAAACCATGTCCGAACGGGTAAAGGGTGTCGGCTTGATCATACCCAGGGTAATCTGAGTCTTGGTTTTGAATGGCTTGGGCGCTGTTTGCTAAAGCAAATGGCAGTTTTCCTTGAGGAGCAAAGTTGCCTGAAAGCACTTCCATGAGGTTGTTGTCCGAGACTCCAAATGTGGCTATCACGGCACCGGCTTGCTTAAGATTACTTTGATCGTCTAGCACGAAGGGTTGTCTAAAGTTGATGGACAAGACCGTTTTGTCAGCACCCACTTCGTTCATAACGGCTTTGATGTCGCTTAGGCTTGGTTCAATATGCCAAGATGCCGCTGTAGCCATTTCACTGAATGCAAGAATATCGAGTTCATCTGGGTTCGCACCACCAAAGATAAGGTCAGGATCTGAACCTTCGTTAGATACGCGAACACGAATAACCGCATAGTCCGTATCGGCTGGTGCTGGTGGACGCGTTTCTCCCGCTTCGTAATCTCCAGAAGTCACGGTAAAGTTGTACTTGTCGTCTCCAGCAATGTTTTCGTCCATTCCCATGACATACAGAGCAACAGGATTTTGTGCGGTTGATTCAGCTAGAGGTAAAGTCTTATTGGTATTTTGAAGTAAGACGACAGACTTTTTCTGTGCGTAATCAGCGCGTTCTTGGTACTTCTCATTGCCTAAAATCTCTTGGGCTTTTTTCTCGTCAACATAAGTGTTTTCGAAAAGGCCAAGCTTGAATTGTTCTTCAAGTAAGCGTGTTACTGATAGGTCGACACGCTCTTCGGTGATCAGATCCTTTTCGACCAGTTTCACGATGACTTCTTTATCATGGAAACCTGAAAGAACATCGACTCCAGCGTCGACCGCCATTGCAACTTGCTCATCAATCGTTTTGTGTTCTACACCCCATGCTCGCTCACCAATAATGCCGGTATCTGAGTTCACGTTACCTGTGTAGCCCAATTCGTCTCTGAGCAGGTCGGTGACAATGCCTTTTGAAAAGGACATACCAACATCGTTTGGCATCCACTTTTGATCTACAGGGATGCCGTAGTAAGGCATTATTGAAGAAGCGCCAGCCTCAATCGCGGCAATAAACGGTTTTAGGTGGTAATCAAAATTGTTCTTTGGATAGACTTGGTTCTTACCAAAGTCATAGTGTGGGTCACCACCGTTTTCTTGTGGACCGCCTCCAGGGAAGTGTTTGATTGTTAGCGCGATACTGTCTTCGTTAATCTCACCGCCATCCTGCAACCCTTTGATCAGTGAACGCATAATGTCAGACGCTAAATCGGCATCTTCGGTAAAGGTTTCGTGTACTCGATACCAGCGAGGTTCTGTCGCCAAATCCATCATGTATCCGTACATACTCCGCAGGCCAATTGAAGACCATTCTTCATTCATGATGCCGGCAAATTCAGTGATCAAATCCATGTCGCGAGTTGCTGCTAAACCTGCCTCTTTAGGCCAAGCAGAAAATGCTCCTGAAGAAACGTTGATCCCTGCTTTTGCTGATGGATCAATATGGTTACGGGCATTGGATTTGAATAGAGCGGGGATACCCATTCGCGTCTGTTCACGCAGTTCTTGAACGCTATTCATGAACTGGGCAGCTTCTGTTGGGGTTATCTGACAACCTGAACGTCCAGCATCACAATCAGGAGTGTTAGTTGGGGTTTCAACTACGCTGTTACGGAAGATAAAACGTGTCATTTGGGCATCGGCAATCATGTCTTGCCCTGTGCTGCTAACAAGCCCACCTTCAGACGAGTTTAAGGTGTCAATGAGCATCATGCCGGCTTTCTCATCTAGCGTCATTCGGCTAACCAAGTCTGCTGCTCGCTCTTCTGGAGATAATCGCCAGTCTTCAAAGGGTTCAAGTGTTCCATTGCCGTTAGAATCTCGGAATTGGTAACCTTCAACGTTCAATACATCATGAACACGAGAGTGAACTTGGGGTTGTTGGAAGTTATTGTCGCTATCAGATGAGTTGCATCCTGCAAGAAGCAACGCGATTGCTATAGGTGTCAGGGTAAGACGCTTCATGGTCACGATCCTATTGTTAGTATAATAATAAGTACATGACCAATTTTAATGATTTACGGATTATTGGTTAACCAAAATAAATCAAACTAAAGATTTGGATCACCATATAAATTTAATTGGTGATTTAATTCAATTTAGTATTGGAAATATATTGACGACGTTTAAATAACGTAAACTTAACTAGATTTAATTTTTTGATATCCAATTAATTTTCCATTTAATTAGTGATGTATTACTTCCATATTTTAAAGCTAGAATAAAAAATATATTGCCTATTTTATAGTTAACAATCTGCGCTGATGTAAACGATAGATAGTGACCATGTTGGTGACAATAAAGGTGATTTCGACAAAGGATCCACCAATCGAACCAATCCAAATGTTATGGCTAGCCCAACAGAAGGAATTGAATAAGATCAATGATCTCAAGGCGATTCCTTGTCTTGAAAAGAGTGCCCATGTCGCAACGGATGAACCAACAACCGTAATAAACTCAAAGAAATGGTTCATGTTGGGCAAAGTCATGCACCACATTAATACGATAAAGAACCACATCACTTTGCGTGATTGAGTTTTTATCGATACGTAGCTTCGAATAGCATTAATAATGACACCTATAGCGGCTACTATTGCACCCATTAATATAAAATGAATACTCATGGCAAAACAAAATATCATCATTTGATAGCGAAAACTCATATCATCTTTTTGCCAAAAGGCCATTATACCGATACAAAAAGCCAGGCCGCCAACTCCTTGTGTTATCCAGTTTTCCATATTTAGCCTTTATTTTTAAGATGCTATCGAGCACGATTAAATATTAACTTTGAAAGAATAATGCTCAACCATAAAATAACCCTCCAAAAGGAGGGCTAGATATAATGCTAAAGGTGCTATTGCATTAGGTTTAATTGACTAACTTAACGGCTTCACGAGTTAAATGAGCCAGCTCTTCCCAATTGCCTTCTTCAATCAGCTTCTTATCCACCATCCAAGTACCACCACATGCGAGTACTCGAGGTATCGCTAGGTAGTCTTTGATGTTGTTTGGGTTAATACCACCTGTCGGCATGATTTCAATATCCGTGTAAGGCGCAAGAAGTGACTTAACCATGTTGATGCCACCTGATGCTTCCGCTGGGAAGAACTTCAATGTGGTTAAGCCCATTTCTAGAGCAGCTTCTACTGTGCTCGGGTTGTTGACCCCAGGAATGATATCAATACCAATCTCTTGGCAGGCTCTTACCGTATTTGGGTTAAAGCCAGGAGAGACCACAAACGTTGCGCCCGCTTCTTTAGCGGCGAACGCTTGCTCACGATTGAGTACAGTGCCTGCGCCGATCAACATATCTGGTTGTGATTCACGAAGTAGACGAATAGCTTCAACTGCAGCTTCCGAACGGAATGTAATTTCTGCTGCAGGTAACCCATTTTCAGCTAACACTTTACCCAGAGGGATGATGTCTTCAGCGTTGTCGATAGCGATCACAGGGATAACTTTCAGTGTTTTTAGTTGTTGTTTGATGTTAGACATTGGTATTCCTTAAATGGCTGTGATGGCCGCTTGAGTTAGTTCTTTTGCAATAATGGCACCACGATGTTGGATAACGACGCCTGCCATGGCATTACCGCGCTGGCATGACTTTGTTAAGTCTTCGCCCGCAAGGTAAGCAGATAAAAATCCGCCATTGAATGAGTCTCCTGCTGAGGTCGTATCAACGACGTGCTCAACAGGTAGGGTCGGCACCGCCCGTGGAGCCGAAGCGGTACCAGAATCTGGATTTATGTCACTTTGAGTGATGGCATCTTGAATGAGACAACCATCGGGACCCAGTTTAACGATGCATCGCTTAACACCCAGTGCAGTTAGACGCTCAATAGTTTGTTCTGGAAAGCTATCTCCCCAAATTAACTGTTCATCATCGAATGTCACCAATGCTAAATCCGTCAATGTATACATGGCTTGGTAGCTGTTTTTGACGGTTTGGTTTTCGTCCTGTGGCCAAAGTGCAGGGCGGAAGTTACTGTCGAAGGCGATCTCAACGCCTTGTATCTTCAACTCAACCAAGATGTTCAATAGCTCGATACGATCTTGCTCAGGCAGAATCGCTAATGTGATACCGCTGAGAAAGATCATATCGACATTGCGCAGTGTCTGTTTTATCTGATTGAAATCTGGGTGCTGCAGCAGGTAGCGTGCAGCTGATTGGTTTCTCCAATACAGAAAGGTACGTTCACCTGCGTCATCAAGCTGAATTAGGTACAGACCTGGAGTACGTTGGCTGTCTTGCAGAACTAGGTCAGTCGACACCCCTTCTTGTTGCCAGCGTTCTAACATTCCCTTGCTAATCGGGTCTACGCCCAAAGCCGTGACGTAGGACACTTTGA
The DNA here is from genome assembly GCF_013114525.1 of Vibrio sp. T3Y01. Classification (NCBI taxonomy): domain Bacteria; kingdom Pseudomonadati; phylum Pseudomonadota; class Gammaproteobacteria; order Vibrionales; family Vibrionaceae; genus Vibrio; species Vibrio sp. T3Y01. Next base: position 33,301 of record NZ_VTXJ01000002.1, on the reverse strand, counting down.
TGTCATCTTGATTGATGTTGGCCTCGCAGCCCCGGCTTAAATAGACCGCAGCATTGAGCGTGTCTCCGCCAAACGTTTGATGCATTGAGCCGAACGGTTTACCGTTCAGCTCGATCATGCACTCACCAATAATGGCGATATGTTTCATGGGTTACGCCCTCTCTTCGAAGTAGCGTTTTGCGTTACCAAAGCAGATGTCCTCGACCATAGGGCCAAGCAGTGACATGTCGTTTGGCACCTCGCCGTTTTCAGCCCAACGACCAAGCATGTCACACAGAATTCGGCGGAAGTATTCGTGGCGTGTGTACGACAAGAAGCTGCGAGAGTCAGTCAGCATGCCGACAAACTGGCTAAGCAGACCAAGCTGAGATAGCTGCTCCATTTGGCGTTGCATGCCGTCCTTCTGATCGTTGAACCACCAACCAGAACCAAACTGAACTTTGCCCGCGATGCCGCCACCTTGGAAGTTACCAATCATAGTTGCCATCATCTCGTTATCGCGAGGGTTTAAGCAGTAAAGGATGGTGCGAGGTAATTTATTGCTTTGATCCATTTCGTCCAACAGATGCGCCAATTCGAAGGCAAATGTCTTATCGCTAATCGAATCAAACCCCGCATCTGCGCCTAACAGTTGGAACATACGCGTGTTGTTATTGCGCTGAGCACCAATGTGAAGCTGCATTACCCAACCCATTGCGGCGTAGCGCTTGCCTAACCACACTTGAACCGCTGTTGAAAACTGCGCATATTCTAGATCGGTGAGTGTTTCGCCATTGAGGCGTCGAGCTAACAGGGCATCCAAATCCGATTCTGATGGAATAGGTGCGTAGCGAACCACTTCAATACCGTGGTCTGCTGCACGGCAACCATGGTCGTTGAAATGCGTTAGGCGGCTGTCTAAAGCACTCAAGAGATGATGGAAGCGAGTGATCTCAACGTCAGCAACCATGCTTAATTTTTGTAGGTAATCAGCAAAGCCATCAAGTTCAATTTTGAACGCTTTATCTGGGCGCCAGCTTGGTAGAACCTTCACATCAAATGAACTGTCTTGAGCGATCGCTTTATGGTGTTCAAGAGAATCAATTGGATCGTCTGTCGTACCTGCCATCACCACATTCATTTGCTTCATGATGCCGCGAGCACTAAATTCTGGTGTCGCTAATAGCTCGTTGCATTGGTGCCAAATTTGGTCTGCGGTTTCTGGACCAAAGAGAGTGCCAGTAATACCAAATGGGCGGCGTAGTTCTAAATGAGTCCAGTGGTAAAGTGGGTTGCCCAAGGTTTGAGGGACGGTTCTAGCCCATGCCATGAACTTATCATAATCGCTTGCGCCTCCAGTAATCAGACGCTCATTAATCCCTGCTGAACGCATACCACGCCATTTGTAGTGGTCACCTTCAAGCCAAATCTTAGACATGTTTTCGAACTGACGATCTTGAGCCACTTCTGCCGGGTTTAGGTGGCAATGATAGTCATAAATCGGCTGGTGGCTTGCGTGTTCGTGGTACAAACGGCGTGCAGTCTCATTCGACAGCAAAAAGTCTTCACATAAGAAATTCTTCATTGTTTGTACTCCTTATAACGCAGCCACGGTCGCAACGGCACCGTGTTCAATTAGTGATTGGTACGCTGAACTTACCGCATCAATCACTTGTGGGGTTTGGCCTAGCTCGGCAGGGAAAATCGCTTCAACCGCAAGTAATGCCGGAACCACAGATACATTGAGTCCATGCTGGTCGCAGATCTGGCGAAGTGTGTCTGCCATTGGATCGCGGACATCAATCTCATTGCCTTGCTCGTTAACGCCAGAGACATAACGCATCCAGCCAGCGATAGCGGTTGCAAGCCACGAGAAATCTGAGCCTTGATCTAAATGGAATCGTAAGCTGCCACCCATACGTTGAGGGATCTTCTGGCTGCCATCCATCGCAATCTGCCATGTCTTATGCTTCAAGCTTGGGTTAGTGAAGCGGTTGATCAGCAAGGTTGCGTAACCTTCTAAATCAGTCCCTTCAGGCATGGTTAACGACGGTGCTTGGGATTTCATCATCATGTCAAAAGCGGCTTTGCGGTAGCCTGCATCTGTCATGGTGTCGGAAATATGGTCGTAGCCACCAAGGTATCCAAGGTAAGCAAGGAAAGAGTGACTGCCATTGAGCATGCGCAGTTTCATCTCTTCGTAAGGCACCACATCTTCGACGAACTCAGCGCCGGCGACATTCCAGTCTGGACGACCTGCCACAAAGTTATCTTCAATCACCCATTGGCGAAAGGGTTCACAGGCGATGCCACATGGGTCTTCACAACCAAGCAGTTCTGCAATTTCTGTCAATGTTTCTTCTGTTGCTGCGGGTACGATGCGGTCAACCATGGTGCATGGGAAGGTGACATTGGTTTCAATCCAATCACGCAACTCTGGGTCGAGCAATTGAGCGAACTCAATGATCGCTGCTTTTGCTACATGGCCGTTTTCTTGCACGTTGTCGCAAGACATGACCGTGAATGGTGTTAAGCCACGTTCACGTCGAATTTTTAGGGCTTGGACAATATAGCCGAGCGCAGATTTTGGTTGAGTTGGGTTAGCTAGGTCAGCGATGACTAGTGGATTATTTTTGTCGAGTTTTCCTGTCGCAGGGTCAGCGCAGTAGCCTTTCTCTGTGATGGTCATAGAAACGATAGCCACTTGAGGTTCGGCCATTTTTTCTAATACGGTTTCGATGCCGTCTAAGCTCGGGTGAAGAGATTCGGTTACTGAGCCGATCACTTTAACTTCTGTGGATTCAGCGCCTTTTTCAGCTACGGTGTAAAGGTGGTCTTGCGCGCGAAGTGATTCAATTAGGTCTTCGCCGCCGAATAGGTTTATCTCACAAATGCCCCAATCAGTGTTGGTTTTGCTGAGCATTTCGTTGGTAAACAGTGCTTGGTGCGCTCGGTGAAAAGCACCGAAACCAAGGTGCACAATACGGCTTTGGAGTGCTGAACGGTCGTAATCAGGTCTTAATACAGTGTTTGGCAGCGTAGAGTTAGCAACAGTCTTCATTATTCAGTTCCTTTTCCCGCTAGCGAACCAGCGGGATTTTATTATTTGATAAAGCGTTTGAGTGTTTAGCAGTCTTAGAATCTATCTGTGACCAAATTACGAACCGTAGCCCAGTACCAATTCAGGTAGGAACAAGCTCAGCTCAGGGATAAAAGTAACGGCCATCAAGGCTGCAATCAGTGCTGCATAGAATGGCAGCAAAGGTTTGATGACTTTGTCGATGGCAATGTTGGCAACCGAACAACCAATGAACAGAGCACTACCCACTGGCGGCGTACAGATACCGATAGCAAGGTTGAAGGTCATCATGATGCCGAAGTGAACAGGGTCGATGCCTAGGTCTAGCGCAATTGGTAAGAAGATTGGTGTGAAGATCAGTACCGCTGGTGTCATATCCATGAAGATACCCACAATCAGCAGAATGATGTTGATGATCAATAGAATCATTAGCGGGTTATCAGAAACCGCCAGTAATGCATCAGCAATCATGTAAGGCACATCGGCGTTCGCCATTGCCCAAGACATACCCATTGATGCGCCAACCAGTAATAGAACGATAGATGTTGTTACTGCAGACTCAAGGATGATCTTTGGAATATCGCCCCATTTCACTTCACGGTAGACAAGCACAGCTAAAACAAACGTGTATACCACAGCAATTGCGGAAGCCTCAGTAGCAGTAAAGATACCGCCAATGATGCCGCCCATGATGATGCCGATCAGTGCTAAAGAAGGTGCCGCTTTTAGGAAGGTATCCCAAACCATTGATAATGAAGGACGCGCTGCCACTGGGTAACCGCGACGTTTCGCGATGATACCCGCCACAATCATGATACTTAATCCCATCAAGATACCTGGGATGTAGCCCGCTAAGAACAGCGCCGCAATTGAAGTACCACCAGAAACCAATGAGAAAACGATCAGCGTGTTACTTGGCGGAATCAATAGACCAGTAGGACACGAAGTAATGTTTACCGCAGCAGAGAAGTTTTCGTCGTAGCCGTCTTTCTTTTGCAGAGGAGACATGGTGCCACCAACTGCAGCCGCCGATGCAACAGCTGAGCCTGAGATAGAACCAAACATCATGTTTGCCATCACGTTTACGTGTGCCAATGAACCTGGTAGACGACCACCTAACACTTTCGCGAAGTTGATCAAACGCAGCGCGATGCCGCCTTGGTTCATGATGTTGCCCGCCAAAATGAAGAACGGGATTGCCAATAGTGCAAAGTTATCAAGGCCTGCGGCCATACGTTGAGCAACTACAGCGATTGCAGGCTCAAGCGGTAAGCTCATTAAGATGGTTGCTAGTGACGATAAACCAATCGCAAAAGAGACCGGTACACCGATTGTAAGCAGTACAGCGAAACTACCGAATAAGGTCAGTATTACTTGCCATTCCATTGTGAAATCCTTCTATCAATCAAGTTGTGAGTCGGTGATCAAATCGTCACCTGACATTAATTGTTTAACGCGTTCGTAGGTAAATACGACGGAGTAAAAAATCATCAAAGCGCCACTAATCGGTAAGCAGAAGTAGATGTAGCCCATTTCTAAACCTAGAGCGGGAGTCAGCTGTCCCATCGCAAGCGTTTTAGCAGCAAGTTGGCTTCCACCGTGTACCAGAACGATATAAGAGAAAGAAGCGATGGCTATTTGGATAACGATTTCGTTGATTAATTTGCGTTTGCCAGTCAGCTTCATCGTAAGCAGGTCGATGGCAAGGTGGCGTTTCAGACCCGTAGTGTAAGCAGCACCAATTAAGGCTACCCACATAAAGAGATAACGCGCGAGCTCGTCGGTAACAGTACTTGGTTTGCCAATAACATAGCGGGATAAAACCTGCCATATCACACACAGTACTAAGAAAGACGATAGAGACACTGTAAAGGCGGCCAACCCTCTATTTATGTAACTGACCAATTTATTCATGTTTATTTCCTTTCAACAAAATTGCGTATCTCATAACAATTGGTTTACCAATGTAAGAAATTGTTTCTATGTAGGGATGGGATGTTCAAAAATCTGGCTGAATCATAAGCTATTCATTTTTTGGTTGGCGTGAGCAACTTCACAAATGATTTTGGTTGACCAATTTATGGGTTTTTATTGTGATATTGGTCAATCAATTTTAATTTCAGCTTTGACGGTTCCTTTTTTGAGCCCCAATATGAGCCCATAACAAAAAACACCCTACATTTTGGATAACCAATCCACGGAGAATAAGAATGATGATGACGCGTAAAACTTTGATTAGTGCGGTTGTCGGTGCTGCTTTGACTTTTGGAGCAACAGCTTCTGCTTATGCAGCGACAACATTGAAACTGAGCCATAACCACCCTCGTGACCATGCAGTACATGAAGCGATGACGTTTATGGCGAAAGAAGTACGTGAATTGACTGATGGTGAGGTGCGTATTCGTATTTACCCTGATGCTCAATTGGGTACACAGCGTGAATCTATGGAGCTGATGCAGAACGGCGCTTTAGATATGGTGAAAAGTAATGCTGCTGAGCTAGAAGCTTTTTCTCCTGCTTATTCATCATTCAACATGCCTTACTTATTCCGCGATCAAGCGCACTACTACAGTGTGACTGATGGTGAAGTAGGCCGTGACATTCTTAACTCTTCTCGTGATAGCGGCTTTATTGGTGTGACTTACTACGACGCTGGTGCGCGTAGCTTCTATACCAATAAGCCAATTAACACACCAGAAGATCTGAAAGGTTTGAAAGTTCGTGTTCAACCAAGCCCATCAGCAATTGCGATGGTTAAAGCGTTAGGCGGTAACCCAACGCCACTCGCTTACGGTGAGTTGTACACAGCACTGCAGCAAGGTGTTGTAGATGCGGCTGAAAATAACATTCCTTCATTCAGCTTGAGCCGTCACAGTGAAGTGTCTAAATACTTTAGCTTAGATGAGCACACGATGGTTCCGGATGTGTTGGTTATCTCAACCAAAGCATACGATAAACTGACTACAGAACAACAAGATGCGCTAATGACGGCGGCAAGTGATTCATCTGAATTGATGAAAAAATTGTGGGCAGAATCGGAAGCAAAAGAGCGTGCTAAAGCCGAGGAAATGGGCGTTACTTTTGTGGAACCAGACAAGGCTGCGTTCGCACTAGCGGTTCAACCTATGTACGACGCGCTAGATAAAGCGGACCCGGAATTGAGTGCATTGATTGACCGTATTCAGGCTGTTGAATAACGAGCAAATATAGAAAAAAGAGTAACACAAAAACAAGGTGTTACTGCATTTTAGGATATAGAGGTTGACCAATTATATTTGGTCATTATGATGGCGAGAGAAATACAATGGAAAGAAGTGACAATATCATCATGATGCCTTTCGAGCCGAAAAGACCTTATCAGGAGATAGGGTTAGTACTAAGAAAAGAACTGATTGAAGGCCTGTATAAGGTCGGAGATAGGTTACCTCCAGAACGCGATATTGCTGATCGTCTAGATGTAAGCCGCACTGTGGTGCGTGAGGCGATCATCATGCTGGAGCTTGAAAACTTAGTTGAGGTGAAAAAAGGGTCGGGTGTTTATGTCCTGAACATTCCAACTCATTCTCGCGAGAATGTGGTCAGCGATGACGCTGGTCCATTCGAGATGCTGCAGGCCCGTCAATTACTAGAAAGTAATATCGCGGAGTTTGCGGCAACTCAGGTCACTCCGGGCGACATCATTAAGATGCGCTCTGCGCTCGAACTCGAGCGCGAAGAGCTTGCAAGCGGCACCACCGATTGCAGCGGAGATGAAAGATTTCACATGTGTATTGCAGAGGCAACTCAAAACTCTGTGCTGGTAGATATGTTGAAACAATCCTGGGATCGACGCGAAAAGAGTCCAATGTGGAATAAACTCCACTCTCACATCAGTGGTCAAGATTACCGTGAAGAATGGTTAGATGATCATGCTCGTATCCTCGCCGCCTTACAGCGCAAAGACCCTGTCGCTGCTAAGAACGCAATGTGGCAACACCTTGAGAATGTTAAACAGCGTTTGTTAGCGCTGTCAGACATTGATGACCCAAACTTTGATGGTTACTTATTTAGTTCTAACCCAGTGGTGCTGCTGAGCACCGAAAGTTAGTTCTGAAAGCTAACGTTGAATTCAGCTTCAAGACTCTTTCTGGAAGCTGATTCATTCACTAGGTTGTAAATAAGTCATCGTCTTTAGACCGGCGTAGACCGGTGCTATCTCGGGCAGTAATTGTCATTGCTGCCATTAAGAAGTCGTTATTGCATTTAGCTTGATTAATTCGAGCCGGCTAAGTGCGTCTTAAAGAAAGGTAAGTCTCATGGAACAAACGTGGCGTTGGTACGGCCCTAATGATCAAGTTTCGCTAGACGATATTCGTCAAGCGGGCGCAACTGGTATTGTGAATGCACTGCACCATATTCCAAATGGTGAAGTTTGGACAAAAGAAGAAATCCTTAAGCGTAAAGCCATTATCGAAGAGAAAGGTTTAACGTGGTCGGTTGTAGAAAGCGTGCCTGTGCACGAAGAGATCAAAACTCAAACTGGCAACTACCAGCAGTGGATTGATAACTATAAGCAAACTCTGTCTAACCTTGCTGAGTGTGGCATCGATACGGTTTGTTATAACTTCATGCCCGTGTTGGACTGGACACGTACTGACTTAGAATTTGAAATGCCTGATGGCTCTCGCGCACTGCGTTTTGACCAAATCGCATTTGCGGCATTTGAGCTTCATATCTTGAAGCGCCCGGGTGCAGAATCGGACTATTCAGAGTCAGAGCAAGCGCAAGCGTTGGATTACTTCAACAACATGACGCCAGAGCAAATTCAGCAACTGACTAATAACATCATCGCTGGCCTGCCAGGCGCTGAAGAAGGTTACACACTAGAAGCGTTTCAAGCACAGCTGGATCGCTATGCGGGAATCGACAAAGACAAGCTACGTGAGCACATGTCTTACTTCCTCGCTGAGCTGATGCCAGTCTGTGATGCGAATGGTTTGAAGATGGCGGTTCACCCAGACGATCCACCGCGTCCAATTCTAGGCTTGCCTCGTATCGTTTCTACGATCGAAGACATTGATTGGTTGACCGAACATGTGCCGAGCAAAATGAATGGGTTGACGATGTGTACCGGGTCATACGGTGTGCGTGGCGACAATGATCTGGTTAACATGATCAAAAAGCACGGTGACCGAATCTACTTTACGCACCTGCGTTCTACCAAGCGTGAAGAGAGCAACCCAATGACATTCCACGAAGCAGCGCACCTAGATGGTGATGTGGACATGTACAACGTTGTAATGGCTATCTTGGATGAAGAGAATCGTCGTGCAGAGGTGGGTGACCATCGCTTAATTCCAATGCGTCCGGACCACGGTCATCAAATGCTGGATGACCTGAAGAAAACCACGAACCCAGGTTACTCGGCAATTGGTCGATTGAAAGGCTTGGCTGAAGTACGCGGTTTAGAGATGGCATTGAAACGTGCTTTTTATACTAAGTAACCACTGATTCTAGCTATAAAATTCCCTGTTAAAACCAGAACCTATGTTCTGGTTTTTTTGTATCTGGTCCTCTTGAAGATTGTGTCTATGAATCTCACTATTGACATGGGTAGAATGGTTGTTCTACTCTGTATGTAGAACAATCATTCTACCTGTTGTCGGTATTAAGAGAGCACTATGTTGAGAGAACAGATTGCAGCAAGCCTTGAAGTGGCGTTCAGCCAACAAGGTTTTGCGGAACCGAGCGTTGCACAGCTGAAAACCGCGTGTGGTGTGAGCCTAAGAACCCTTTATAAACACTTCCCTTCAAAAGAAGCGATGATTGTTGGTGCATTGGAATATCGACACCAACGTTACCTAGATTTCTTGTTGGAAACGTCACCTGAAAAGGGTCTCGAATCGGTTACTCATATCTTCAACAAGCTCCAACAATGGTTAGAAGAGTATGCGCCGCACGGGTGTATGTCGATGAATGCGATGGCCGCGTTTCCCGATAATGAGCTTATCAGCCAAGCGGTTACACAGCATAAAGAACAAGTCCGTTTGCTAATAGGCAAGCAGAGCCTGCGAGATGATCTCGCGACACCACTGTTTTTACTTCATGAAGGCGTATCAAGCGCGTGGCCAGTATTAGGCGAAGAAGCGGTGGCATCAGCACAGAATATGGTTACAAAATTACTCGAGGAAGCACGATGAAATTCGAAATACCGAAAACAATGAAAGGCATAGAGATGTTGGGGCACGGCGGAGCAGAAATGCTTGGCTACCGCGAAGATATCGCGGTTCCTCAAATCGAACCTAATGAAGTGCTGATCAAAGTGATGGCAGCAGGCGTTAACAATACCGATATCAACACACGAATCGGCTGGTACTCAAAAAGCGATGACTCAGACGATGCAAGTTGGTCGGGTGAAGCCTTGAAGTTCCCTCGTATCCAAGGTGCTGACGTGTGTGGTTTCATCGTAGCAGTCGGTAATGAAGTCTCTGCTGACCGTATTGGTGAGCGTGTTCTTATCGAACCTTGTTTAACAGAAGTATACGGACGAGATCTGCCACAGCCATGGTATTTCGGTTCTGAGTGCGATGGTGGGTTCGCTGAATACACCAAAGTTGCAGCGAAGCACGCTTATGCGGTGAACAGCACCATGTCGGATGTTGAACTAGCATCTTTCCCATGTTCTTACTCAACAGCAGAGAACATGCTAACTCGCGTGAATGTGGCTGAAGGTGATCGCGTGCTTATCTCTGGTGCATCGGGCGGTGTGGGCTCGGCGGCGATTCAATTGGCGAAAGCGCGCGGTGCTTACGTGATTGCGATTACTAGCCCAAGCAAGAACCAACAGCTACTTGAATTGGGAGCTGATGAGGTGATTGCTCGTGATGCTGATTTGGTCGCAGCCTTGGGTGAAAGCAGCGTTAACGTTGTGATTGATTTGGTCGCCGGTGACAAGTGGCCAGAGTTTCTTGAAGTTCTAAAACCGCATGGCCGTTATGCCGTATCTGGTGCGATTGGTGGTGCGATGGTCGAGCTTGATGTTCGTACTCTGTACCTGAAAGACCTTAGCTTTTTTGGTTGCACAGTTTTAGAACCGCAAGTATTCCAAAACTTGGTTAACCGCATTGAGAAACATCAGATTAAGGCGATTGTTGCGGAATCTTTCCCGTTGGCTGAAATTTATACTGCACAAGATGAATTTTTGAAGAAAAAACACGTCGGTAAGATCGTACTAGAAGTAGCAGAGCGCTAGTTTTAGTCAGCTTCACAATTTAGATTGATGGAAGAGTGAGCAAGCTTTATTTGCTCGCTCTTTTTGTTCCTGGCGAATACCGAGGAGCTGAGCAAATTGTTGGGTAACAGATCCTATACAGCTAAAAGATTAATGATTCATTTATCACTGTATGGTTTATGAGTTGCCTGTGCGATAATCACCGCCGTTATATATCCCGGTCTATGTTGTATTCATCTAGGAGCTGTATTGATGTTTAAAAGGGTATTGCAGGCGCTATTTTCCCCTTTCGTTGCTAATCAAAGTAATCAAAGTTATTGTTCAAAAAGTGCCTCTCAACAAGCTACCTCCCAAAAAAACACCTCTGAGCAAGAAAACGATAAAGCAGAGCAAATCACTCCTCGCACTTCAATCTTTGTTCCGCCTTCGTCTGCGCAGCCATCATCACTCATTGTCGATAAAACGATAAGCCTTCACGATGGTGAATTTCTTGATTATCTGTTTGGAGAGTCACGTCTGCGAACGGAATCTGATCCATTTAGCGACTTTGTGGCCAGCCAAGTTGAACGTTTAATTCGTTCTCCTAAAGCGCTTCTCAATGAATTGCCTGTGATGCCTGCTTCTGTCACGACATTAATGGGTGAATTACAGGGCGACGAGTTTGATGTCGAGGCATTGCTAAGGGTGATTGAGCGAGAGCCGAGCATGGCAGCCGATGTGATTAAACTAGCGAACAGCGCATACTACAAACGTAGTGAAAAACAGGTAACCGATCTAAAAACCGCATTCTTAAATATGGGTTCGCAAGGTTTGGTAGAGGGTGTAGTGAATTCGTACATGAAGAATTTTACCCCGGGCAACAATATTTATTGGCGCCATTTCGGTGAGAAAATTTGGAATCACAGCATTCAAACGGCTTCTTTTTCAAAGGAGTTAATGAAAGAGTCGCCATTTCAAGAAGATCAGGCTAGCGCCTATTTTATTGGGTTGATCCGTAACCTAGGTAAGATGATCATTTTCCAAATGATGGTGGAGGCTTTCAAGTATGTTGACCCTTCGGTTCCGCCTAACTCATTTGCATTGAAGCGTTTGATCAACAGCTACTCCATTCGTTTGACTTACACCATTGCTAAGTTTTGGGAAATGCCGGAGTCGGTGCTGACAGTGATTGGTTATCAAGAGTCGAGCCGATACCAATGCACACCACTTGGTCAAACTGTGTTTGAAGCGAACTACCTAAGTGAACTGAAATACTTATTGGAAGAGCAGGTGATTGATATTGAACAGTTTAAAGCGCGATGCAAAGAAACGCTGACGTCACCCGCCGCCTACAAGGTGGCCAACCGCATCTATAAAGAGTCTATGGTGGCGTTGGCTGGATAAGCCATTGGCGTTGATGCTGGTTTATAGCGGTCTTTTGCGAATGGTCTTACGAATGAGTAAGACCATGTTTTTATTGAAGCTGCTTCGATGTGTGCGAATTTGATTTAAGGGATTTCAGACAGTTCTTGCTTTAAGTCGTCAATTTTACGCTGCTCTTTTTCTATCTTGCGCTGATACTTTTTAATTTTGTCCGACCTGTTGTCTTGTTTGGCTTTTTCTAAGTCGGCTTGGTATTCAGCTAAATCTTGTTCGTTAGATTCAATTTTCTCGAGAATCTCGTCTTTCAAACCTTCGTTGCTACAGTTTTCTTTTGCCGCTTTTAATGCCGTTGTGAGTCGGTCGACTTTGTATTGATTGTTGTATTGCTTGGCTTTTTCGATTTGATGCTCGATCTCACAGAACTTTTTCTCACAGCCAGTAAGTGAGTTGCAGGTCGTGCTTGCCATACTGCTAAAAGAAAATGCACTGAGGAGCAGTATTGAGCCTTTTAGGTGTCGATTCATGATTTACCTTCTACTGGTTCTATAGGGTTGAGCCTAGTTTCATCGTAACTTAACACCCGCACGCATTGCTTATGGCAGAGGAGTGTTAAAGGTAAGTCTATGTGTAGAATGACTTATCTCTATTAAAGATAGAATCAAATATGGCTAACCCACAACTTATCGAGGTCACACCAACCGAATCCATTTACTCGTGCTCCGCGTATTTTTTCAGATACTTCTAGATTGAATGCCTCTTGCTTAAGCTCGACCACAACTTCAGTCTTGTATAGCCAGCATTTGAGTTTCAAGAGCATTTTGGCGGCTTGCTCAAAGTCTGGTTCGCATTGAATTGAGGTTAAAGCCTGTTCGATGGTTGCGAGCAACTCGGCGGGCAGCGATAGGTCTCCAAAAGGGAAACGAGTAAAGAAGTTGAACCATGAGGAAAAGGTGTCGTTTTCATCAATAATGCTGCACAGCGTAATGTCTTTGGTAGCCGTGTAGTACCCATATTCGACACTGGTTTTTTGATCGCCAGATACTGACAACTGCTCGAAAAGAGCTTGGCATTCAGAGGTGTCCTCAACAGTGAACTCACGAGTGGTTTGGGACAACTTCGGGTTTTGAATCTTAAAGAAGATTGACCTGCAATTCTGTAGATCTGAATTACTCGCGCCACTCACCTTTACCGTTTTCTCTGGCATTTTGACGCACACTTGGTTTTGCGCACACGCCTTAGTTTGTGACCATTCAGGATAGACCCAAAGTTCGACTCGATTGAGAATAGGTGTGCTGTGTGAGTAGGCGTTATTGCGGTTTAACCTAAGCATCTTGCTTGAGAAAATCTCCAACGCGAAAGCACCTGAGCCGATAAGTTTATCGTCTGATGTGTGTTCATATATCGAAGCCTCAGTTCTAGCCAGTAATCGAGGTAAATGCCAATCAGGCTCGCTAAGAGTCACTTTGATCACATCGCCAGTGACAGCCGATACTTCAACAATATGTTGATAGCATCGATGCCAGAGTTTGCTCTTAGATAGTGAGGAGAGACATCGTACTACGTCTTGGGCTTCAAGCATTCGACCACTATGGAATTGAACACCATTACGAACTTGGAAATGCCAAACGGTAGCATTTTCATTGGGTTGCCAGTGATAAGCTAAATCACCGCTCAGATTGCCTTGTTGAATAGAGGTTAGGCGCTGGCAAACCTGCATCACTAAGAAACGTTCAGTACGCCTTAGTACACGCTGAGGGTGAAGCGCTTCTAGTTCACGATGGAAGGGGATGTACGCGACGCTTTGTGCCGATTGACTAGCGCTATTTAGAAAGGCTTGCAGTTCTGCAACAGCATTGCGTCCATTAAAGCTTAAGGTGCTGAAGACCTGCTCGATGTTGCCGGAATCTGCTTGGCTTTGTGCGTATTGGTGGCACGCTTCCATCGGCTCAATCAGACACGTGAGTTGTGCCTTTTTATTGCGTCCTGAACTGGCTTGCCACTCAATCCAGCCTTGCGCTGTCATTGCTTTGAGTAGAGTTTGAACGTGACGCTCACTCACGTGTAACAGTGTTGCTATCTGGCTGACTTGGCAACGCGATACTCCAGGCCCAAAAGCCTGAAATATCTTTTCGTACAGTTCAAGCTTGCGCTTTAGGTTGCCCAATTCGAACTCCTAAATGTTAGGTTGAGTTAAGTGCTGGTAGCCTGCATCAGCGAGCGCTTTTTCCATGGTTTCAAGAACCTGTGCACTTATCTTTGAGCTTAGGATATCAGACTCAAGTTTGCCCTCTAATACAAGTTGCGAAAAGTGCTCGATTTGATACTCGAACCCATTACCTTGAACGGGGTGCTCGATGGTGAAGGTTTCATGTTTGTACTCCACCGTTATATGGGCTGGGTTCCACCATTTATCTTTAATCATAATGGTGATATCTGGGCCCGTTAATCGCGCTGCCCGCGGCAGATTGTGTACCGTTGAAGCAGATATGGTCGCGTTGATCTCTCCAGAGAACTGGAAGCACGAATCGGTATCTACATTCGAACCTTCATAGAGGCTCGACATTTCGACTTTAGGTAGAGAAGACGTAATCCCAAGAGTGCGACATAAATCGTAGAAGAACCACAGACCATACACTCCAACATCAAGTGTTGCCCCGCCAGCTAAATCTGGGTTGAAGATAAACAGGTTAGGGTCGTAGTCGTGCTCATTACCAAAGCTGGCTTCTATCGAATCAAGCTTAATATGGTTGCTGGTTAAAAATGATGTAAGCTCGCGATAAGCTGGGAATACGACGGTCTTCATCGCCTCTAGCAACATTACTCCATTTTGCTCTGCCAGAGCTTTCATTTCTAACCAATCACCAAGGTTGGTGAAGGCAGGCTTTTCTACCAGTACGTGTTTTTTATGGTTTAGAAATAGTTCAGATAGAGGCTTGTGATAAGGATGAACCGTTGCGACATATACTGCTTCAACATCGGGATCTTGAGCCATGGCTTCATAAGATCCATAAGCTTTATCGCAATCAAACTTATTAGCAAACACAGAGGCTCTTGATTGGTCGCGTGCTGACACCGCGTAGAGTTCGCCAAATGAGCAGTGCTCGGTGAGTGCGGTCGCAAAGCGGTTAGCGATGTTACCTAATCCAGCTATGCCCCATTTTATCTTGCGTTGCGTGTCACTCATCATTTACTCCAACCGTTGTTTTGTCCCAGTGTACTTAGGGGCGTCACAAACAAATAGAGAACAGATCTTTCAATCTGTTCTCTATTTTTGTAATTCTAATCGAAAGGGCGGTTTTAGCTTTGTGTGGAGCGCTTCCAATCCGCTAGAGCTTGAATGTGTTTTGGCCCAATACCGCAGCAACCACCGACAATATTGGCACCAAGTTCGTGCCAGCGTTTTGCGTAAGCTAAGTAACCTTGGTCATCTAACTCGCGCATTTTTTGAAGCATGTCATTCGCTTCATGTTCACTGCTGATCGGCGCAAAGTTATTCGCATATACACCGATTTCTAGATCTTGGCCTAACTCATCCATTATCTGCTTGGTATCGATAATCGCTTGATCCATTACTTCCGGTACTGAACAGTTAAACATAATGCCTGTCGCGTTTGACTGGCAAGCCAGTTTGACGGCTTCTTTTACGCTCTCACCTGAACGAATAGACGCAGAGTCGCCTTTGGTATCTTCTAAGCTAAAGGCGTAGTAACACGGTTTCGTTGATTGCTTCAGTACCGCATGAATGGATTCAAACTCTTGTATGCTGCATAGGGTTTCTACTAACCATAGGTCGATATTTGGTTCTTGTGCATCGTAGAGGGTTTGAATGATAGATGCCGCTTGTTCGACTTTGAATAAGTCAGGTCGGTAGCTACCAAATGGTGGTGGAATAGAGCCTGCCACTTTGACCGCTTGAGGCGCTTGGTCAGCAACTGCTCTAGCTAATTCGCCAGATAGCGCTGCTAGCTCGAATCCTCTTTGTGCGAACAGTTCTTCACCCAAATGAAAAGGCACACACGCATAGCTGTTGGTAATTATGATTTCAGCGCCTGCATTGACAAAGTTTTGGTGCGCTTGGCTAACAAAATCCGGAGCTTCAATCAGCGCTTGAGCGCTCCAAAGAGGCTGCGAGAAGGGTGCGCCAATTTCTTTGAGTTCTCGGCCCATGCCGCCATCAAGTATGGTGAGTGTTTTCATATTCAATACTATCTAAAACAATTGCTGAAGTTCTGCCGTCACCATATCAGACAACCTTGCTTGACTAAAGCTGTCCAAGCACGAGGTTTTTAACTAAGCCGATACAGCATAGATAGGAATAATAAAATTTTGTACCTCTGGCGCTATGTTGTATTAGATTTGGGGATATATTATCAATCTAGGGCTAGTGATTAAATCGAACTCACAAGTTGTAGAGGAAAGTGCATTGAAGTTAACGAATAAGCTCGTGCGTTACCCGCACATTGATGTTGATCGTGCGTTTGAAAAAGAAGATGAGCTACTGCAGCAAATACAGAATGGTGAGATTGGACAAGCCTTAATGTTGTGGCAAGCCAAAACGCCGACACTTGTTTTGCCTGCAGGTAAAAAGTGGCCAGTAACGTTGGAATCTAGAAAGCAACTTGAGGCTCAAGGTTGGCAACTCTCTTCGCGTAAAACGGGTGGTGCTCCCGTTCCCCAGCTACCGGGCGTGATTAACTTGTCGCACATTTATCATTGGCCGAGCGATGAAGCGTACAATATTCAAAAAGCGTATCTGCATTTATGTGATGTTTTAACTCAATTTTTTAAAGAGTTAGGCGTTGATGTCGATGTGCACGCAACTCCAGGTTCTTATTGCGATGGTGATTACAATCTCAACATCAATAAGCAAAAAATAGTGGGAACGGCTCAGCGTGTTTTGCTGAAACGCGGGGGCGGTCAGATCGTACTTTCGCAAGCCTGTATCTTGTTAGATGCTGACTTAGAGCATATCGTTGCCCCAGTGAACTTTTACAATCAGATTTGCGCCAATCCAACCGTGGTAGAGCCACATGTTCATACGCTTTTATCTGAACATGTGACGTCCATGCCCAACGTAGATTCACTCTTTCAGCAGCTGAGCCAAGCTTTTATTAAGCATGCATAATGCTATGTGTCTGCCGGAATCAATGGGGTTCGGCGGATAACTTTTCTTGTAACAGCCGCTCGATCACTTCCACCAATTTACGGTTTTTAATGGGATCAAGAGCATCGTTGTGAGGGTCTTTGAATAATCCAGAGTCATTATCGAAGTATCGTCCTGAGGCATCGGCAAACTCATCGCTGAGCGCTGCCCGACAAAGGATGTCTGCGCCGATCGCAAGATCATTACCATCAACGCCATAAGCGTCTTTGACCAGTTTGCTCCCTAAGAAAGAGGCAGGGTTTACTGGAATAACCGCGAGGCCATTAGTTGATGGGCTATTTGCTATGGCATTCGCCAAATCAATCGACCACATTGTTAGTGCGAGTTTACTTTGTGCGTAAACGGGGCCATCTAGCTCTCCTGCATTTGGGCTGATAAGGGCACTTAAATCTACGGGTGACTGAGCTGCGGAAGATAGGTTGACGATACGGCCGTTCGTATCAAAAAGAGGAAGCAGCTTTTGTGTTAGTAGATAAGGTGCAATGGTGTTAACCACAAAACGCACATCAAGATTATCTGGAGTTGTGACTTCCGACACCTTATACACGCCAGCGTTGTTGATGAGAACGTCGAGTCGCTGGTGGTCAGCCATTATCTGAGTTGCGAGCGCTTCGACTTCTGAGAGTGTTGATAGGTCTGCAATATAACTTTCAATGACTGCTGTCTTAGACAGTCGAGATAGAGCTGCGGCAACTTTGTTGATCTTGGCAGGGCTTCGACCATGAATCAGAATGTGGTGTCCCTGCTGAGCGAGCATTTTTGCGGTCTCTAAACCAATGCCATCTGTGGCTCCTGTGATCAGAATTGTTTTCTGCATATCTTTCCCTTGATATCGATTCCGAAGCACTTTTATAACAAAGTTTAATTGCGCAAAGTTTCTAATACTTCACAGGATAGAGAGAAGGCATGTGTCCGTTATTGAGAAAATCTTAATTTATGATGTGTAAAGTTTTGAGAAGGGAGTAAGCCTCAACCGTCGAAATTGGTTGAGGCTTTGTCGTTAGTAGCCTGTGGCTATTTTAGCTTGGTCTGACGTTGTTATCGTTATATCGCTCCGGCTTGTGGTACTTAATAGCAAGTATTTAAAGTTACTATTAGAGCTATTCCCATCTAGAGCTCGTTACGATGAATAAATGGTACACCCAACACATATAGCAAAAAATAAAGTAAGCTTTATTTAACGTATCACGAACAGTGATGTGTTTTAGTTGTATTAAGGTATCGGTTCAGAATGAAACCTTGTCGTATGCTAAATACGGCCTCAAGCGAACATGGAGAGCTGCTGTGAGCGATATTGAAAAGCTAGACCTGAATCTACTAAGTGTGTTTTTAGAGGTGTACCGATTGAAGTCGATTACTTTGGCCTCCGAATCTCTTGGCATGACTCAACCTGGAGTGAGTGGCGCTTTGAAGCGTTTACAAGGTCAACTCGATACCGACCTCTTTATTCGCGAAGGGCGCGGGATCACGCCTACCAATGCGGCAGTGCAATTAGCGATTCGAGTGGAACCTGCCTTAGAAGGGATAACCAGCGCGGTCAGCACGCTAAAGCAGTTCGATAATCAGAAGCATCATGTGTTTCGAATTTTGGTTAACGAAATCGGTCTCAACAAACTTCAGCCTCTCGTTGAACGGGATAAGACCTTAGGCAATATCTCAATCGAATTTAACATGGTGCCGAACAACGAAGAGGAGTTGCTTCAAAGCTTGAGCATGCAGCAAGCGGATCTCGCGATCGATATTCATTACCCGCAAGTGAATGGCTATATGACAAAGCCAGTAATTGAAGATGAGCTAGTGCTAATAGCTCGAAAAGGTCACCCTAGAATCAATGGCTCGGTAACACAAGAGCAGTATTATGACGAAAAACACATTACGTTTCGGATGCGTCGAACTCGCCTATACACGGCAGAATACTTCACTAAAACGCCACTCAAGCAAAGGAAAGTGAGTGCAGAATGTGATTCGATCATGACCATGTGTGTATTGGTAGCGGGATCGGATTGCGTAGGCAGTACGTCACGTGATTTTGCTAATCAATTTGCGGAGACCTTCCAGCTACAAGTATTGGAACAACCATTCGAAATTGTTCCGATGCAGCAATACATGATCTGGCATAAAAGAACCGACTTGAATTCTGCCCATCAGTGGTTAAGAGATAAGGTTCAGCAATACATGAAGAAGTCTGAAAACAGCTGAATCTGAAGATAGAACTATAAAAACGGCCTCTAAAATGAGGCCGCTTTTGTTCTTGATTGTTCCACTTTTATTGATAATCAAAGTGAAATTATGCCGAACTTAGCTTGCTCGTTGGCGACGTTTTTGGCGTGCATTTTTGAACATCTGCGTTGGAGATAAACCGGTCACCAGCATGGTACCAGTGATAACCAAGATAGAGCCAACCACAGTATTAATGCCAATAGCTTCACCTAAGAACAAGTTACCCCAAAGGATGCCAAAAACGGGAATTAGAAAGGTAACTGAAAGCGCTGAAGGCGCACCAAGCTCATTGATGAGATTGAAATAAAGCAGGTACGCTAACCCGGTACATACTGCACCTAATAAGATGACCGATGTGGTAATCGTGAGATCGGGTGCCTCTCTCATTGGCATGAAAAACACAAAGGGTAATACGATTAACACTGCTGCCCACATGCTGCCGTGGGCATTGTTGAAAGCTTCAACCTTAGGTGCTGTTTTGGTGTAGTTAGACGCGATACCGTAGCTAAATGCGGCCATCACGGCTGCAAAGATTGGAAGAATGGCTTCTTGGCCAATATTGAATGCATCCCAACCAACCAACACGCTAACCCCAGTAACACCAACACCTAGCCCAAGTAATACCTTGCTCTCAAGTGCAGTTTTGGTCCATATAGCTCCAATGATTGCCGCCCATATCGGTGCGGTGGAGTTCAGGATCGCGAGGGTTGAAGCATTCAGTGTTTGAGCCGCATAAGCGAAACACAAAAAAGGAAGCGCGGTGTTAAACAAACCGAGAATGAAAAAGTGTTTCGAGTGAGCATTAAATGAGAGCTTTCTCTTTAGATAAAATGAAACCAAAAGTAGGGTGATTGCCGCGCATAAAACTCGCGCTTCAATTAGGACCGCTGGGCCTAAAGGATTGGCCGCAATTCTCATGAAAAGGAATGAACCTCCCCATATGGCGGCTAGCATTATCAATTTAAAATAGCTCACAGTTTAAATCTCGATTGTGTAAAACACCGACTATGGAGCAAAGCTAACTATTACACAAACTGAGATAGCAATATTGCGCAGCGACTGGGCGAAATGTCACCGATAAAATAGGAATGCTAATGGTACTTTCTGTTCTGTTTATCCTTCCTTATTTGGCGAGTAATCTAGTGTCATACGTAAACATTAGGTGATAAAAATGAAGATTGAACATATCGCGATTTGGACCAAACAACTCGAAGTACTTAAACGATTTTATGAAGATTACTTTGGCGCGACATCTAACCAGAAATACCACAATCCAACCAAAGGCTTTTCGTCTTACTTCTTGTCTTTTGAGAGTGGTAGCCGCTTAGAGATCATGGAAATGGACTCGGTTCCTGAATCGAAAGATGACATCTATGATCAATTCACTGGCTTCATTCATATGGCTATTTCATTGGGTTCAGAGCAAGCAGTAGATGAGCTTACTCGCCGCTTGGTTGAAGAGAGGTATGAACGCTTAGATGGTCCAAGAAGAACCGGTGATGGCTATTATGAGAGCTGTGTACTCGATCCTGATGGTAATCGCTTGGAACTTACCGTTTAATGTAAGAACTCGATTGAATGACTTACGGATTTGAGGGGGCAATGATGAAGCGAATTTTGGCTTTTGTTTTTAGTCTGAGTTTGATGGGATGTACGTCCTCAGAGCTAGCACAGGTTGATGCACCAGAGACAACAATCGAACCATCTCAACCGATTGGCTACCTTGGCTTTAAAGAGCATCAAGCGTGGGCTATCAAATTTAATGATTGTACGGTCTACGATCTAATCGGAGCTCAACCGTATCAATGGTTTGACCGTACTTCTGCGTCTGTAAGTTGTTATACGTTTAAGCCAAGCGATGCTATTGCACCTTTGCCTGTTTATTCTAGTGCAAGTTTTGAAAGCGAGCAGCTTACCTCAATTGAACGCTTTCAAGAGCTACAGGTGTCGGATTCTGGCTGGGGCCGTTTTCCTATTGTCTATGAGAAAAACGGTACCAATTGGCTAAGGGTTAAAGAAGGCTGGATTCATCTTACGCTCGCCGACCAGACGCTCGTCCAGTTCTATCCTGGTACTCAAGACCAATCGGCTAAATCACAACACGATCAGTATTTTGAGCACCATTGATAAACGAATGATCAATGCCCCTTGCTAAATGCGGTTTGGGGCATAAATAGTTAGCCGTTATCACCGAATAGTGACAGTTACTATTTCTGCTTCGCTTTGATGATAAACGGTAGGATGGCACTGAATAAAATCACGCTCGTACCGATCAAAGCGAGTGAATTTGGTAATTCCGCAAACAACAGAAAGCCTAGAACCATTGAGTAGATCATTTGTGAGTATTCGACATTTGACACCACGTTCGCTTCCCCCCATTTATAGGCTGTCACTCCAAACCACTGCCCGATAGAAGAGATCACACCGACCAGAACTAATAAAGCCAGTTCAGACCATGTCGGCCATTGCAATTCGATGATCGCTGGGATTAACGCAACAGCGCCAACAAAGATGGCTTGGTAGGCCAATACAACGGTTTTCGATTCTACATTCGCCATTTTCCTTACACAGATAACCGCAATAGCAGCACCTAATGCCGCGACTAATCCTGTTCCAACATAGAACATAGATTCGCTTTCTAAGGAGGGTTGTACGACTAACATCACTCCAGTAAAGCCAATTAGGATCGTCGTCATGCGAGCCCAACCAACGTTTTCTTTCAGGAATAAACGAGAGATAACTGCCACGAACAACACTTTCAGAAATCCTAATGCGGTTGCATCGGCAAACGGAATATTACTGACGGTTAAGAAGCTGAAGTAGAGTGCGATGAACGCTCCTGTGACACGCCATACATGCATCGACACCATTTTAGGGTGGAGCATTGCATCGATGTTGCTGATTATCGATGGCATTAATAAGGTCACAAAAACCAGTTGGCGAAATAGCAAGATCTGGAAAATATCAATGCTCTGGCTCAACTCGCGGACAATAACGCCGACTAATATGAACAGCGCATTTGAGATAAGCGCCAGTGCAATTCCTTTTGCTGGGTCGGACAGTCCGTCGAAAAATGAAAGCAGCGGACGAGGTACTGCGAAGGAACGATGAATAGACATAACACACCTCTTGATGAATGGGTGCTGAGCATAAAGCCTACACTGGTAGACGGGTCAAATAAGTTATCAAGAAAACTCTGATGAGTAACGGATAGGAATTAATGAATCTTTCATAAATTTAATTAATAGGAATGAGGTAAAACCATATAGATTATTTTTATCACGATAAACGAAAGTTTATTTTATAACTTAATGATGAAAATTAAATTTTGACAAATTTAACGAGACCTGAAGTTTACTCGATAATAAGTAAAGTGATGATTATATCCTCTTTATTTATATGGTTAACTTTCTATGAATATATTCTAAATTATAAAAAACGTTCTAAAATCATTGATATTATTAACATTAAGTGTGGGTATTGATGCGAGTGACAACAAATAAACATGCCGAATTTTGTAAAAACTAATCCTTCTTTGTTGTGGAGGTGAGTGATTACTTGAATATTGTTGAACTATTAACATTTAAGTCAATGTAAATCATTGTTTTATATTCGGATGGTTTGTAAGTTTGTTTTATGTCCTAGTTTGGCTTTTCAATATTTAGAAATTTTACATTGCTAAGGTGATTAATTAACTTGGCGCTGTCCGTTTAATCAATTAAATGGGTTGTAAGTAATGGTTATCGGAGTGGTCAATGGCGTTTACAAATTTGATGATGTGAACATTAAATAAGGCAAAGACCTTAAGATGATTTAATTATCAAAAAACTGTCATATCTAAAGATAACTGTGCTTTTTATTTAATTTCTTAACGAATAATGTTGAGGGTCAATACTATGAAGTTATCGATGAAGAAGTCATTGTTATTAGCAATGTCGGCGTGTGTTTTTTCTAATGTAAGTGTTGCTGCCATTAATGGTGATTATCATGTGGTCGACGATGATCTGACGGCTGATCATAATGAAAGCAATGGTGTACCAATGCCTTTTTATGCTAACGGAAGAATGCAGTCAAAACTCAGCGTTTCTGTTTCTTTTGCGGATAGTTACGGCAGACCAGTGACCGTATCTAAGAGTGACTTAGAGGGGGCGATATCTTTTTACCTAAAGAATAGTGGGCAGGAGTTAGGCAAAGATAAAGACTGCAGTTACGGAAGAGGTTGTTGGGGATACACGTTGAATCCAAATGACTACTCTCACCAAATGGGCAGCAGTTACGGTTACTCGAAAACCCTTCCTACGTCTCGTGTTTCAGCGAGTGATACTAAATTAACCGCTTGGGTGTATAGCAACGAAGTCGCTCAATATCGTGAAGTGTGTATGAAGGTTAAGTTCGATGCCGGAAGCCAGTATGACAACAATTACTACGATAGCTGTGCCTTCCCGAATGAAAGCAGTGCGTTCTACCAAAGCGTGCAGCCTAAGTCTTACAGCGCTGCTGATTTTTCTGAGCTTGGAGAAGGTGAGTTGGTGTGGGAAGAAGCCAACGCCGACGGGTTCTATTTTGATAAAGCAGAGATGCGTAACTTTTATGTGACGCCGAAAGATACGTCCGTTCAACTGGTTCAGGTTGCTATGGATAACTTTGACGAGTCGGATAGCGATAAAGTGTTCCTAAACGATGAATGGTTGGGCTGCTACTCAGATTGCCCAGACGATAATCGCTCTGTGAAAGGTTATATATTTGTTCCAGGTTCAGAGCGCAATGTCTCTGACGAGTATGTTTGGAATAGTGCTGCTGGTGAAGGCAGAACTGCTGTGTGGCGTGTGAACCAACAGTTGAGATCAGTGACTCTTAGCAAGCTGTTATATTCGAATAACGCAACATCAAACAACGATTCGCAAAAGGAGTACCGATTTACTGTATTTGACCAGTACGGTAACAAGGGACCATTGAAGCTTACTTATCCTCAAAGTGAATTTACTGGTGGTGGTCAGAAATGGGATTACACCCGTTGGACCCTAGTTAGCCAATAACATTCGAACAAAACAGAGTTAGCTCAACCATTTGGGCTAACTCATTCACTTTAGGGGAAATTTATGTCTAATTGGACTTCAAATGCTTTTAACTTTGATAGCTTTTGTTCGGGCGGCGTAGACCAAAGAACCAGAAGCTACTCATACCAAATCTTACTTGGCTCTCTTATTGGTAACTGGCTCAAGGGACCAAACCTCGACATCTCCATTCAATTCTCTCCTTACTCAGCCGACAACCTTGGTTTTGGTAAAGGCTGGAAGTTGAATCTCCCGAGATACGATATTGAAAACAAACAACTCTATCTGGCCAATGGACAATCCTATCGCGCCGAATTAAATGCCAATCTAGAAATGAGTATTCGCTACAAAAAGTTGCTCGATTTTTCGGTATCGTCTAGTGCGAATGGTTACGAAATTACTTATAAAAATGGCCGTACTGATATTCTAGATAAAGATGGCAATATCATTAAGGTAGTTCAAAGTAATGGACATGCTCTCTACTTTTCTTGGCTCAATGTTGGCGGCAAGAAGCGCTTGGACAAAGTTTGGGACGACAGAACAGATAAGCAAACGGCACTGCTGTGGGTTGAATATGTGAGCGCAGGGCGCATAAACATTTTTACCAATATTGGCAGCACCCATGAAGCCTTTTTTAGTCTTACGTTAAACAACAGTAAGCTGGTTCAATGCAATTTACCCGAGCGTGCGGGGAGTTATGGCTTTGGCTATCAAGATATTGGTTCGTACACGTTAATTGATGAAGTGGTCCATCCTTGCGGTTTGACTGAAAGGCTAAGATACCGAGCCGATGGTATTCGAATTAATTCGATGACCTATCTACCTGCGGTGACTGCTCATGATGTGCTGACTCTCAACTCTCCCATCATTACGACAACCTATGACAGCATTGGTACCGATAGTCGTAATTTTATGGGGTACGGATCGCCTGGTGGCGAGTTGAGCGAAGGGCTTGATAATTTGCTGGAGCGCGGCAGAGAGTACAGCTATCGCGTACAAAAAATTGAAAATGGCTCTATTGTCACTGCTCAAACCTACAACCAATTCCACTTACTTGTTGAAGAAGCTCGACACGTCGATGGCAACCTTGTTCATTTGAAAAGGTTGGACTATCCCGCCCTTGATAATCAAGAGTTTTCCGCTCAACCCGCTCAGTACTCATTGATCAGTAAAGAGGAGCAGATCTGGTTTTCTGGATCGGATAGCCAAGCTCAAAATAGATTCTGGGACTATGATGAATACGGCAACATGCTTAGATTTGTCGACGAGAATAGTATTACGGAACACTATGAATACTATGCTAAAAATGGTGAGACGGGCTGTCCGGCATCACCAACTGGCATGGTGAATTTCGTCAAGTCTCGCACGTTAGACAATGGCTCAGAACAAAGAGTGATCGCATACCAGTATGCTTCTCTAGCGGGTTTAAATGGTCAGCGAGACGTGGTGCTGAGCTTAGAAGAAGATACGCAACGCTACCAAACTCATTATGCCTATCAAACTGATACGCGTGATACCTATTCATTTAGTCGACTGGCTTCGGTGCAAAATGACATCCTTCATCCTAATGGTGTCTATTCTGCCACTTCGCGCTATCAGTATGCACTGGATAATGATGTCCTTGAAGAACACGAAGAACTGACTTGTCATGATAATACGAAAACCAACCTTGTTGTCGGTCACTACCTTGATATTGGCGAGTTAGCGCGACATGTCGACTCGGATGGTGTCAGTTGTTCATTTGCGTATGACACGCTGCGAAGAACCACCGAAGAGCGTATTGAAGGAAGTGCATCCCGTTCGTACCAATACCTTGTTGATACAGGTTTGAGCCGACAAACTCTGTTGTTAACAGACTGCAAAGGTAATTTGTGTGAACAGAGTTGGGATGGTCAAGGGCGAGAATTAGAAGCCAAGGTTGGCAACTCAGTCGTATGGACAAAAATGTACGATGCGTTCGGCAGACTACAAAGTAAGAGTACCTACGATGTACTGCCTGATCGTAATTCTAGATCGGCACCTGTGGTGCTGACCGAGAGCTATGAATACGATGACTGGGGGCAAGTTAAATCGACACTGCTTGCGAACGGAAAACGTCGCGTTGAATTTAACAACCTTGCATCGCGTAAGAAAACTCAGGGTATTGAAGGCTTAACTATGACGGTCAGCTCTCTGAACACTTGGGGTCTTGAAGACAAAAAAGAGCAGGGGATTCATAGCTGGGATTATGAGTATGATTCGTGGGGGAGACTGATCAAAGAAACCAACCCGCTTGCTCAATCTAAGCACTACCATTACGACCGATTTGATCGCGTGATTCGCATGACTCAAGCGAACGGTGTCGATCACGACATCACCTATGCTGAGCATACCGATCAGTCACAGGTTATAGACCTAAAGATTGGCGGGACAACGGTGGGGAAACGTGACATTGATGGCTTAGGGCGTCAGCGAACACTGCGACGCGGTGCGAGTACTCAAGCGGCGTTGAGTTGGTCCTACTCAGACAGCAGTAATATTCCTGAAACCGAAACTAGCTTGTCAGCGCCGGTGCGTAAGTTTACTCGCGATAGTCAGCTGGGTGTGTTGAGTGCGAAATCGTCTGATGGGCAGGTTGCTAACTATAGTCATGACCCAATATCCGGCTTGCAAACCGGGAGTCAAGATAATGAAGGCAATCAAAGTACCATTACCTATTCGTCGAAGGGGTTACCTGAAGTTGAGGTGAATGAAGGACAGATTCGTTACTACAGCTATTCGGATGGTGGGGTTATCGCTGCCATTGATGGCGACACGGATACTCGACAGTATGGTTATGATGAACTAGGACGCTTGGTGAAGCTGAGCTCAAACTCGACAACGGTTTATTACGAGTATGACGAGTTTGATCGTGTGATTGTCGAAACCTTGGTGTCTGGAAATCAAACTCAAATCACCGAGCTTGAGTGGGATGAATACAGTCGAGAAGTGAACCGCGCTATTGCCTTGAACGACCATTATATCTTTGAGCAATCACAAGAATATAACGCGCTAGGCTTGCTCGATTCTCGTACAAAAGAGTGTGCGACATTAGGCAACCTGACAGAAAGCTATACCTATGACGAGCTTGCTCAGCTTACTAAGGTTGAATTCTTTGGGACGGGACCTTTGAGTGATTGGGGACAGCCAATGACTTCAATTGAGTGGAGCTACGACGAGTTGGGTAACATGTTGACCCAACGTACATCGACGGCTGAATCTGAAGATTTTGCTCGTTATTTTTACGAGTCGGATGACCCTTGTCGGTTGACCAGTATTACTCACTCTCATCCACAACTGGATAGCCAAGTATCAATCGAGTACGACTTGAATGGCAACATGACTCAAGACGCGGATGGTCGCGTGCTCGAGTATGACAACTTCGACCGCCTACAACGCGTGTTTGCCGACAATACTGAATGGATTTACCACTATGACAGTAATGACCGACTTTCGGCTCAGCAGTCGCCATCTGAATCTCGCCAATTTAGCTATCTATGGGGTGACCTCTCAGCAATAGAGGAAAACGGCACACTGACTCAGTATATCTATCACGAAGGGGTCCCAATATGGTCAGAGTCAGGTTCGGATACAAACCTGTTAGCGACCGATCAAAATGGATCTGTCGTTGCCTCTAATACTTCAGGAAAAACGGGCTCAACGTACCGTTACTCTCCATATGGACAACGTGAGCAAGCGGGGAATGCAAATGAAGAATAAAGACTCGGTATTTATTACCCCACTTAATCGCCGTCAGTTTCTGATTAAAATTGGTCAAACTGCTGCAGTGGCTGGTGGCATATCCTTGCTACCGACTTCAGTTCGTTTAGCGATGGCGCAGTCGATGGCAATCTCTCACTCAGACATTGGCTTCAATGGTGAGTGGCTGGACCCTGTGTTGCAAGGTTATCACTTAGGTCAAGGCTATCGCGTCTACCAGCCTAAGCTGATGCGCTTCAATGCCCCCGACAGTTTGGCGCCTTTTAATGAGGGTGTTCATAATGCTTATGTGTATTGTCACAATGATCCTATTAATTTCACTGACCCAAGTGGCCACCTGAACATCAGCAAGATCTTGTTTGGTGCTTTTGGTGTGCTTGCAGGGATAGTTGGCATTGCATTGGCCGCGCCTACTGGTGGCTCAAGTTTAGTATTAGCTGCGGGCATCATCGGCGGTATTGCAGGAATGACCAGCGGTGCATTACAAATTGCGTCTGGTGTGATTGATGATGGGGACATTTCCCGCAAACTCGATATAGCGACGATCCCATTCGATATTATTGGTGTAGTGAGTGGTGGATATTCGGCCTATAAATCGGTTCAGAATCTGCGTTGGGTAAGAGCAGGTGGTGCTTTGGAAGATGTCACACAGCCAGGCCTAGGTTCTCGCTTGATGAATAAAATCAGACCTTCCGGTGAGTATAATGTGGCATGGGCCAATAAAACGAACCCAGCAATGCGAATAGGGAGTTCTGAGGGGCAGGTGATTGCGACCAGAATGACTCAGGGCGGCAAGACAATGACGTACACGCCTCCTCCGATTCATGGCGGCTACACTAAGATCCTCCTTGGGCAAGTAAAGGTGAGTGCACGAGGTTATACCATCTATCAAGGCATAATGACGGCGCGCTCGATTGGCAGTTTGGGCTGGTCTACTGTGAAAACGATACCTGGGCGATTAGATCAGGAAAAGTCATCAGCGGATAATATGGTAACCGAAGGTCGAAGTGTTAATCCTGCAGCGAAGAAGACTCAAATGTACGCGCTCGAAGAGACCAGACAGCGCATAAAATATGGTAATGAGGTTCAACAAATGATCCGTCAATTGCCATTGTCGTAGTCTGACCGACTCTTTTCTTTAACAACGCAAAGCCAGCTCAACCCACGTAGAGCTGGCTTTTTTGCATTAGGTGTTGGCGTTTTTGAATGTTATTCATCGCTTAAGAGTGCTTTTTTCAACCCCATCATGTGATCAAAAAAAGATCCAAAAAACTCTTGTTGAAACCGGTTTCAGGTTGTATCTTTGCTTTATTGAAATCGGTTTCAGAGCTGCGGTTGGCGTTCTAGTTCCGATCTTTTTCACGAATAACTTGTAGCGAGTAATGGTATGAACAACGAATTTCCGAACGATTTTTTATGGGGCGGTGCAGTAGCAGCGCATCAGTTAGAAGGCGGCTGGGATGCGAATGGTAAAGGTGTCAGTGTTGTTGATGTATTAACAGCGGGCGCTCATGGTGTACAACGTCGAATCACCAATGGCGTGATCGACGGCGAAAACTACCCAAACCAAGTTGCTGTGGATTTCTACCATCGCTATAAAGAAGACATTAAGTTATTCGCTGAGATGGGCTTTAAGTGCTTCCGCACCAGCATTGCGTGGACACGAATCTTCCCGAACGGCGATGAAGCTGAACCGTGTGAAGCGGGTTTGGCGTTTTACGATGACCTATTTGATGAGCTTCTGAAATACGATATTCAGCCAGTTGTGACGCTGAGCCACTTTGAAATGCCTTACCATCTAGCCAAAGAATATGGTGGTTGGATGAACCGAAAAGTAATCGATTTCTTTGTTAAATACTCAACCACAGTGATGGAGCGTTATCAGCACAAAGTGAAGTACTGGATGACGTTTAACGAGATTAATAACCAGATGAACACCTCGGCAGACATCTTCGGTTGGTTATGCTCTGGCGTGAAGTTCCCACAATGCGAAAAGCCACAAGAGGCTATGTATCAAGCGGTTCACCATCAATTTGTTGCGAGTGCCTTGGTGGTTAAAAAAGGTCACGAGATCAACCCAGATCTTCAGATTGGTGCAATGTGTGCGATGGTGCCTTTCTATCCTCGTTCTTCAAAGCCAGAAGATATCATGGTGGCGCAGCAAGCGATGCGCGATCGTTACTTCTTCTCAGATGTGATGGTTCGCGGTCATTACCCAAGCTACGCAAAACGTGACTGGGCTATTAAAGGCTTCAATATCGAAATGCAGCCTGAAGATGAACAAATCTTGAAAGAGGGTAAAGCGGATTACCTTGGCTTTAGCTATTACATGTCAAACACCTTGGACTCGTCTTCTCATCAATCGACAGAAGAAGCGATGGACGGTGGTCATGAAAACTCGGTAGAGAACCCATTTATCAAGTCGAGCGATTGGGGCTGGCCGATTGATCCAACAGGTTTGCGTTACTGTTTGGCGTCTCTTTATGAGCGCTATGAAGTGCCACTGTTTATCGTTGAGAATGGTTTTGGCGCGGTTGATACCATCGAAGAAGATGGCAGTATCAATGATGACTACCGTATTGCTTACCTTGGCGACCATATAAAAGAGATGAAAAAAGCCGTAGTGATCGATGGCGTTGACCTCATGGGTTATACCCCTTGGGGCTGTATCGATTTGGTGTCGTTCACCACCGGTGAGATGAAAAAGCGTTACGGTTTTATTTACGTAGACAAACACAACGATCAATCAGGCACACTTGAGCGTAAGCGCAAGAAGTCTTTTGAGTGGTACAAAGGCGTGATTGCATCTAACGGTGCCACTATTTAGAATGCCTCTTACTGCGTCGTTCTACGTAATATAAAGATACGCGCAATATGAACTAGCATTAAATTAGTCGGCTTATGTCGGCTAATTTTTTATATAAGGAAAAGAAGCAAATGGTCACAATGCTTGATGTCGCGAACCGCGCAGGGGTATCTAAGTCGACGGTTTCTCGTGTCTTAAACGGCAAGAATATCGTGCGCCCAGATGTGGTGAAAAAGGTATTTGATGCGATTCAAGAAACGGGCTATCGACCGAACTTATTAGCTCAGCAATTGGCGACCAAGAAGACCAATTTCATCGGCTTTGTGATCACCAATGAGCTGTTCAACGGTCCTTACTTCTCTTCTTTGATGTATCACGCGGCTTCTTACAGTGAAAAATCGAATCACCAATTGGTGATCACCGATGGCAAACACAGTGCTGAAGACGAAAGAAAGGCGATCAATTTCCTACTCGATATGAAATGCGCCGGCATCATCATTTATCCGCAATGTTTAACGGAAAGCGAGATCGCTCAGATCATCGAAAGCACGGATACACCGATTTTGGTGCTCAACCGGGAAATGCCTTCGAAGCCTGAGCATGCTATCACTACCGATCATTATCAAAGTGCTTGTTTGATGGTTGAACACATCATCGAGCAGGGGCATACAGAGATTGCGGTGATCCGCGGTAAAGCAGGGTCGTCGACCGATGAGCAACGTTATAAAGCCTATCAAGATGTGCTCACTCAGCATGGTATTGAGCTGAACGAGTCTAGTGTGGTTCAAGGCGATTGGACGATGGAGAGTGGTTACCGTGCCGCACAAGCTTTAGTAGAAAGTAAAGCAAGCTTCACTGCGATTCTGTCTGAAAACGATGACATGGCGATTGGTGCGATTAAGGCGTTAACGGAGCTAGGGTATTCATTACCTCAAGATATCTCTATCGTCGGTTTTGATAACAGCAAAGTGGGCGAGTTTTTAACACCAAGCTTAACCTCTGTGAGTGTCCCACTTGAGCAAATGACGCAAAAAGCGATTCTGCAAATCGTTGGAGATTCGGAACAATCAAATGCCATCGACACTACTGGCAGTCTTGTAATTCGAGATTCAGTTGCTCAGTGTACTTAAACGAAAATTACATCAATTTCATACTGGCCTTTGCTTAATAACAAAAACTTTTTATTGGTGCCATCTATGTGTTTCGTTTGTTGTACATGAATTTTAATGGGTCGTTCACTACAAATCGTGACAGGAAGCGCATCTCCGTAAGACTCTTAAAACCGCTCTTATTGTGAGAGGGAAAGATATGCGATATTGCGTTTTTTGGTCGATGTATTGACCATTACTGGGTAAGTAGTGTGGAAATCGGTAAATAACGTGAAAACAGAAAAACAGAAGATGTTGGCAGGTGAGCCTTACCTTGCTTGGGATGAAGAACTGTACGCAGAGCGGATCGAGTGTCGTAAGGTTCTTCAAAAGCTTAACAACAGTATTCCAGACAGTGACGAATGGCGCTATGCAATTGACACTCTAATTCCTGATTCTGAAGGCGCTTATTTAGAACCACCATTTCGCTGTGACTACGGCTCAAACATCAAACCGGGTAAGAACTTTTACGCCAACTTTAACTGTGTGATTTTGGATGTCGCGGAAGTAACTATTGGCGACAATGTGCTGTTCGCTCCGAATGTACAAGTGCTCACGGCAGGTCACCCATTGGATGTGAAGAGCCGTGTCGACGAAGGCGTTGAGTTCGGTACCCCAATTACCATTGGTGACAATGCTTGGATTGGTGCGGGCGTGATCATTTGCCCAGGTGTGAACATTGGTAAGAACAGTGTGATCGGTGCGGGTAGTGTGGTGACCAAAGATATTCCAGACAATGTGGTCGCAGTCGGTAATCCATGCCGAGTTTTGAAGCCAATTGATAATGAATAGTAGAACAACCAAATAGACAAAGCCCGAACTTAGATTCGGGCTTTGTTTTTTCTATTCTAGCTAGATGCTAGATGCTAGATGCTAGATGCTAGATGCTAGATGCAGCGACTTGCGGAGTCTGTTTCTTGTCTAGCAGACCACTGAATCGAGTTAATACAGTATCGAGTCAATGCGGTGTTCTATAAATCATCCTCGGTATCTAAGCGTATCTCTGCGTTTATCGATTTTATTCAGCCTAGGCTAAACCTTTGATTTACTGTTAGACGAAATTAGTCTTGCTATTGATTATTACTGATATGTAATAATTATTCTCATAAATATGGGATTATCAAACTTGATAGTCACACCTATACTAGCCCCAACAAAACGAGAGAGCGATAACAAACAAGCTTAACGTTGACTGACTAATATAGGAAATATCACATGACTATCGAAATCAAACCTGGTCAAACTCATATCCAATCTAAAGCTATGGTTGCTTGGAAAGCGGGCGAGCCGCTAAAGCGTGAAACGGTTGACGTTGAACTGCCAAAAGCTGGCGAAGTACTTGTTCGTATCGTTGCTACTGGTGTTTGTCACACTGACGCATTCACTCTTTCAGGTGACGATCCAGAAGGCATCTTCCCTTCTATCCTTGGTCACGAGGGTGGCGGTATCGTTGAAATGGTTGGCGAAGGCGTAACAAGCGTTGAAGTTGGCGACCACGTTATCCCACTTTACACAGCTGAGTGTGGCGAATGTAAATTCTG